>JAFGNB010000054.1 GCA_016927235.1 Chitinispirillaceae bacterium
ATCCACGATGTTCCCCGGGGATACTACGAGATCACGAACTGGGTGGTTTTTACCGACCGGGCCGCGGCGGACATCGAGCACGCCTTTGGTGCCGTTACCCACCCCGTAACGGTGCGTACCGATGCGGGTGTGGCGCGGAGCCGCCTCGCTGCAAAAACCGCCGGGAAACCGGGCGCGTCGGAATCACGATAGACCGGTGATAAAAAGCTTGAACCCCCGCGGCGGTGCAATGTATGATGAGGTGGGTGTGCAATGGATAACCACTGCCGGAGCAACCGGGGGGAACACCGATGGGAGACGGATCACTACCGCAGGCCGGACAATCGCCGTCCGCACCACAGCCCGCCAATGCGGGGCCGAATGATGCGTACCGGACGCTGTCGCGATTGTGCGATATCGTTGTCGGAAGCAAACAGCCGTATGAGGATGTCGCGGAACAGATCGAGGACAGGGCCTACGAACTCTGCGAGGCGGGCGATCTTGACAATATCGTGCTGCAGCTCGGCCGGCTTGCCGATTTTTTCGAGCACTTCATCGATAAAAACGAGGAGCAGTGCCGCGATCTCGCCGACGTCTACCTGCTGATCGGACAGATACACCAGTATGCCGGAAGGTTCGCGGAGAGCGTTTCCTGGTTCGTGCGGTCGGCGGTGGTCGATGACCGGTACGACGCCCCGTTTCACAGCATGGCCGCCTCCTACAGCCAGCTTCATGAATACGATAACGCGATAAAGAGCCTCGAGCAGGAAATCGTGCTGGCGCCGGGGAACTATTACTCGTATCTATTGCTGGCGGATCTTTACGAGAGCGAGGGACGCGACGACGACGCCGAAAAATGCCTCAAACGGCTCCTCGAGCGCGATCCGGAAAACATCCAGGGGCTGCACCGGATCATCCGGCATTACGAGCTCACCGCTCCGTCGATCGATACGACGCTCATGCAGCGCCGGCTCCTCGGCGTGAACAAACAGTTCAACCGCACGGAGGCGGTGATACGCTGTTACTATCTGTGCAGGGAAGGCAGGCATGACGACGTGATCGACTTTCTTGAAAAACGGCGGCGGGAGGCCGACGGCGGAATGGTTGCGTCGCTGATCAAGGCTTACGTATACGGCGAGATGCATCAATACAGCAGGCGCCGGCAGGTGCTTGTTGAATTCAAGCTTCAGCACCATGCGCGCAGCGAAGCGATCAGTGCGAAATTGAAGGAATTCGGCGCCGTGTTCGGCGACAGGGCGTCGGCGTCGCTGCAGCGGCAGCTGCTGCTTCCCCGCACCGATCCGGTACGCTATCTGCGGCAGTAAATCATCCCGCGAACCGGTGCCGGACATCCGCCAATGCATCGACCGGAGGCGGGTAATGGTTTCTCCGGCACCGAAAAAGTATTTTTATCCCCTGAAACAGCCGTCCAGTATGAACGTCAGGGAAAGTGACCGGTCAATCGATGAGCAGCCGCAGGGGGCAGGTGACAGCGGTCCGTGTGATGACAACGCTTTTCGTGCTCATCCTTGTGAGCGGCTGCTATCTGGTGAAACAGGGCGGCTATCTGGTTTCCCATCAAGTGAAAGCGAAGCACGTCAGCCGCCTCAGGCGCGACAGCACCCTCTCCGGAAAACAGCGCGGTTTTCTCAATGAAATCGGACGGATACGGCAATTCGCCGTTGACAGCATCGGCCTGGTCGGCAACGACAATTACACCCGCATCGTCCATATCGACAGTTCTTACCTCCTCGCAATGCTGAGCGCCGCGGATTCGGCAAGTTTTATTGTAAAAAAATGGTGCTACCCGTTTTTCGGCTGTTTCCCCCTGAGGAGTTATTTCGACCTGCGCGATGCAGAGCGGGCGGGAGCGCGCCTGGCGCAAAAGGGGTATGAAATCAACATCGAAAAGTCGCCCGGCTACAGCACGCTGGGCATCCTCTCCGATCCGGTGTACAGCTTCATGGCGGACTATCCGGTCTATCTGCTCGCGAACTATATCTTTCATGAACAGACCCACGCCACCGTCTACCTCAAGGACGTCCAGTTCAGCGAGGAGCTCGCCACGTTTATCGGCCGTGAAGGAGCGCTCAACTATCTCAGGACCTATTACGGCCCGCTGTCTCCGGAGTACCGCAGCGCGCACCGGTTGATGAGCGACCAGAAAATCTATCAGGAGCTCATCCGCGGACTCATCGCCGAACTGAAAGAAGTGTACGAGCGGCAGATCGAACGCGCCGAAAAAATACGGCTGAAGACCGGCATCGTCAACACCTTCCGGGAGCGGCTTGCCCGCGACTACGACAGCCTCTTCACAACGCAGCGGTTCCGCGGCGTTGAACAGCTGTCCTACAACAACGCCTTTCTCGCGATACGGATCACGTACACGCTCGACCTCACGTTGTTCGATCAGCTGTTCTATAAGTACAAGGGCAATCTGCGGGAGATAGTCCGTTTCGCCGTTTCACTTAAAAAACGCAAGGAACCCCCAAAGGAGCTGCTGAAAAAAGAGATCGGCAGGTAAGTGGAACGCGCCGCCGCCGGCTTCAGCATCGTCCGTTCAGGTCTGAAGCCGAAAACGATACATGGTGATTTTTCTGTCAAGCTGAAGCAGGTGAAAAAAGATGCTGTGGAACAATGTACTGTTTCAAGCCTGCTTTTTTACCGTAATCCGTATCATCTGCACCGGCGTGACCGGCCGGTCATTCATGTCGGTAGGGGTGCATTCGATCGCCGTGACGACTTCCATGCCTTTTGCCACTCTCCCGAACACCGGATGGCGGGAGCGACCCGGGGTGAACCAGTCGAGAAAATCGTTATGCACCGTGTTGATAAAAAACTGCGAACCGCCGCTGTCGGGCTCGCCGGTATTCGCCATCGACAGAGTCCCGGTTTCGTTGGAAAGCCTGGCATCCTCCGGGAACTCGTCGGGAATACAGCCGTGCGGCGGACCGCCGGTTCCGGCGCGGGGGCTTTGCGGATCGCGGCTGTACGGGCAGCCGAATTGACACATGAATTCCTTGATGACCCGGTGGAAATGGAGGCCGTCATAAAAGCCCTGTTCGGCAAGATCGAGAAAGTTTTTAGCGGTCGCCGGCATCTTATCGAGAAAGATCTCCGCTTCGAAAGTACCCAGCGAGGTTTCGCAGATCACGGTCGGATTGGACATTCCGTCACTCCCTTATATTAAAATCATCAATCATGCCCGATACAATAAAATTAATCGATTCCAGAGTGCATGGTGAAGAAATCAAGATGAGAAGTAGGTGATTCGCCGCGAATGTATAATTACCGTATGATCCATGGACTCCTTTTCCCGTGCTCATCCGGCACTGCCGAATGAAAATCGTTCTCGCTCCCGAAGGCACCGAAGGCGATATCCGGCCGCTCCTGGCGCTCGGGCTGGGGCTGCGGGATGCCGGACATACTGTTGAGGCATGCGTTCCGCCCGATTTCATCGACTCTTTTACCTCCTATGGTATCCCGTCGCACCCCATGTCAATACCGGTAAAAACCTTCATGACCATGCACGGCGGCATGATGACGGGCAAAACCGTCCGGACGTTCAAACCGATGCTGGCGTGCTTCGAAACAGTGGTCGACGGTCAGTTTACGGCATTGGAACAGCATGCGGGCAACGTCGATCTGATCATCGGCGCCGGTCTGCAGTTCGCCGGCGGTTCGGTTGCGGAGAAACGCGGAATCGCCTATCGCCATGTTGTGCACGTCCCGATAATCGCGCCGTCGGTTTATTACCCGCCGCCGATCACCCGGCGGGTCGTCTTTCCCCGTTTTGTCAATAGGGCGCTCTGGGCGGTCTACGCGCTCTCCATGTCGCTCCTGCTTTCACAGCCGATCAACAGCCGCCGCAGGAAGCTCGGGCTGCCTCCCGTTACCGGTATACTTCGATTTTTCGTTCGCAACATGCACCTCGCCATGGACCCTGAACTTGCAACCTGGCCGCCCGATATCCATGCGCCCGGTCTCTCACAGACCGCTTACTGGCAGTTCCCGGACAGTCGTGAACTCGATACGCATTTGCAGCGATTTATCATGCAGGGCCCCCGGCCGGTGTATATCGGATTCGGCAGCATGATCGACCCCCGGCCCTACCGCAGTATGGAGATTATCAGGACAGCAGTCAAACGGCTGGGAATCCGCGCCGTGGTCGGTCAAGGGTGGACCGGCATGCAGCTGCAACCCGCGGATGACAATACGCTGTTTCCCGTCTGCCATACCCCCCACCTCAAACTCTTCCCGCACATGGCCGCCGTCGTGCATCACGGTGGAGCCGGTACCATGCACACCGCCGGTCTGAGCGGGGTGCCCCAGGTGAGCATCCCGCACCTGCTTGACCAGTACTACTGGGGGAACCGTATCCATAAGTGTGGTCTCGGCCCCCGGCCGCTGAATTGTGCGAGGCTCACCGCCGGGCAGCTTGCCGAAGCGATCCAACAGGCGATTGAAAATCCTTTCTATCAGGAAAATGCGAAGCATCTCGGCGCCGCACTCCGGCGGCGTGACGGGGTGGCGGAGGCGGTGAAATTGATTGAGCAGGCAGGGTGATGACCTTTGGAAGGGGTTGGATAGCTTTTGCTGTTTAGTCGGGCTCGGGAGAGCGCTGAACTCGTGCCGTTGCACGGCACTCAAACAGCAGCGCTCTCCCTTTCCTCGCCCGTTGCGGCCGCTGCTGATGCGGAAGAGGAGGAGGACATTTTTTTGCCATTGCCATGGCGTCAGGATCATTGAGATATTACTGATGTTACGCTTGCAAAACCTGCGCTCCTGCACCAGGAAATATTACAACCACCTCGCACCGATCCAGGGAATCATGTTCCGCAAACGCTCCTATTGCCTTTTACCGGTGCGGGAGTACGAACATATCGGTTTTTACGAC
>JAFGNB010000055.1 GCA_016927235.1 Chitinispirillaceae bacterium
ATTCCGCCCAGGGGAGTGCCCATGGTTCCGTCGACTGCGCAGCAGGCTTCTCCAACCGCTCCGAGGCATACACCGGCGCATGCTACGGCGGTTATAAACAGTTGCTGCATCGTTGCTGCTCCGATTCTCCGGACGTGAAACGCGTTCGTTTTTCTCCCGGCGATGCGACACCTTATTGCACGGTCATTTTTCTGATGTTCCGGAAACCGCCACACTCGACATCGACAAGGTAGAGGCCGGGCGCGCAATCGCGCCCCGCGTCGAAGGAGGGCGCCTGCGCGACGAAACTGCTCAGTATGCGTCCTTCGGCGTTGACGATGCGGATTGTCGCCCTTTTCCGCGGGAAATCGTGCAGGATCAGCATCGTCCCGTGCAGGGAAACGACTTCGGCGCCGCTGCGGCGCGCCGGTTTTCCGTCTGCGGCGACAGGGCCCTCCCTCCCGATCAGCAGCAGTGAGAGGGCATGCCGGCCCAGGGTGAACGATTCGGTAAACGCGTTTCCGGTGAAGTCGAACTGCGAATCGGGTTCGCGCCGCGCCAGTTCCTGCGCCGCGCGCATGGCCTCCCACTCATCGTTGGTGGGCCTGACCGGCTTTCCCTGTTTTACCCATACTCCGTAGGGATTGCTGTGATCCGCGTCGACCAGGTACCGGACGACCTTGAGCTTCCCGTGGGAAAAAGGAAGATTCTTCACGGTCAGTTCGACGATGTTGTCGCCTCCGCCGCCGGAAAAATCCTTATAATAGTTGTAAAGAATCACCGCCGCTTCCGAGGTATCGGCGTTGATCGTCGCGAACCCGTCGACCCCGTCGGCCTCCTTGCTGCCGCCCGTCAAAGAGAGGAGCGCGGTTCCCGTCAGGTGGAGCATTTTGAATGCATTGAAGGTCGCCTTGCGTATTCCGTGATAGGTGATCAGACCGAAAACCCCTCCGAAAGGGATTTTATTGTTCATTTCGATGAAGGAGCCCTTGTTCGAACCGGACTCATCGAACACATCGGAAATCGCCCAGTAGGAAAGCACGTCGGGAAGCGCATACTGCCCGCCGGCATAATCGTCGATGATGAGCTTGATGCACTTGACTACGAACGGGGCATTGATATGCGAATCCATACTGACGACGTTGGGCTGGGTGTATCCCCCCTGGCCCTGCCACGTCGAGCTGTACTCGGTATTGAGCGAAAAAAGTTTTTTCCCGCTCTTCTTGATTACTCCGGCCCGCGAACGGTTGTCGTTGCGGACGTTGACCGGGTCGGAGGCATCCCCCGGGGATGAGCCGTAACAGTGATTTGATAAAAGATCGACCTTGACACTGTTGGCGGTGCAGTAATCCAGAAACGCCTGCAGGGGCGACGCACCCGTCGTTGCCGGTCCGCCGACAATAACGTTCCCATTCGCGCTTTTCGCCCCCTCGACCGCTTTCTGATAGAGCATATAGTAATCCTGGTCGTTACCGTTCCAGAAACCCTGGTAATCGTATTCGTTCCATACTTCCCAATACCACGATTCAACCTCTTCGGGGCCGAATTTCGCAACGCAATGGGCCACGATTTCACGGATCAGGTCGCGCCATACGTTCCAGTCCTTTGGCTTGCTTATGACGGTATTCGACTGCAGGTCTTTCGGCATGAAACTCAGTTCGACGATCGGCCGAAGGTTGCAGCGTATAAGGACATTGATGATCGAGTCGAACTTCACCCAGTTGTAGGCGGGGGTGCCGGTCCCGCTCCAGCGAATGATTCCCGGATCATCAGTGCCGTTCCATCCCATGAGAATGCCGTGGCCGCGTACGCGCCTGAATCCCGCCTCGTCCGCGCCGATTTTCGCGGCGACCTGCCACTCCGGTTTCAGGCAATACAGCATGGTCCCCGTGCCCACGCACTCGCTCCAGAAATGGGGAAGCGCGGCCACTTGTTTACCCGCATCGACGGTAATAGTATAGGTTCCTGCATACGCTGAGCCACGAACAACAAACGATCCGGCCCAGAGCATGCCGAACACCAGGCATAACGAGACACCTTTTTTCATAACGTTCTTCCTTTGCATCCGGTTGCAGACCAAAGCTGCTTTATGGACAAGCGATAGATACGTCGATGCATATCGCTCGTTCCGCCGACCGCTGGCATTAAGAACAATCCCGGTGCGGCGTACGAGCCCGATTCCGTTTTTTATCCGGTAAAGGCTCATCCCATCGTTCGCTCATCTGAATTCCACCAGCCGGTCATCGGGGCCCTGGTTGATGAAACATAACCGTATCCACGCCTCCGGGCGGGCAACACGGGATACGACGCATTCGTCGATCGAGCCGGTCCATTGGTAATCGCCGTCCGCCTCGGCGCCGATCCGCAGCGGGGCCGCCGTGACCGGCGGACCGACTCCGATGATGTCGCCGTTCGAGCCGCCGGTAACATCCACGCCGTCAATGTACGTTCTGCATCGAGCGGCATCCGACCGGTCAACCACCGCAACGATATAATGCCAGGCAGTCGAATCAATAACCGTTGCGTCTTCGCGCGACCAGAAGTCGAATGCGCCGGTGTCCCCCCAGGACTGCCCCGCGGTCGCGGTGAAAAAGTGCACCTGATCGGCGGTGCCGAACGAAAGGCTCCACCCGTAGGTTGCATTCGGGCTTCCGCCGTTTGATTTCGCCACGATGGTCTGCAGGCCGGTTGCCGAACGCTTTACCCACGCACTTACCGTCATATCGCCTCCGCCGGGATTGAGCACGGTTCCCATTTCGCAGTACGCCTCGGTGCTGTCGAAGATCTGTCCGTACCCTATCATGCATGAAGACCGCTTCAGGTTTCCGTGTCTGATGCCGTGGTAACGGTTGCTTGTCGCATCGTAGAGGGTATCGAAGCTTTCACCGAGATGCCACACCGCATCGAATCCTGCGGCGGTATCGAATACGTCGCCGCTGCCGGAACCGGCGACGGCCTGCGGGTTCCCCCAGTACATTGTGATTGACTGCACCGAATCATTGCCGCGTATCGTGTCGACCTGCACCCATAGTTCGGCAACGCCGCCGCCGGCGTCCCACCGTTCGATCGCGCCGGGCAGGACGGCGGCATCCGTTTTCGTAAACAGAAGGTCGGCGCCGTCGCTCCGCGCCTCGTTGAAATCGAAATTAATTTCCGTCAATCTGACGAGTACGGGAAACCGATGCACTGTTTCGTTGATGCCGGCGCCGGACGACGAGGTATTCAACCGGAGCCGCCGGCTGTATTTCCATGAGGTATTCCTCACGATTGCGGTATCTTCCGGACGGACAACGACCGCATAGCGAAGGATCGACGGTTGGTCGTCTCCCTCCGACGCATACGCCACCGCAGGAATAATGCCCGCAGGGACCGAGTCGAGGACGGCGAATTCATTGCCCCCGTAAAGCGTTACAAAAATGGTGGTTCCCGGTATGTAGACGTACCCGGAGGCGGCATCGACGGCCTCGGGAAGCGCTATTTTAATTGATCCCGGACTGCGCAGGGTATCGGCGGGAAGAGTAACCGTGTCGCCGGCGACGCGAATACCGCACCGGAGCACTCGTGTCCTCTCAGCAACATGAACGCTCTGGACGACATAGTCACCCCGGCCGACGCGGGTAAACGAATAGCCTCCGGAATCGTCGGTGGTATCAATCGGGACGGCAGCCGGATTTTTTACGGGATTATAGGAGGCCGGGATGAGGGTGACCTGTGTATTCGATGCTGGGGCGCCTGCGGTCGTCACAAGCCGTCCGACGACGCGGCCGTTCTCCGAGGTGCTCGTGCCTCCCGCCACCGAATCGGGACTGCATCTGTTATCAAGCAGCAGTCCGCACGCCGCCAGAAAAAATAGGCCATACTTCATTCCGCGCATGGCTGTCTCCCCTTTCCGGCTGCGGGTATCTCTGCGACATCCCTGCTCAAAGGAAAGAGCTGCAGGTTGAGCTGGTAGACGCGGCTGCTCCGTTCATCCTGATTGACAATCACCTTGACCCGTTCCTTGAATGCCGCCATTTCGGCAAGCAGCACGTCGTAACAGGCTTTTGAAATACCCATGGTGATTCCCGATATGTTTCTTTCTTCAGGCAAAACGGCCTCATTCGCGTTGCGTGCCAGAGTAAGCATCTCGCTGTTGAAGGAGCGCCGGGCGAGCGCGACCATCGGATCGCTGCTGATGATGGCGGCGTTGGTCTGCCGGTACGTGCCGTCGTTCTGCCGGGCAACGAGCTTTAAACGCAGCAGAAGGGCGATCGCTTTCTTAACGTCACCGGTTTTGATGGGAGGCCGGAGCGAGCCGGCGATCAATTCGCAGTCATCCTTGAAATCGTAAAGACAGATCAATTCGCGGATGACGCCGGTAGACCACTTTTCAAAGTAGAGGTACTGATCGGCCGTAATCTGGTGTTCGTTGACGTAATCCATCATTGAAAGCATCACGCTGTAGTGTTCCTGTTTTTCTACGGCGTTTTTGGCCTGATTGAACAGCACCAGATTTTTAAAAAAAAGGGCCTCTTTTTTATTGAAATTGAGGGCGGGAATGAATTGTTCGATCATCCGCCGCGTCAGGTTGCGCTTGCCGTCAATGACCTGCTTGAGAAAAATCGGTGATTTGACGCCCGCTTTTTGGGCGAAATAGCGATAGGAGAAACAGCGCATCGATCTTTTTTTATCATGATAAAAATCTTCAAGAAAAACCCGGTAATCGATGTACTTGAATAATGGCTTCATAAAGACAGGTCGTGAATTCGGATACCACGAGACCTTTCAAGGTAATACATCTGCGCCGCGGAATGCCGCCGCTCCGCCACTTCCCCTTTCGTGGCAAGAGCGGCCCGCCATTCCTTCCGAATAAGGAATATATGCAGAAACCGGGTGATCGGCAATCAAAAAATGAAATTATGTATCCAAATTGAATACAAATTATTATGTAGGTTATTGATTATAAATAAAATAGAGTCTAACCATTAAAGATTGAATTATCTTTTGAATACTACAACTTATTTCATCATCAGGCGTTTGTCACTCATTTCCGCCAAAGCGTATGATGAAAAAATGAGAGCGGGCGGGCATCGTCAAGGTTGTGACGGCGCCCTACGCATCTCCCCGCCGTCGTTTTCTGCGTCTGCGCATCGCCATTGCCTTGAAAACAAAAGGCGGGAAAAAGGCGAGGCCGACTCCGGATCCCAGGCCGCAGTTCTGTTTGCCGAGGGGATAATCGATTGAACCGGTATCCGAAGTATCTGCGACGATTTCTTCAACAACTATTTCACTCTGCTGTGGGTGAGTCCAGGTCTCCGGATAAACGGTCGGATCCGGAATGCCGTACAGCACCTGCATTACTTTCGCACGCGGGATTCTCGAAACGCTTCCATGACTGACGAGAAAATTATCGGACCCTGTTCCCGTTTTCATCACCGGACCTTTGCTCCAGGCCGCATCCGGAGGGGGGCCCTCACCCAGAAAATCAGCCAGCCTGGCCACGGCCGTCCGGTCGGTACTTTCAGTGTTGTTATACGGATCGAAATACACCCTCACCTCGTCTCCCATTATAATCGCACTCGGCCCCTCATTCCCCGGAACGGAAATAGGCGTGGAGACCATGTCCCATGGCCCTTCCCACCATGGCCCCTGCGGCGTGGGACCGAACACGAAATGGATATTCTTGCTTACTTTCTGCGCTATCATGGGCTCGCGCTCGTCCTTGAAGAACATGTAATACTTGTTGTCGGCGACTTTGAGAATGGTCTCATCAATAACCGTGTATACCTCCCCGTCTTTGTTTTTCGGGGCAAAATACACCTGCGGAGCGGTATAATGTATGAAATCCCTGGTCATGCAGTAAAACGCCTCTTTACCGATCGTACCTCTCTCCGTGGACCAGTAGACCATAATACTGTCTTTAAGGTCGTCGTAAAAGAACTCCGGCGCCCAGCAGCAGGCGCAGCCTTTGATTCTTTGCCCGACGGGGATCATAATCTGCTCCGACCAGTGTAAAAGGTCTTTTGAAGTCGCGTAGCCGATGTTATCCTGATTCCACGCGGTGGTCCATATTAAATGGAAAACACCGGTGCTCGAATCGTAGAGTACATTCGGATCCCGCATCAGGGGAACTTCACCTTTGGCGATTTCCGGTGCGATTACCGGGTTCCCGTCATCATACTTCTGCCAGGTGACCGCATCGGTACTGAAAGCGAGACGTGCCCCCAACTCCTGTTCCCTGTTGATGAAGTAGATATACAGATAGAAATGCTGGCTGCTGGTGTCCAGTTGGGCATATACGGCAACAGACAGTGTCAATGTAAACAATAGTATTTTTAGACATTTCATGTTCGACACCCTCTTTTTCTAGAATGCATAACCGAATTTGAAAGTATAGTACCACTCATCGTTCTTGCGGAGCGCTTCCTTGCCGTCCATGGCCGTATAATCAAGACGATACCAGCGGATATGGTCTCTGGCGAACTGAAACATGACGAAAAAATTCCCGGCAAACGTTTTCTTGCCGTAAACGCTCCATTTCCAGTCATCATCATGAAGATTCATGTAAACGGAACTCTTTTCGTTCCCGTAACTTGAAAGCGGTACCGGCTGGTTGTCGAACTTGATGGGATTTAAATTGTTCGGATACGGATTGTTGAACCATTCGACCTCGACATTCAATACATCCATGAACCTGAAGGTCGGAAGGTTGAAACCCGCCATAACCGGAACCCGTTGCCGGAGCGTATCATACTGCGTATACCCGTCTATGCTTACCGGATAATCGATCAATCCCAGAACAGCCGCTTCGGTATACAACTGCAAGTCCTTTTCGCCGAACAGCTCTTTCCAGGGAAGTACATGCTTGAGGTCAAGCGTCATCCGCCCCATCACTTTCTGCCCGGCAAACGTATAATTGTAGATGGCGGTATCGCCGGTGCCCGGAATTCGATCAAGATAGCGGGAACCCTCTGCAAGAGGCGTCGTCTTATCCAAATCCATTGAAATTATGCTGCACCAGCTTCCGCCCGCACCGATTTCAAACAGTGGAAAAGGTTTCCAGGAGAGCAGGCCGGAAAGATTGACGTCGCCGATGGCCGTCCACTCGATGTTGGTGGTCACCAGAAGGTCAACAGTAACGGTCTTCCATAATGACGCGCCAAGCCGCAATCCCATGAGCCGCGCCATGGGAAAATCAACATCGGTAATAAGATACTGCGGGTAGGTGCCGCTTCTGAAGAGGTACTCGCCCAGGTTTCTTACCGAACTGTTGTACTTGTACGGGAAGTACCCCGCATCGATCATCAGGCTGGCAGTTTCTCGATCGATGATGTCGAATACAAGGTCGGCGCGTGAAAGAAAGGGGTAGAAATTCAGGCGTCGCGACCTTCCGAAATCCTGCGGGTAGGGTGAATTGTCGTTATTCACCGATAGTTCCAGCCCCAAATTTCCGGTTGCGGGGATATTGTTGAATTTCGACTCCAGCGAAAATCCGACATTCATCTCCTGAACCCAGACGTGATCGGATGTTACTTCCTTGCCGACAATGGTCTCCGGTTCTCCTTTGACAATCTGCCCCAGCCTGAGCGAGGTAAAACCGCTCCATCGTAAATCGGGGACCCCAATTTCTCCGTAACTCCATCCAACCGATATGACCGTTGCGAAAAACGCAACCGCCGGGCAAAACAGCTTTCTCATGATGCTCCTTTTTTCAAATGTGGGTAACGAGTCAATCCGGAATTTTTACTTTCGCACACTAAATGGCGTGATATACTGATCGACGTCGAAATGTCGAAGCGGCCGATCCGGTTCCAGCATTCTGAATACTGAATTCTGTATTCTGAATACCTGAGCAGTTACAAATAACCTGAAATTCTCAGGAAACCGGTTATGCAACTCGATCTATCGTTTTGTACTTCTACGCCTCCACTGCCCCGTATCGTCTTTTACGTCGACGAAACGCCATTGCCTTGAACCAGAGGGGCGGGATAAACGCCACTGCCGTACCGCTGCCGCAGCCGCAACTGTTCTTGGTGTCGTCTTCAGGCTCGGGGTCTGCGCCGCTGGTCGTGTCCACCAGCGCGATATCATCCATCTTCAAATTTCCCGGCGGGCTTGTCGGACTGTCATTCGGATCAACATTGTTTATCAGCACCTGCATTTCATAATAACTCCGGTCTTTTTTCTCTTTTTCGGGAATATTCCTCACACTGTCCGGAATCCGTATCGAATCCCTTTTCCAGGTGGCGGAAGCGTTAACAGTTCCCATCGTCTGAAAGAAGGTGGCGGAACCGCATCCGGAGTTGTAACCGAATCTTACGGTGATTTTGTGGTTCGGGAGCGGTCCTTTGTAGGTAAAAGCCAGGTACTTATACTTTGCCAATGTGAATCCACACGCGCCGTCGTCCCAGTCGATCTTGAAGCCCGCGTATCCCGGACGGTAGTCCGAGTAAAGAACGGTGCTTGAATCGAACTCATCGATGATTTTTATGGTGTCAAGGGAAAACTGATAATCGAAATTGACATATTCGCCGTCATAGGCGTCTCCCGTGTCGGTCGGATACATCCAAAACAACGACCGGGTCCTGCATGTGTCGCGCAAGTAAAAATTATTCCATATTGTTTCAGTCATATCCTTGTATAACCATAGAGGATCCATGGTCGGTAGCGCTACAACCGATCCGAAAGAAAAAAATACAAAAAGCGCTGCACCATACCTGCCCAACCTCATACCACCTCCTTGAGAAATAAAATATTCATTTGTTGGCAAAAGCTCTCTCTTATCGCGGTCAATGCCGGTGCGCGAACAGTACAACGGATCGCTTCACCGCCGTCGTGTCCCCATGGTGCGACGACGTCCCCTCGACTCGCGGATTTTAAATATAGTTTTTTCGCTCAGTTATAGAAAGAAGAGGCGAATGTTTTCACCGAAACCGCGTTTGCGCGCTTCGCTACCTCGTCAGTATAATAGGCTGCGACTGTGCGAACGCTCCCGTTTCCATTTTGACAATATACATGTTGGCACTCCTGCTCCCTCCCTTCGGCAGCCATGTCAGGGTAGTGCGGCCCGGTTCAGGCGTAGCGTTGAACGTCTCCCCGATCCTGCGTCCGTCAATACCATACAGCGTACAACGCAGCGGCGTTTTAGGGGCCGCCGTGCAGTTGATGACTATTTCCCCGCCGGAAGCTCCTCGGATGGAGTATGCATCGGTTGCCCCGGCCGTAACGGCGGGCGTGCCGACGCCTGTTCCGCCGCCTGCCGCGGTCAGCATGACCACGCTGTGCGCCGGCAGCGTCGTGGCGACCGACGTACCGGCAACCGAGAAATCGGTGAACTTTTCAAGACCGGCGGTGTCAATGGCGGTAAAGCTGGTGATTCCGCTGGTGATTGATTTTCCGTTGACGATCTGCCCGCTCCAGCTGCCGCTCGGGTAGGTAACGCCCGAGGGCATGCCGGTGAGATTGATCGTCAGGTTCTGGCTGGCGGAGGCGTGGGTATTGACGATGCTGACGTGCAGCGAATTGCCGGCGTCAATCGACGCCGAGGCGTTGAGCACCGGAATGCTCTGGTTGGTGCCGGTGTTCATGGTCGCCGGCACCATTTTCGCCTCCTGGTGGGGCTTGTACATTTTAAAGACCCAGAACACCGGCGTCTTCCTCATGCGTTTTTCACCGCTGTTCTCGGTCACCATGAGCGACTGGATGACATTGACCGGCTGGGCCACCAGCGCCATCTTCACGCGGTCGCAGCGGTTGTTGAAAATATTGAGATTCATCCCTGCGATCACGGCGTCGCGCGCCGTGCTCCAGTTGAACGAAGTCCCCAACCCGGGGACATCGTCGTACCACGCTCCCCACTCGTCGACGCAGAGCGCGACATTGCCCAGATTGTAGCCATTTATGCTGTTATCCATACCCCAGGAATTCCTTACCTGCGCGTAATACTGGGACTCGGAAAAATCCGATGAAGGGCCCTTATTGCTCCAGTCAATGACGGTATAGCGATGGTATGAGATCCCCATAGGACCGCTGTTTCCCCTGGCATAGCTTGCATCGGTGTTGACCCATCCCCCTCCCGGACCTCCGTCCATGATATGCATCACCCCGCTTTTGGCCCACTCCGGCTCCGCATCGTACCACTGATCGAATTTCGACTGGTATTGTGACTGCGTCATGTTGCCGCACGGGTCCCACTCCTCGTTCCCGATCTTCCAGAACGGCATGTTGCTCCACCAGCTCGGGCGATCATGAATATAATTGAGCCAGGCGTTCATCTCGGCGGAGCTGCCGCTCTGGATGTTGGCGGTGGGATACGCGTAGGCGTTTGTCAGCGAACATAGTTTGAAGAATTCCGGCGTGCCGAGGCCGTTCCGCATCTCGCCTCCCGGTCGTGACGACTGCGGCATATCGATACCGTCCTTCCAGTGGTACTCGTCGGCGAAACAGCCGCCCGGCCATTCGATGCAGCCGACGCCCGCCTCCTTGAAGCCTTCAATGACGTCGTTGCGCATGCCGTCGGTGTTGGGAATCGGCGAGGTAGTGCCCACGAAAACTCCATTGTAAATGCATCTGCCGTAGTTCTCCATCAGCACGCCGTACAGGGCCTTGCTGATTTTATGGGTTGCGCCTCCTACGTTCAGGCTGAGAGTGCTGCCCTGGCCGGAAACGCCGATCGCGGCTCCCAGCATGCAGATGACGATCAGCCTCACGACACTCCCTGAAAATCGTTCGCGTTTCATAGCGTTGCTCCCCTAAAAAATGATTTTCTTATTTAAATAACGTCTTTCGCGCATCCCGGAACCCCGCACCTTTGGCGACCACTGCGTACACCCCTCTGCACGCGGATTGCCGCGGCCATGAAAAGATGTTGTCACCACGGGTACACGTCAGCGTCGGTGTATGAAAAAAGATCCTTCCGGTCGGGTCGATGATGCTCAGGGACAGTTTCTGTGATGAGCTCATGATAATGCGGATACCCTGTCGGCCCGGAAAAGAGATGCGTATCGACGATGCTGAAACGTCGGCGGTCACCGGCGACGTTACGCACATTTTCAACTCAAGACTGTCGACATAGGTCCTCAACCATTTCAGCGCGGCATACTCCCTGCCGCCCGACATGATAGTGCCGCCCTTCCAGTTGTGCGTATATCCCCACAGGGTAACGCCCGCCACCGCAGGATGCTCCCAGAAAACCGGGAAATAGGTCTTGTACCTGTCAAGCTGCGTATTTTCATCGCCGGTGAGATCGAACTCGGAAGGGTAAACCGGCAGCCCCGTCGAAGCCAGTGAATCGAGATTCCTTTTTATCGTGGAGGTCGACGTCCCCTCGATATTAAAACAGTGCGCCTGCACGCCGATACCGTCGATCAGGTCTTTGTCCTGCAGTATCCTGATTATTTCAAGATATCTGCGCGTCGCGTTCACATCGTTGACAATGCCGTAATCATTCAGAATCAGCTTCGATGCGGGACAATAGTGCCTGGCGAACTGGAATACCGTGACGACCCAGTCCCATCCCGTTGATCCGTTTCCTCCAAGCCCCTCCCTGTAAGGTGCCGGCGCATGCAACGGTTCGTTCACCACGTCGATTAATTCGGTTGCAGGATATTTGGAACCGTATGTTTTAATGTAATTTTCCACCGCCGCCCTTGCATTACCGTTATTCACCCAGGCCGGCTGCTGATTTCCCCATACAAAACAGTGATGTTTGTACGGCCACCCTTTGCTTTTGCAGTAGTCGTATGCGGCATCCGTCTGGCCCCAGTTAAAACCGTTTTGGCTCGATGGCTGAACGGAGCCCCATTTGCCGCCATTTTCAAGAGTGATCTGGTTCCAATACTCAGCGAAATTAGAGGGGGGATCGCCGTTCGTGATATTGCCTAGAAACTTGCTCGAACCTTCCGCGATAGGGGCGGCGGATACCATCGAGGTTGCTATAATGACGGGCAATACACTATTCAACCGGCGAAAACCGAATTTCCATCGAAACGTTCTTTCCACACGCGACACCCTGCTATCCCACACTGATTATCGGTTGAATCACCTGATCCCTCCTCCATGCAAACCTCCAAAAAATTGTTGTCCCGACCATTTCCACAATTTGATAATCGGTTTCTCACACATAATCGAAAGGTGCGTTCACGTTAACGCATGGATATATTCGGACTTTTTTCAAATAACCTCCATCTGCAATTCTAATATATTGCGAAAAAAGAGTGGCGGCAACGTTCAAATCAAATTTTCGTATCCATTTTGGATACATTTATATTAATAAGATACTGATTTTATTATAAATGTTTAATATAATGCTGAAATTTACTATTTCTTGAATACAGGCAGGTATCAAATTCACACTGGCGGCAAGAGGTAGTAACTCCTCCGATACCCGCCCTTACGGCACCCTTTCAATCCTTAGGATCATGGGCAAAGGCCTGTTCACGCCTCATGCATTTCGGCGGCGCGTGCCGACAGGGTCCTGTAGCCGAAGATCGCGATGACGACAAAACAGATCAGGGGAAGAAAAAACGATGCGCGGGCGCTCGAGAGCACCGTAACCCCGAGGTTGAATGCGTCCATATCGAGAATCCTGCCCTGCATCGGCGGCATGAGACAACCGCCGCCTATCGCCAGTATCAATCCCGCCGCCCCGAGTTTCGCGTCTTCACCGAGACCTCTGAGGGCGATGCCGTAAATCGTCGGGAACATGAGCGACATGCAGGCGGAAATGCCCACCAGACAGTACAGTCCGGGCATGCCTCTCACGAAGATCGTACCGAGGGTCAGCGCGCCGCCGCCGATCGACAGCGACATCAGGAGGCCGCCGGGACTGAAATATTTAAGGAGATAGGTGCAGATAAACCTGCTGCTGACAAACAGTCCCATGGCGACCATGTTGTACATCTGGGCGGTCGGTTTCGGCATGCCCAGTTCCGCTTCGGCGTACTGTATGATGAACGTCCAGCACATGATCTGGGCGCCTACGTAAAATGTCTGCGCAATGACGCCTTCGATATACCTTCCGTTGGCAAGAAGCCGCTTCAGGGTGCTCACCACATGCAGCCGGTTGTCCTCTTCGCCGGTACTCCGGGGAAGCTTTACTAAAAGAAACGCCGCCATGACGGCGAATACGACGATGCCGAGGATGACATAGGGACCGGTAATGACGTTCAGATCATGTGCCCTGATGCGCAGAAGCGCCGCCGGATCGGTGGTCTGGAGCGCACGTCGAGCCGCTTCGGTCGTCGTGTCCAGCCTCGCAAGAATCATGTTTTTCGCGACGAGCATCCCGGTGAGGGAGCCGATGGGGTTGAACGCCTGGGAAAAATTGAGCCTCCGGGTAGCGGTCTCGATCGGACCCATGGAGAGGATGTAGGGGTTTGAGCTGGTTTCGAGGAACGACAGCCCGCAGGTCATGACGAAATAGGAGAGCAGAAACGCCCAGAAAAGCATGAAATGGCCAGACGGAATAAAAAACAGGCAGCCTGAGGCGTATAGAAACAATCCTATAACAATGCCTGATTTATAGGAGAAACGTTTAATAAAAAGCGCCGCCGGTATGGCCATGACGCAATAGCCGCCGTAAAAGGCGAATTGCACCAGCGAGCTTTCGAAATTCGAGATAAGCAGGACATTCTTAAAGGCAGCCACCATAGGATTGGTGATGTCGTTGGCGAATCCCCACAGCGCGAACAGCGTCGTGACCATGATAAACGGGAACAGCATGCCGGGAGGTATGACCGCCGGCCTGGAACCGTTCTGTTGACTCATAAACGTAACTCCTTATTAAATAATATGATGACATTAATTTTCCTTCGGTACGATGAAGGTTCCTGTGGTTTTTGCTTGTCGCCTCACCCCATCACCCCGTCCCGCACTGCAGGAACCACCCCTCTTCCCCTCTCCGCTCTCCGGAGAGGGGAAGAGGGGCCGGGGGAGTTGGGGTGAGGCGTACCGATGGAATCTGAAATCCTGTTTTACCGAAGTAGAATTAATCACTGAAAATAAATAGCCTCAAAGAGGATAACCGCTATTTTTCGCCGGGTACGAAAATCCGGGATTACACCCGGCTCTTTCTCTTCTTTTTCCTCTGCGCCATCATCCTGAAAAAAATCGGCGGAAGAAGCGCAATGGCAGTGCCGGAGCCGCATCCGCAGCCTCCTCCATCTCCCTCATCCCCCTTTTTATTTGGATCGGCTATCACGGTCAGCGTTGCCGCCTGGGAGGAAAATGTCAGACCGGTGGTCGAGACGGTAACCGCAGCCGTATAGGATCCTGCGTGGTCAGGCTTTGCTGAAGCGATAGCATACACCGGATTGTTCGCCCCGGCAACGGAAGCTCCATCCTTCATCCATTGATAGGTGAGATTGTCGGCCGGATTGGAAGTTGATGCAACTACCCGAAACGTTGCCGGGTCCCCCTCGTTTACCTCCTGCGGTTTTGGAGATGAATCAACCGGATTGCAGCCGACCAGCCTGATCTCATCAATTTTCAGATTCCCGGGGGGTCCGGATGTCATATCGTTCGGGTCGAGGTTGTTGATGATGAATACCAGCTCATAGTATTTATTGAAATTTCTTTCCCTGTCGGGTTTATTCTGAACGCTTTCCGGAATGACTATGGTATCCACTTTCCATTGCGTCGACGCATTGAATGTTCCTAACATCTCATTGAATGAGGGAGAACCGCATCCCCCGTCATTGTACCAGGCCTTGACCGTTACCTTGTGGTTCGAATTCGGGCCTTTATGCGCAAAGACGAGGTATGTATAGCGTGAGATGGGAAAACCATTCATACCGTAATCCCATGCGGTCTTGAAGCCCGCATAGCCGGGACGCAAATCGCGGTAATGGATGACGCTGCTGTCAAACTCGTCTATGACAAAAAAGGAATCAATGCTGAATTGATAATCGAAATTTATATATATTGACCCGTCGTACGTGTCACCGGTATCGGGCAGTTGGTCTGACTCCAGCGCTAAACAAAAATAGTCGCCGCTTCTGGCTGTGTCACAAATCCGGAAATATTGGAAAATAAGCGACTTTCCTCCTGCAGTATCGGTAAACATCCATAAAGGGTCATTTGGAGCTCCGAAAACGGGCCCTGACAACAACACGACAACCATACCCACGGCACCTGGTAAAAATTTTTTCATCCCTGCTCCTTTAAACGGTGGAAAGCACGTGCAGTACGACATGGCAGTAATCACTGCACGTAAAAAATACCCCCTCTTGTCCGATATTCACGGAATTTCTATTGTTCCTCATTTCGCGACAAGAATCTTTTTCGAGAGGTTGATGCCGGCACCGGTGATTCTGATCAGGTAAACACCCCTGCCGATGTTGCTTTCGAAAACAGAGGCGCCTGACTCGAAAGATTTGACGGTTTTGTTGATCAGGGTCCTGCCGTCGACACGGTAAAGACTGAACGTCACCGGCGCTTTCCTGCTCACGGAAGAGGTTACAAGCACCCTCCCGTGCGATCCGGCCTCGACTGAAAACACCTCCGTACCGCTTTTCGGCAAGTTTCCGGATTGAACTGCGGTGGGCGACAGCAGCCTGATCATCACCACACTCTTGCTGGGCATTTTTACCGTGAGCGTCTTTCCTTCAATACTGTAATTTGAAGCGTCGAATGTCTGTATATTCACCTGTTCGGCCTTGCCGAAATCGTTGCACGAGTTCATTGCAGGTCCGGTGACGACCTCCGCGCTCTTGACAGTATAGGATGCCTTGCTGCTCGTCAACGTGACCGCCACCTGGCGGGTAGCTGACAAATCCACATTGACGAGGCTGACGTTGACATAGCCGCTGTCGTCCACGCTTGCCGCCGCATTTATCGCCGCTATGCTGCCGTTGGCGTTCTCAAACTTGGAGGCCGTAATGGGCGCGAACTTCGCATTGTTCATATGGTGCGGCTTGAACATCTTGAAAACATAGAATGTCGGCGTCTTTACCATGACTCCGCTCGTATTGATATTGATGACCGAATGGATGACGTTGACTCCCTGGGCAAGACACACAACCCCTAAACGGTCGGCGCGTTGCACGAACATATTCAGGTGCAACCCCGTGGACACCGCATCCATGACCGTGTTCTGCTGCATCCACCCGTCACCCAAGTCAATAAGCCAGTCTCCCCATTCGTCCAATACGAGTTTTATACGCTTGTTCGGATCATAAGAGTCCAGTGGAGGGAATACGTTATTATCAAGGTGCGGTCTGACATCGGTATTGACGGCGCAGCCTATTATCGTCCAGTAATTCGCGGTTGTAGGGTTGGTGCTGCTGATGTTTTCCGGATAATAGATGTAATCGTGGTACTCAACGCCGTCGATGGTGGTGCCGATACTGTTGAGCATGGTCGGCAGCCACTGCCATTTGCCCTCGATATCATTGGCGGCGACTATGGACAGGTTCTTTCCGTTTTCGGTATTCTTTAGCTCCTTCAATCGATTGTAATTCGCGGTATAATTGGGCATATACGTGTTCACGTTCTGGTCTCCGCCGCACCCCCACACTTCATTGCCGACCTTGAACCATTTGAGAGGATAGTCAAGGTCGTTCATAATATATTTGCAAAATGCCTCGTTACTCGCAGCGTCATTCCCCGTCGGCTTGCCGCAGATGACCGCCTCGGCACCCGTAAGTTTACAGAATTGAATAAAACGGTCCACACCCACGGAATTGGAAGGATTCTTATTGGCACTCCAGTTGTACCCATTCGCCGCGCACCCGCCCGGCCATTCGGCCGATCCGATGCCGCACTCTATAAACCCGTCGATGACATCCTGCCGCATGCCGTTGGTATTTTTTATGGAGGAATTCGTTCCCACCCAAATAGCGCCCTGCCCATCCCACTGTCTTCCCAGCCTCTCCATCAAGACCCCGAAGATCTCTTTGTTGATGACTGTTTTTGCACCGTCCACATTGAAGGTAACGCTGTTCTGGCTGTAACCCCTTATTGCCGCCAGGGCGACAAACAGCATGACATACTTTTTTGTGCTTATGCGTAAAATCATATCATGTTCCTTTCTTGCGGGGAGTACCATGCGGCGTTTCCGGGAAAGCATGTAAGAAAAGGGCGGTCTTCTTTCGGATATACGAATCCTCTCCCTTCCTTATTTCGGATACTGTCTTAATCACACCAGCGTCTCGCTCATGAAAAAGCCCATCGTACCTCACGGTTTTCAGGAAAACCATATCAAACTAAAATTAGCGTTAACGTTAACGCAACAATATATCAAACATCTCTTTTCAATCCCATCCCCCTTGACTCCATCTATTTTTGGGGAATTGAATAGTAATATACACTCTAGGATGGCAGCGTAGTTATAAAATATAAATCAAAATAATTATTTTAAAAAATAAAGCTACATCACCCCCTTTTTAGTATACGCAATTTAAAAAATTCCAACATGTTTTTAAATCTCATATTATAAATTAATAAGTTACAATTAAAACTGTATACGCCTCGTATACACAATTTGATTTTAAATTATTTTTTACTAAGCGGCAACCCGTAAACACATCTATATTGTAAGTGACGTCTATAAATCCGATTTTTACTTACTTTTGATAAACGACAAACGATGGTTGAGTCGGGTTTGAAATCCCCTAATGTTTCCGGGAGGAGCGAATGCGTACACGAGTAGTGGTTCTATTACTGACAGGATGTTTTCTCGCACCGTATGCGCAGACCAGCCCCCCTATTATAATAACGGGCGATACCACCGACAGGCATACCATGACCGTTACCGTCAACGGACCCGGCGCCTCCGAAACCGGGACGATCAATCCCTTCACTGATTATAAACTGACTGTTGTTTTTCAGTATATTCTTTCCGGTGCCGAACGTTATCAGGTTCCCGGCTATTATGCCGCCGACGGCAACGCGGGAGAGACGGGAGCGTCGTCGGGAAACATCTGGAAAGCGCACTTCACCCCTCAGTGGCCGGGCGCTCATATCTATACCGTCTACTTCCGGACTGGGCCGAACATCGCCCTGAACGATACTCTGCTCGCCGGTACACCGATCGACGGGATCGACGGAGACACCGGATCGTTTGAATTCAAAGAAGAGGGTGACGATGTTCCACCGGACCTTAAGGCGCTCGGCAGGCTGGACAACGATAAATTTAAAAACTACATGGTCATCGTGAAAAACGGTTATTCCGAAAAAAGAATCTTTCTCAAGTCGGGCACCGCCTCGCCGTCGAATTTCCTCGATTATGCGGATTTCGACAATACGCCCGGGAGTGTCTATACGAAGACATTCGCCGACCATGTCGCTGACTGGACAAACGGCGATCCCGTCTGGGGCGGAGGACAGAAGGGGAAAGGAATCATCGGCGCCCTCAACTATCTTTCGTCCAAAGGGGTGAACACCGTCTCTTTCAACACCCTGACCGTCGGTGGAACCGACAGCAGCATCTTCCCCTATATTTCACCCGACAGTCTCACGCGCTTCGACTGTTCAAAACTGGACCAGTGGCAGACGGTATTCCAGCACGCCAACAGCAAAGGCACCATCATGGAACTCCGCACGCAAATGGCGGCGAACGACAAGCTTCTCGACAACGGCGATTGTGGTCCGGCGCGGAAATTATACTATCGCGAACTCATCGCCCGGTTCGCCCATAATCTCGGCATCATCTGGAACCTGGGTGACGAAAACAGCCAATCCATTGAGCAGCGTGCCGCAACGGCGAATTATATCCGCCGCATCGACCCCCACCGCTATCCTTCGAGGCCCATTATACTCCCGGTCGCCGAGGGCGCACAGGCGCAGGCCGCGCAATCGCTGTACAACGATACATCATGGATCACCGGCATCTCCCTTCAAACCAACTATTTAAACGTACATGACGAAACAAAAAAACTGGTGGATTCCATAACCGCTTACGATTACAACGGCATGAATCCGAAACTCCGATCCGTTACGAGCGATTGCCAGACCCCCAAAGAGACCGGCGTACCGGCGGATGGATTTACCGGCACGCCGAGCCGGGATGATATCCGGAAACATGTCCTCTGGGGCAACCTGATGGCAAAGGGAGCGGGGGTAAACTATTATTTCGGATCAACGGCGGATCTCACCTGCCAAAATTTCAGGAGCTATGACAAACTGTGGAATTATTACCGCCATGCCGAAACTTTTTTCAGAAACTATCTTCTCGGCAACACGCTTCTGCTCTCCAACCAGCTGGTATCCATGAGTAACAGCGATAATCAACTATCAAACGCACCGGGATACTGCCTCTCCCTCGACGGCTACCAGCCGTTTGCGGTGTATCTTCCTACCGGCGGTAATGCGAGCCTCGATTTGTCGACGTCAACCACGTCGGATACGCTGCGGGTATGGTGGTACAATCCCCGTTCCGGCGGGATTCTGCAAAAAGGAGCATTGCTTATCGGGGGCGGGACAGTTTCTCTCGGAAATCCTCCCTCCGATGCGGACAACGACTGGGCCCTCTTGATCGTTCCCGAAAATATAGGCGCACCGGATGAAGGCGTGGGCGTACGGGCAATTAAAACAAACGGCCGGGCCTTCACGCGTGCGCTGCAATCCATAACGACGCATGATGGAGTCGTCACGCTTTCACTGCCCCCTGCGGCAAAACACGACCTCGTTGAAATCATGGCGTGCAACGGCAAGGTCGTGACGGCATGCCGACCGAATCCGTGTAGAACAATGGTAATCCGTTTGCCGGTGCGCGGCGTCTATCTGGTATGCGGAAAATGGGCCGGGAAACGGGCGGTCATCGCGCGCGTCGTTCGCTTGTAAGATCCACGGCCGCCGCCGCATCGGTCCTCGCAATGTCGAATTCGAGAGGAGGAGGTAATGGGTGTCGGTTCCTTTCTGAAAAATCTAGTACGGTGTGGCTTGTGTTGCTCGACAGTATCGTCGGGCGTGAGTTTCGGCGCCGCTGTCGGCGATTACGTCTCGCATGTCCAAACCGGCAATCAAATCGATTTTACCACCGGCACCAGCCAAAAAGTACGCATTTACGTATGTACACCAACCATCATACGGGTAAGTCTTGACGACCGCGGAACGTTCACTTCGACAAGAGATGTTCTCGGCATGGACGATGTGAACCGGGAATGGCCGGAAGTCAGCTCCCTGACGGTTACCGACGCCGCGCCGGGGACATCCGGCTCGGTGGTGATCGTCACGTCGGCATTGCGCATAACCGTGCAAAAGACGCCGTTCAGGATATCGTATGCCAAAGCCGACGGCACGGTCCTTACGGGCGACGCGGCCGCCATGCAATCGACGGGATCGAACAGCGGCAACCCTACCTTTACATTTACCCAGGGCACCGATGAACATTACTTCGGCTGGGGCCTCGCTTTTGAGCAGTTCAGGCAGGGATATCATCAAATCGACCACAAGAACAGGACATACAGCACCCGTCGCTCGACCGCCTGTTACATGTATTCCACCGGAGGATACGGCCTGTGGTTTCTGTTCGCGGAACCCTACCCGAATACTTCACAATGGGGAGATATTTCAAACCCGACGACCGGCACCGGTTTCGACCTCCGGGGAACGACCGCCAAATACTGGATGAATCCCTCCACCAGTCCGGCCAACGGCGGGCTGATGGAGTATGCAAGTTATTTTTTCATCATGGGGAACTGGAAAGAGGCGATGACCGGATATACGTTCGTCTCCGGAAGGCCTCCCCGGCTCGGTAAAAAATTTTACGGTATCATGCGTGATATGTATTTCCGCTCAGGAACGACGGTCGCCACCATGCGCGGCTGGGCCGATATGTTCCGGGATAATCGGTTCAACATGGACTGGATCAGATTCGATAACTTTTTCGATTGGACCAATTTAGGGTACCTGCCGGAGGTGCCCAATCCCGGGTGCTGGAATGCAGAGGCGCCTGATGCCATTCACTACTACAAGGAAAAAGGGTTTCTCTGCGGCGGCATGAGCGCGGGATGGGGGTATTACGGCTGCTGCAGTGCGGGGTGCACGCAAAATGTGCTGCAATCAGTCTCAGTATGCAAAACAGCGATCGATCACGGCTTCGACTGGGCCTGGTACGACGCCATGAATTTTCAAAGCCGTAAAGCGTCCAAGGAGCAGTGGGACGTCTGGCTTCAGGCGCACCAGGGAGATGAAACCAAGGTGTTCATATCACGCGGCTGGCAGGCGCTCAGCACGCAGGCCTGGCCCGGAAACCATATGGGCGACTACCTTAACAGCGACTACATCTATGCGGTCTTCCCATCGGCGCTTCAGGAGCACCTTGTAGGATATGCGTGGAGCCATACCGACCTCGGCGAAGGGTATGACTTCGGGTATATCGGTTACACGCTGCGTCCCATGGTTTCGATCCACATGGCAGGTGCTGCCGGAGGCACGGCCACCAATTTCGAGGAGTGCGGAAACGTCGGAAATTATGCACCGGATTTGAAAAGAGTCATACGTAAATGGGGCGACCTGCATTACCGTTTCATTCCCTATCTGTTCACCTATGGCATGATCGCGCATGAAACCGGCATTCCGGTAACGCGCGGCATGATGTGCCAGAATGGCGGCGAAAAGGATTCCAAAACGTATGATCTCATGTACCAGGCATACGTCGGTGAAGAAATCATCTGGTCGCCTTACTACAAAGATCTTCCGGGCGACGTCAATTCGGGAATACGTCACGGCATTTATCTGCCGCCGGTACCGTCGGGTGTCTGGTACGACTATTTCGAGGGAACGAAATATGCCGCCCCGGCCGTCATCAATTACACCTGCGATCCCGGCAAGGGCAGGGACAGCCTGAAGCTGCCTGTTTTCGTCAAGGCGGGGTCGATTATTCCGCTTATGGACACGCTCCAGTTCATCGGGGAGCGGGCGGAAAGCCTGTTGACGGTGCAGATCTGGCCCACCAACGGAACGGAAGGCGAGCCCGCGTCGGGATCTTTCACTCTCTATGAAGACGAAACTCCCGTAAAAACGGAGTTTTCGTTCAGCGACAACAACCAGACCGTTGAAGGGATTACCGTGAACATAGGTGCCTTTGCCGGGAGTAAATACTGTCCGGATCCCACGATACGCAAATACCGCATTTCAATCCATAACATGCGACCGACGATTACCGGCATTACAAGCGACAATACATCCTTGGATGCCGTATCACTCGAAAATTACAATTCCGGCGATCCGGGGTATTATTGGGAAGCGGCGAACGGAGGAATATTATGCATCAATGCAACCGGCAACGCTGCCGCCGGATTTCAGGTGCTTATTAACGGCGGGTGCTATGTGAAAAGGGAAAAGCCCGGTTTCAATGGGCGATTTACCATTAAAAATATCCATGTTTCGCGTGCCGCGGGAGTGATTTCGGTAAAAATACCCTTCGCGGCGCGGCATACCGTCGAAGTGCTCTCCCTGCAGGGCAAGGTGATTGCCCGGCGCAGCGCGCGTTCGGCCACCACCCATCTGATACCGCTGTCCGGTCACTGTATGAAGATGTACGTGATCAGGGTATCAGCGGAAGGGCGGACGGTGTATAAAAAAACGATAGTATAATTATATTTTCGATGAATAGGGTGTCCCCTTGATAAGGGGTACCGTAAAATGGTGCAGAGTGAATTCGTAGGGGTTCACTATTTTAAATAAATTTTACTATTGGAGGGGCCTGCGGCCCCATCGTTGGGATGGTTCGAAACGATCGGCGACGAAAGAATGCGGCATACCCGTCCGGTTGCGACAGGTCCGGCAGATGCAACCCCCACCCGCACCTGCCATGAAACAGTATTCAGGATTCAGTAGTCAGAAAAACAGTAAAAACAACCCGCTTCGTGCGTGCCCCCTGTAAATGGTCCATGCCCGGCATTTCCGGTGTCCCACTTGGCGGGAGCTACGCGGTACAGAGGCCTTTAGCTTATTTTTCAGGTAGTGCTCATGTATCGTTTACTTTGCAAAATAGGATATTCCCTTGACCCCCTGTTTTTATCTGAATCACGGGGATACCCCACTTTCGATATTCTTATCTATCCCACCTTTTTACCGGGCATCTTCCGCCACCACCGACAGGAAATTAAGCGGGAATACCTCTTAGTGATTTCCTATATATACCATAGTTAAAACTTTGGAAACCTTATTCTTCCCGGATACGACCCGAACCGTATACATCCCGTTTTTCATCCTTATCCCCTGCTTGAGAAAATTAAGGGTAACCGTAGGAGAAGATGCGGGGATATCGGCGACTCTTTTTCCTGACAATGTATAAAGGAGTACATGTCGCGAAGGGTCTGAGGCAGTAAAGATACATTTCACCCCCCCTTTACACCGGCGGATTCCGGGAGAAACGGGAGCATTCAGTTCCCTCTCGACATCCGTCGGTGTGCCGGTAATCGTTGCGTTCCAATACATCATGTATCGCGCATCATGGATGCGGAAGAACGGCTCAAACTCCAGATTGGCATCCGCGCTGTTCTGAAAAATTCCCGGCGCTTTGTAGGTCATCTTTTTGCCCGCGACCGGAGTGAATTGCGTGGGAAAAGTTCCACGATCGATCTTCAGCTTCGGTGCCGAACTGGGATCATAGAGAGTGCCGCCGGGAGAGTGACCAAAACGACTGGCGTTGGCGATAAGGCCCGGCATATCGCTTGTTCCGGTTTTAACTCCCAGTACGATAGGGCCACGTTCGATCGCCACCCATCCCGAAACATTTTTAAGCGGTTCAAAAGAAAATTGCATGGGCAGGGGCACAAATACGACATCTCCATTGTTCCAGGTTCTATTCACTTCGATATACGAAGACGGTTGCGACAGCAACCCAAGCGTATCGCTTCCGACAATTGCGACCATATTCCCCCTGGGCACCCAGGAAGGATGACGGATATACAGTTTAAATGCGGTAGGCATAGTAACGCTTACGGTCAATACGGTCCACTCCTCCTCCGGAAATGCGGTCTCCTGCTTTATTTTAATCCCTTTCTCCTTCCAGTTCAGCTCCGAAGCGATAAACAGGTTGACAAATAGCGAATCATTCGTGTGCATATAAATGAACTCGCCGTATTTGGTATGGTTTTCCATGCCGCTCCCCACGCAACACCACATGGCGACATCGGGCGCCGCATAGACGCGGTAGTGACGCGGATGGGTCGGGGTAAAATAGACATACCCGCCATGCGTGGGGTGCTGTGTGGAAAGGATATGGTTGAAAAGGGCGCGTTCATAAAAATCGGCATATTTGGCGTCCGGGTTCTGGCGGAAAAGCCCTTCGGAAATTTTCAACATATTGTAGGTATTGCACGTTTCCACGCCGTTTCTCTCGTTTATATATCGAATCCAGTCGTTTGCTGCCTTAAAATATTCGTCCTCACTGTTTCCGCCGATAACGATGCTTCTGTTGGTTGTTACCGTTTTCCAGAAAAAATCCGCCGCTCGATGGTAGTAGTCGTCATTAGCCACTTCGCCGATACGTTGAAATCCAACCACCTTGGCCGCCTGTGCATTTGCATGACTGTTGTTTAACATGTCATTGCCCGAAGCCATGGGATCCAAAAGCCACTTGTGTGAAAACTTTTTAGCGAAGTCCAGATACTTTTTATCGTTTGTTAAATTGTACGCATCCGCATACAGTTCATTGATTCCGCCCTGTTCTTTTATTCCAACACTGAACATGCTCTGCAGTTGGGCGTCACTTAACCCGGAATTTATTTTAAGACCCCAGTCGCATAATTTAATGAACATGGTTTTAGCCGTTTCATTGCCGCCGTAGACCCATGCATCCCTAAATCCGGCGTACGTTTTGTGGATGTTGTACCAGGGCACCCATGCATCGGAATAACTTGTGAAATTGCCGGTCTTATAACTTCGCCATAGTGCCTTACCGTTTGGAATACCACTTACATATCCGACAAAATCGGCATCGCTCCCGTTCGCATCCTGGCACTTTTTCAGTTCGGTGACCATATAATCCATGCGTTGCTTGCATTGCGCGTCCCCGGTGGCCGCGTACTGCATCGCCAGCGCCGAGAGGTAATGTCCGCCGATATGCCCGTTCAGCCCATCCCAGTTTTCATAGTCTCGCGCCCCTGCGGTCGACACGCCCGCCTCTTTCCGATAGCTGAACAGCAGACGGTCGACGGTGTATTTGAGTAAAAAGCTCGTATTCAGATCCATGGCGTTCTTGAAAGGGCCATCCAACAGCGTTACGTCCCCGAGCGGGAATTCGTTGGGATAGAGCATATCCTGTGCGTTGACGCCGCACAGCGCGAAGACCGAGATTACAAAAAGCCCCGCGCACCATCGATCACTCATAATCATTAGCCTTTCTTTACTATTCGTTGATTTTACCCGTCTTGTTCATTCCCCAAAGGCAACCAGCGCGTCATCTGTTTTTTGGTTCATATAGCACAATCGGATCCAGTCATCGTCAGGCGCCATGCGTGAAACGCGCACCTCGTCGATTCTGCCGTTGAAATACGACCATCCCTGATAATGAGGAATCGTTACGGACCGGCCGTGTCTGCCTATCGTAAAGTCATCGCCGGTATTGCGGCCGTAGGCGCCCGCCATGAGCCCTGCCGTATCGACAGTCTTTACCCCGTTGATGTACAACCGCTGACTGCTCCCGGAACGCACCCCAACGATATATACCCACTCCCCTGCCCCCGGCGCGGGCGGCACCGAATCCTCGGTATACTCCCAGCCCCGGCCGTCCTGAAATTCCACGAATTCCCACGTGGC
>JAFGNB010000056.1 GCA_016927235.1 Chitinispirillaceae bacterium
AGGCTGTTGAACGCCTCGAACACCGTCTCTTCACTGTCGGGAAAAACGTACACCCAGTCCTGGGGGTTCGACGGCGACGAATGGGTGAAAAACATGTTTTCGAGCGTGACGGTGAGCGGCAGCGACCCGAGATACTCCTTCGCCCCGTCGGAAATATTCTGTTTTGTCCACTCCATGGCGGCGTAGGCGTAATAGGTGAAATTCTGGGTATCGATCCGGCCGATCGCCGCGTAATCGTGGTTTCCGGCCACGCAGTAATCGACCTCTTTTCTCACGAGATTGATGCAGCGTTCCGGGTCCGGATAATAGCCGACGATATCGCCCAGACAGATGATCGAGTCGATCGATCGTTTTTTGATATCATGCATGACGGCCTGCAGCGCCTCGACATTCCCATGAATATCCGAAATAATTGCATAGCGCATGGTGGTTCATCTCCAGCATGAATGGCGGTAAAAACAGCCCTTCTCCGTTTGTTTCAACCACTCATAGATTCATATATTATATTATCCTGAACATTTATGCAAATACAAAATGCCCCCGGCACCAGCGGAGCGGCTTTTTCAGAAGTTAAAGGATTATCATCCAAGAAATTAATCCCATGCGGGAACAGGCAAAAAATCCCGAAACAGCCGATTTCGGCGGCACGGCCGCTCAGTTCAAAGCGAGCATCGTACCGGCGAAATCGGTGCTCATACTCACCCACGACTACCCTGACCCCGACTGTATCGCCGCTGCATTCGGCACATCGCATCTTTGCGTTTTCTGGGGCGTCCCGTCACCGGTTGTCTCATTCGGCGGGTTCGTCGGACGGGCGGAGAATCGCGCCATGGTCCGGTTTCTCGATATCGCCATGGTCCCCTTCGTTCTCATTGACGTAAAAGAGTTTGAGAAGATCATCCTGGTCGATTCATTCCCGGGGAAAGGAAACATCTCCCTGCCTCCGTCGGTGGTTGTCAATGCGGTGATCGATCATCACCCTGCGCCGCCGGATACCGCCATCGGCTGTTTTCAAGATATACGAAACGACATCGGAGCGACATCAACAATTATCACGAAGTATCTTCTCGAGGCGCATTGCCCGATTACCCAGAAGCTTGCCACTGCCCTTTTTTACGGAATCAAGACCGATACCGGCGATATGCGGCGTGATGTTTCACCGCACGATCTTGACTGCTATAAATATCTTTTCGATCTGATCGACCACCGGTTGCTCTCCTATATCGAATATCCCGACCGTGACGTTGAGTATTTCCGTCTCCTTCACCGCGCCGTCCGGTCCGGTACCAGCTACGAGGACCTGGGATATATTCACCTCGGCAGCATCTCAACGCCCGACTATGTCGCTGAAATGGCGGATCTGTTCCACGCTCTTGAAAAACTTGAATGGATGATCTGTTCCGGGATATTCAGAAACCAGATCTTTTTCTCAATTCGATCGAAAAAAATGAATACCTCCGGATTTCAGGCTGAACGGCTGGTCCGACAGCTTGGAGGCAGCGGCGGAGGCCACGGACGGGCGGCAGCGGGTCGAATTCAGATCTTACCCCATGAAACCGCCAATAACAAAATGGAGCAATTCGAATTAATTTTCAAGGAATTATTTGCATTACAGTCCGTTCAGCCGGAAAAATGGATTCACGTTGAGGAGTGAGACATGTGGGAGTATACCGAAACAGTACGCGATCATTACCTTCATCCCCGAAATGTCGGAGAAATCGAATATCCCGACGGTTTCGGCGAAATCGGAAACATCACCTGCGGTGATGCGCTGCGGCTCACCTTCAAACTCGACGCTGACGGCCGGGTAAGCGATATCAAATTCAAAACCTTCGGCTGCGGTAGTGCCATTGCATCGGCATCGGTACTCACCGAGATGTGCAAAGGGAAAACGCTCGAAGAGATAAAAAAGATTTCCAACAAGGACATTGCCGATGCGCTGGGGGGACTGCCGCGGGAAAAAATGCACTGCAGCGTCATGGGGCAGGAGGCGCTGGAGGCAGCCATTGCCTTTTATGAAAGCAACGGAAAAACCACGCAACCGACCCGGAAAAAGGGACGGGTGATCTGCACCTGTTTCACCGTCACCGAATCCGAAATCGAACAAGCGGTAAGGGAGAACGGCCTCACCAGCGTCGAGGACGTCACCAATTTTACGAAAGCGGGCGGCGGATGCGGCGGATGCCATGCTGAAATACGGAAGATCATCGACCGGGTTAACGGGAAAACGACGTTGACGGCACTCCCGGCTTCCGAAGCAAAGCCCCTGACGACACTTCAGAAAATCGATCGTATCCGCGAAGTGCTCGCAGGGGATGTAGGGCCGATACTCGCGCAGGACGGCGGCAGTTGCGAACTGGTCGACGTCGAGGGCGACACCGTCTCCGTCGCACTGCACGGGCACTGCTCCGGCTGCGCCTTCTCGAACATGACCCTCGTCTCGGTGATCGAAAAGAAACTGCACGAGAAGATATCGGATCGGCTTGTTGTCCGGCTTGCGGAATAAATGAATATCCTGCGCACCCTCCGGCCGAATTCATTTTAATGAGCGGCTTCTCCCTCCTCGACCTTTTTACGCTTGCCGGAGGGCTGGCGCTTTTTCTTTACGGGATGCAGCTGGGCGAACAGAACATCAGGCGCATAGGCAGCGCCCAAGCGCGGAAACTGATCGCCGTCGTGACCCGGCACCGTCTTTCCGCCTATGTTGCCGGCCTCGTTACCACCCTCATCACCCAGTCCTCATCGGCCACCACGGTCATCCTTGTCGGGCTTGTCAATGCGCGCATCATGAACCTCGGGCAGTCGCTCGGCATGATCCTTGGATCAGACCTCGGCACGACCTTTACCGTGCAGCTTTTCGCCTTCAAATTCCATCAGATCGCGCCCCTGCTCATCGCCGCCGGTTTTTTCACCTCCCTGCACCGGACATCGGAAACAATCGCAACTGCGGGACGGCTCGTTCTTGCCGCCGGACTGGTCTTCTTCGGCATGCATCTCATGGCGGGTGCGGTGACACCGCTCAGAACGGTACGGCTTTTCGAATCGGCACTGCAGGCGAGCCTGACCAATCCCTGGTACGGCCTGCTTGCGGGAACCGTCATCACCGCAATCATTCAGAGTAGCGCCGCAACACTCACGATAGTCATTGCCCTGGCGCAATCGATGCAGGGTTCGCCGCCGTCACCGGCCGCGCTTTTCCCTGTTGTCATGGGAGCAAACCTGGGCACCTGTGCCACCGCGTTTCTTGCCACCTTCGGCGCTGAAATTTCCGGCATACGGGTCGCATGGTCCCATTTTTTCTTCAAACTCTTCGGCATCGCGGTCTTCCTGCCCTGCATGCCGCTGCTTCCCCATTTTTCATTGCTGCTCCCCCGCTCCCCGGCACTGCAGATCGCCCTGCTGCATACGCTTTTTAACGGCGGCATCAGCGTCCTTCTCCTCCCTTTTCTCCATGTCTTCGAGAAATCGGTCGAACGGGTGGTGAGGCCGGGAAAAGAGGCCGCATCGCACTACCGCGTTGAATATCTTACCGATTCGGTCGTCAACTTCCCCGTGCTGGCGCTCGCGCAGGCGGTTAAGGAAATCGGGAGAATGGCCGAAAAGGTGAGGTATATGGCAAGTGAAAGCCTCGGGATCATTCAGGCATACTCCCTGCAGAAGAAGTCGCTGGTCGCCGAGTGCGACAACGAGGTTGATTTCCTCCATGAACACATCATCGCCTTTCTCACCAGGATGTCGCGGGGGGAACTTGACAACGAAAGCGCGGCGCATGTTTACCGGCTTATCATGGTGACCACCGATCTGGAGCATATCGGCGACAGCGTATCGAAAAGCATCATCACGCTTGCCGAAAAAATCGACGCGAGCCCGCTTCCCCTCTCAGCGGAAGGCAGGGAGGAGATCGTCGGTTTCTACCGTCAGACGATTACCGATCTGAACGAAGTGCTCGCGGCATTCAGTATGAACGATACGGAACTGGCGCAGGCGGTTTTCTCCCGGAAAAAAAGTCGCGATGAACTCTACGACCGGCTCTTCAACCGGCACATGGACCGGCTCTTCAACCGCAAACCGGAATCGCTGCAGACCACCTCGATCCATGTGGATCTCCTCGAGGAGATCAGGCGGATCGACCATTTCGTGTTCCGCATCTCAGCCCATATATTAAAAGTGAGCAACGTCGATTAAAAAGGGAAACGCGCCGGACGTTCCCCCAAAATGCTTGTCAATGCTTCCGTCTTCAGACTTCGACAGGCCCCTCTTCCTCCTCTTCCGGAGGGGGGGGGGTATGGGGCCAGAGCCGTTCCGTCTCCGCGATGAGGGTGGCGGTGATGTCCGGTTTCGACCGGAGATGATCAATGATCGCCGCAGCCTGCTCCTCGGTGAGGATGATCCGTGTCTGCTTTGTCAACCTAGCCTTGTATCCCCATGATTTCAATACCTCCGGGGTGACTTCAAAACCGTTTTCAATGGAAACAAAGCGGACGGTGTCGGCACGAAGCGCGTAACAGGCATCTTCATCGAGGCATGAGTAATCGGAAGAGTAACGTATATGCAGTTTCTTAACATCGGCGGTCTTGTTGATCCGGTACATGCCGGTGATGAAAAACCGGTCCTTGTAGGCGAGATTCGTGCCGACGTACTTGGTCACGAACAGGAGGTTTCTGACTTTCGCCTTGACGAAGGCCGCCCTGATCTTGCCTCTGCCGCATCCGAAAAAACCGTAGGTTCCCGTCTCGTAATTCGGCTCGGGAAGGAGGTCGGTGGGCAACTCCTCCGGGATCTCGCGGATGGGATATTCAGAAACCGGGTCGGTGGCGTAAAAGACGATCATGGCGGTATTTGACGCCCGATAATCCTGCCAGGCCGCGCTGTCGATTGAAATGTCCATGGCATGAGTGAGACTCATCGGTAACTCCTCACCGTAAAGAGGTGTTAAAAAATGAAGCCCGTATTTGCTACGGGCTTCCCATAACTGTACGCCAAGTATTGTGTATAAGATACCACACCGCAAAAGGGGGTGTCAATAACCTTTTTCTTGGCTAAACAATGAACATCGCATCGCCGTAACTGTAAAAACGGTATGATTCGGCGATCGCTTCCCGGTAGGCGTCGAGCAGCAGTTCCCGGCCTGCAAATGCGCTCACCAGCATCAGCAGCGTCGATTTCGGGAGGTGAAAGTTGGTGATCAAACCGTCAACCAGACCGAACCGCCAGGGCGGGAGAATCATGAGGCGGGTGGTGCCCTCCTGCGGCAGCAACCTGCCGCCTGCCGCATGACAGTGCTCAAGCACACGCACGACGGTTGTCCCGACGGCAACGATCCTGCCGCCTCCGGCGCGCGTTTTTTCGATACGGTCGACGGTATCCGGCGGGATGGAAAAACGTTCTTCATGCATCGGATGGTCCGCCGGATTGTCAACTTTTACCGGACGGAATGTTCCGGGACCGACGTGCAGCGTCAGATACGACAACCCGACCCCCCTGCGCCCAAGCTCCTCCATGAGTGCGTCGGTAAAATGGAGTCCTGCGGTGGGCGCGGCGACCGCTCCCGGCATTCTGGCGTATATCGTCTGATAGGCTTCCCGGTCGGACGGATCATCGTCACGATCGATGTAGGGGGGAAGCGGTGTATGGCCGTAACGCTCAATGATCGATTCGACAGCCGCGCCCCCCCTTTTTTCCGCCGCCTCCGTTTGCACCAGCCGGCACCCGTCCGACAAAACGGCGACAACACGCAGCCGTATCGAGGGCTCCTCCTCCACCGCAAGCACGGTGCCGGCGGCCACACCCCGCCCGGGCCTGACAAGCGCTTTCCATGCTGCCGTATCGGCTTTCTCAAGGAAAAAAAGTTCCCTCCTCCCTCCGGTCGGCTTGCGGACAAAGAGGCGCGCGGGGATCACCCGGGTATCGTTGAATACGAGCAGGTCGCCCGGTGCGACCAGCGAGGGCAGATCACGAAACCGGAAGTGACGGCGTGCGCCCCCGTTGCGGGACATCACGAGCAGCCGGCAGGCGTCACGCGGTTCCATCGGCCGCCGCGCAATAAGGTGTTCGGGAAGGTGGTAGGTAAAATCTTCGGTACGCATTGCCATGGTGTCGCCCCACTGGAGATCCCGGAGTTTTTTCATCGGAATAATATACTCCGCAACAAACCGGCCGAAAAAGAAAAAAGTTCCCTGAATATCACCTGCGCCGCGCCCTTGTGGTACCGTACACGTCAAAACTATCTTTGTCACGTGCAGCAAGCAATTTACCTCGCACCCCTGCGCGGCCTTACCGACCATATCTTCCGCACGGCATTCGAACGCCGTTTCGGAAGGTTCGACTATATGCTGGCGCCTTTTATCACCACGGTCAGAGGCAGAAACGTCGCCCCGTCGCATATAAAGGATGTTATCGGCGATGAGAACGACCGCCTGCGTCTCATCCCGCAGCTGCTCGGCAATGATCCCGATGATTTTCTCCGGCTTGCCGTTCACCTGCACGCAATCGGTTATCGTTCAATCAACTTGAACCTCGGGTGCCCCCACCCCCCGCAGGTGACCCGCAAGAAGCGGGGATGCGGCCTTCTGCCCTACCCGGAAACGGTCGGCAGGTTTCTTGAACGGGTGCTCCCCGCACTCCCCAATCCGCTGTCAATAAAGGTCCGCCTCGGGCTTGATGACGGAGGGGAACTGGAGCGGCTCATGCCGGTGCTCAACCGCTTTCCCCTGTCGGAAGTCGCCGTTCATCCCCGCACCGCCCGGCAGGGGTACCGCGGCAGTGTGGACCTCGATCGGTTTGAAACCGCGGCCGCACTCTGCCGCCATCCGGTGGTATACAACGGGGATATCGCTTCGATCGATGACTTCCGGAACCTGAGGCGGCGATTTCCGCGGATATCCCGGTGGATGATCGGACGGGGCATCGTACGCAACCCTTTCCTGCTCCAGTCAATCCGTTGCGGCCGCGATCACCATGTAGACTATGCGCTGCTGCGCGATTTCCACGACGAACTGTTTGAACGCAACAGGGCTTTTCTCCACGGGCCCGCACACCTGCTCGGCAAAATGAAGGGGATCTGGGCGTATTTCTCGGAAAATTTTAAAGGAAGCCGCAATGTGCTCAGGGCTATTCAGCGCTGCGACACCATGGAGAGGTATTGCCGGAGAGTCGATGAAGCATTTGCCGATCAGGGTGCAGGATAAAAAAGACCGCCCCGCAGATACGGGGCGGTCTTTTCATTAACCAGAAGAGTGGTTATACTATTTCCATGTAATGGAGAATTTCTTTCTGTCCACGCCCTGGACGCCCTCCTGCTTGAACGCGAAACGAATCAGATAGGAACCTCTGCCCACACGTCGGCCGTGCCGGTTGGTGCCGTCCCAGACAACGTAATAGAGCCGGTCGCTGCTGGCGCTCCTTTGAACAGGAAGATCGTATTCAACCAGATTTCCGACCGCATCATAGATCATTGCCGTGCCGAAAGCGATTTCGCCCTTCACTTTCACCGTATCGAACGGTCGAAGCGTATTGATGCCGATGACTTTACCCTTCTGTTCTCTGATACCGAGTTCCCTTTTGATTCTCTGATCGATTTCCATCGGGTCACCGCTGTCCGATTTGACCGGAATAACCTCGGTAAATGCTCCCGGACCCCAGACGACATCCCCTTTCTTGCCGTTTTCAACGGGAGATACGTTTCCGGCGGAGTCAACCGCCGCCTCGCTGATGATGCGGATACTGTCGGTTGCAGGCGCAATGCCGGTGTGCACCAGGAGGGTGACCTCAGTGATATACTTATTTTTTTCACAGTCGATTGTTGATGTATCATATCTGGAGCCCTCCAGAAGTTCCTCCATATCGCGCCTGCCGCGGGAAATCATAAAGGTGCGGGACGGATCGCTTTCTTCCATTAATATTTCACAATTGACGGCTTCATTAAAGATAATACGCAACCTGTCGCGGCTCTCACTTCCCTCCATGGGACCGGGAGTAAGCACTGCCTGTTTAACATACGGCGGCTCCAGATCCGCCGCCACGAAAACGGGGTTGCCGTTTTTCGACCAGCCGGTGCCCACGTCGCCGGTCTCCTTCTGCCGTATGTTGACGAGCACCCGTCCCGCCACCGGGCTTGTGAAGGTGAAGTCGAGCGACGTGCCGCTGTCGGTCCAGGCGGATGGAGGAATTTTCACCATGAATCCGGAGGAGGCATTGCCCTGTACACTCCATCCCGCGTTTGTCACCGTGGGAATGACGAGCACCTGGGTCGCCCCGTCGTTGGTCATCCTGTTGGTATTGCTGAAACGCACTTCATCGACTACCCACCGCTGGGGAACGCTTATGGTCATCGCTCCTCCGGTGATCGGTGCGGTAAAGTCAACCGGATTGGTGACGGCGACGCCGTTGATGAAGAGCGTCACTTTTCCGTTGGCGCGGGCGACGCCGATATGCGACCAGACGCCGTCATCCAGCGGAACGACCGCGGTGTCAATGATGGTGCCGCCGCTTTTAAGATACAGTTTCATTCCCGCAGTGACGCCGATCTCGATGCCGCCGCCGGAGAAGAGCACTGCCGCGCTGTTGTTGCCCGGTTTTACCCACTCCTCAATCACGAAGGCATCGGCAAGCTGGGGAAGCGAATAGGTGAATGAACCGGAAACGATGGCCCCGCTGCCGTAAAGCATGCTGGTGGGCGTAAAGTCGGGGGTTCCCAGGCCGTCCTCTCCCCCGCTTGCGTTGTCAAGATTGCCGTCAAGATGGAACGTGGCCAGAACGCCCGGTTCGTTGTCGGGGAAACGGGTAAACAGCCTGGCCTGGACCGTATCGAGCGTAAAATTGGAGGCCTCGGAAATTTCTACGGCAACATCGAACGGCTGGCCCTGCTTCTGCGTATCCGGAGATACGGCTATCCTGATGTTGGCCTGCACCAGCTCGCAATACTCTTTAAAAAGACCTATATCGATCGCTTCACGGTAACGGTCGCTGCGGATGACGGTTACCGTGGTGGTAAGATCCAGTATCTCACCGTTCGGTTTCAGAATGACGCGGCGGACCTTGAGAACATTGGGGCCGAATTCGACGGGAAGATCGCGAAGCGTTGCCTCCCACGTGGGAGAATCCCCGATCTGCCTTGCCGTGGCGTTGGTGCGCGTTTCTCCATTGGTGGTATTGGTGACGATCAGAGAATCCAACATCTGTGCAGCGGTCTGCGTGACGCTGTCAAGCAGAGTTTTGAAATTAGCGACAACGGTCTGCGGTGTCGAACCGCCGAAATAGAGTCCGTTGGTCATAGCCGCCACGTAAGCGAGATAGGACAAGTCGACCAGTTGCGTCTCGGCACACCCCTCCGGTGGATAGCCGTGCATGACATGCGTAGCGGAGTCTGAAAGGAAAACACCGTGCACTTTCGGCACTGATCGTTCGGGATTTGCAGCCTGGTAGGCGTTGATAAGTGCATCCGGAGAGCGTATCTCCACATCGTCCCATGCGCCGTCGGTCAACAAAATAATATGGCGTGTCATGAAATCGGGCATGTCGTCAAAATTGCGGTCGATCTCCGTAAGCGCCCGCTCCAATCCAAGCCCGAGATTGGTCTCCATCGTGCGGCCGGTTTTGGTTAAGCCGCCGCCAGTGCCCCCCGTGGTATCTTGAATCGCACACCCGGCGCGCTCGATGGCGCTGTGGATGCTGGCGACATTGTTGTCGTTCGTGAGAGGAGTCGGCCGAAGTACCGAACCTGATATGCTTGTACTGTAAACAATCACCCCCACTTCCGAGAGCGGATTGATGACGCGCAGACTGTCGACGAACAGTTTGGCGGCCTCAACCCGTTTGTTGAAAGGATCGTTTCGGGAACACTCTCCGCTGCCGTCCCCGGGAACGCAACAGTTATTAGGCCCGTAATGATTGCACATGCTTCCCGAATTGTCGAGCACGAGCATCACGCGCAGGGGAGCGAACCCGGAATCGATCGTATCGAGCTGAAGGCAGATACGGAACGAACCGCCCAGCGCTCCCACATCGCGTCCCACCGAATCGACGGCGCCCTCTTGCGGTTCAAAGCAGTTGGTATCAGGCTGTGCCACACAGTACTGGTACCAAATGGTCTGGTCGATCTGGCTGAAAACCGAAGATACCGTCGCCCCCAACAGGAGGGAGGTTGCAATGAGGATGCTTCTGATTGCCGCTGCCTTCATAATGGTCTCCTTTAAAAATATGGCAAAGTGCCCCTTTAAATCGATGAATTGCCGATGAATTGCCGCTGCCGGCGCTTTTATTAGTTTTTTTCTGTTATTAATTTTTCCGCTCTTTATTAATATGTGGATAAGAGTTTGAATTACGTTCATCAATAAATATACTTCTAAACCCTTTTATTGTAACGCTCATTCTCCATTTTTTCTACAATTTCACACGATTCCGGTTGAAAAGCGTATTCCTCAAGAATACAGGGGCCCTCTTTCGCTCAGGCTCCTTTTGGACAGGCTGATCAGGCGGGTCTATCGGGCATCGGCGGCGGGAGCCGCGGAGGTATCTGCAGGGGTCGCCGCTTCGAGCGCCGCATCGAGCGCCTCGGCGTAGCGCTCTTTCGGTTGAACGCCCGGTAGCGCACGAACGACATTTTTCCGATGAATAATATAGACCGCCGGAATGGATCTGACGCCGAAATAGGCGCTTAGCGCACGGTGGATGTCGACGTTAACCTTGACAAAAAGAACCCTGTCTTTATACTCCTTCTCCAGATCTTCCAGAACGGGATTGAGCATCCGGCACGGCCCGCACCACGCCGCCCAGAAATCGAGAAACACCGGCGTTTCGGACCGGACAATGCGGGCGGCGATAGCCTGCGAAGAATCGGCCGAAAACGCGGACGGCGGGCCGAACGGCAACACTGCCGAGGCAGAAAGTAACGGAATGAATAAAAAGCGGCACCATTCTGTCACCCCGGTCCCTGATTTCATCTTCACGGAAGAAGCTGCGTCACTTTTCATCGGCGGCTTCCTGACGCGCCTTGAGTTTACGCTCATTACGCCGGCGGATCTCCATTTTCTTCCGCTCATGCTGCGCACTCGTTTCCGAAAAATCATGCCCGCCCGAGCCGTCCCACCTCGCAACGAAATAGAGATCCTTCGTAGCGAGCGGCCATATTGCCGCAGCAAGCGCCCCTTTGCCGGGCGAACAGATCGGTCCCGGCGGCAGGCCGATGAATCGGCGCGTGTTGTAGGGAGAGGAACTGTTGAGCTCGGATACCCGCAGCGGTCCTCCGAATTTTTTCAGCGCATAGCGGACGGTCGGATCGGCGCCGAGAGGAACGCCCAGCCTGAGCCGGTTGTGAAAAACGCCGGCGATATGGGGCTGTTCGGAAAGAAGCGTCGCTTCACGCTCGACGATTGAAGCGAGGATTACCAGTTGATGGTGAGAATACTTTCCCGCGATGTCGGGCCGCGGGGCAAGCGTCGACCATATTGACTGATGTCTCGCCACCATACGCCTGATGATATCGGTGACGGAGGGCGCTTCATGAAGGCGATAGGTGTCGGGATAAAGATACCCTTCAAGCGAGACGGCGGGAACCTTGCACTGCGCGATGAATGCCGAATCGTGACAGAGGGCGATAAACCGGGCGGTATCGACGGCGATGGTCCGGGAAATATGGTGCGCGGTCTGTTCGATCGTCAACCCTTCGGGAACCATGAGGCTGATTTCAACCGGCCGGGCCTGCAGTATTTTTTTGCCCGCCTTGATGACCCCGTCACCCCGCTCGACAATCACCAGACCGGACTGAATGCTCCGTTCCGTCTTTTTCATGCGCATCCAGAGGATAAGCAGCCGGGAAGACCTGATCACCTTCAGCTGCTTCAGGGTATCGGCAATGACGCGAAGCGGCATTTTCGGCGCAATGACAATCTCCACGGGCCGGTGGTCGCTCCCGAAGGGAAAGAAAAAAGCGCGTCCGGTGAAAACGAGCGCAGCGGCAACGACAACGGCAACGGCCGCCGCGACTATACGCTTTCTTCTCTGCATCAATCGAAAAGCCTTTACGGTAAAAAAAACGACATACCCGGCGATAAACAGTATAAAAATAATACCATTCAGGTAAAGCCTTATGAAATAACGGAAAAGTGAGCCTGGCCTCATGTGATCCGAACGCGCCTTTTGCCGACGGAAAACGACACCCTCCCTCCACGGCCGCCGCGAAAACCGCCGCCTCCGGCGGCGGAATGTCCCGCCATGCTATTTGATTCCAAACTGCTTGAGCTTCCTGAAGAGCGTCGCCTTATGGATGCCCATGCGATCGGCTGCAGTGATCTTGTTTCCGCCGCATTCAATCAGTACCGACTTTATATACATCCGTTCAAGTTCGTCAAAACTGCTGATTTCACCGGTTATCGCGACACCCGAAGTGCCGTTCCGCTCCCGGAACGAGGCGGGAAGATGAGTGCTCTCGATCAGGTCGCATTTACAGAAAATAAAGGCATGTTCGATGCTGTTTTCCAGCTCCCGGATATTGCCGGGAAAATCGTGCGCCATGAGCAGCTGGAGCGCCGCCTCCGAAATGCCCTTTATTTTTTTATCGTAGCGCGCGTTGAACCGTTCGATGAAGTGGTTGCAGAGCAGCGGGATATCGCACCGCCGTTCCCGAAGCGGCGGCAGGTGAACGGTCACCACGTTGATGCGGTAGTAAAGGTCTTCCCTGAAGGTGCCGATTCCGACCATTTCCCCCAGGTTCTTGTTGGTTGCCGCAATCACCCGGACGTTCGCCTTGACCGGCTGCGTAGCGCCGAGCGGTTCGTAGGCTTTTTCCTGCAATACGCGCAGCAGCTTGACCTGCATGGCGGGAGAGATGTCGCCGATTTCGTCGAGAAAGACCGTGCCGCCCTCGGCGAGCGCGAACCGTCCGCATTTGTCTTTTTTCGCGTCGGTGAAGGCTCCCGCCTTGTACCCGAAAAGCTCCGATTCGAAAAGCGTATCGGGAAGCGCGCTGCAGTTGATGGGAATGAAGGGGTGTTTTTTACGCGCGCTCAGTTCGTGGAGGGAGCGGGCGACAAGCTCCTTGCCGGTGCCGCTTTCGCCGCTTATCAGTACGGCGGCAGTCGCCTGCGCCACCTCGGGAAGGATATCGAAAATCCGCTTCATGCCGGGACTGCGGCTTACGATGTTATGGAATCCCGTATATTCGCGAAGCTCCCGTCGCAGCCCGGCGACAAGCGCCTCGGCGCGGGCGGTCGCATCACGCTCTTTCTGCAGGCGCGCTTCATCCGCCTCCTTCCGCGCCGTCACCTCCTGCACCTGGGCGAGATACATCGAAGGTCCGGCTCCGGGCAGGCCGATGGCCGAGAGGTGCCATTCGAACCACCGCTGGGTGGGGGCTTTTTTCGAATCGTTCGACCGTACGGTTTCGGCACTGATCGAACCGCCCTGCAGAAGCTGTTCGCGCAGGCACGGATCAATACCGGCGGCGCCGAAGAGCTGACCGGGAAACAGCGGCGATTGCACCTCGCCGAACATGCGGGCGAACGAACCGTTATGGTCGATCAGGTTCCCGTCGCGATTGTATAGCGCTATCCCGATCGGCGAACAGTCGTACACCGACCGGAAGCGCGCCTCGCTCTCGCGCAGCTGTTCTTCGTGACTTTTCCGCTCGGTGATATCGCGGGCGATCCCCTGGATGCCGACCGGTCGGTCGGCTTCACGGATAAGACGGGTGCTCAGCTCGACCCACACCGCTTTTCCCCCGCGGGTGCGCGCAAGCACCTCATAACGGTCCGAGGAGGAGGCGAGCGAGCGTTTGTCGGCAAGTTTTTCCATGACCAGGCCTTGATACGACGGGTCGATCAGCTGCATGATGTTGGTTCTGGCGATGTCCCCGACCGTGTAGCCGAAGGTGGTGAGCGCGGAAAGATTGGCTGAGGTGAAATTGCCGTCGAGGTCGGTGGTAAAGACGATGTCGTTGGCGTTTTCGAAGAGTTCACGGTACCGCCGTTCGCTCTGCCGCAATGCGCGCTCGGAACGCTTCAGCCGGGTGACATCGACAAGCGAAACGAGGCTCTTTTTACTTCCGGGAATCATCGCGACATTGAGCAGCATGTCCCTGATCGTACCGTCGCGATGGGTGAGCCTGAATTCATACTCGCTGGGAACCGACTGCGGATCAATGCGTCGCTGCAAATGGTACTCCGTCATCCGTTCGCGGTCTTCGGGGACGACGAATTCGGTCCATTTATGCTTTTTGAGAATTTCTTCCTGAGCGTACCCGGTAAACTCTTCAAGTTTATGGTTGGCCATGGTGATCGTCATATCTTCATCAATCACGATCACCGCGGTTCCCGTATACTCGAAAATCGCCCGATACCGTTCCCCGCTCTTTTCGAGCTCCTTTCTTACCCGCCTGAGTTCGCCGGTGGAAGCTTCACGCTTCCTCTCTTCCGACTGCTCGGTTTCCGGTTCGCATAAAAGATTTTCACTGCTTCGAGATTTCATTAATTTCTCCGGGGATCAATCGTCTCGGGGTACGCACATGGATAACCGAAGTCGCCGACGTCATTGACCGGCCTACCGTACCGGAGTGAATAATTTAATTAATGCCCGCACGCGCAATACAGTTTTACCCATACCCCCCGACGAGCCGCGCCGGACGGGGAGGCGTCCGGCGGCAACGGATGACGGTCGAATCGCAAAATGTATCGAAAATACTATATTTGTTTTCTGTTCCCGGCCTTCGACGGTTCCGCCGCAATTTCCGGAACCCCCGGGTGATGAAACGTAGGTAACCGATCGCATGAAAAACTACATTCTCGATACCACCGTTCTCCTTCACGATGCGGGAGCGCTGTTTAATTTCGGGGAGAATCACGTCATCATTCCCATCCCCGTCATCGAGGATATCGACCATTTCAAAAAGGATCTGAGCGAAATCGGCAGAAGCGCCCGCCAGACGTCGCGCATTCTCGACATGCTGCGCCAGCGGGCGTCGGTTTCATCAGGGATCCCGCTTGAGGGCGGCGGCATGCTCTCAATCAAGATGAGCACCGGCACGGCCCTGCGCCGGCTCCCCGAAGAGCTGCGCAACCGAAGCCGCGGCAACATGGTCCTCGCCGTCGCGCTCGAAGCGAAGGAGCAGGCGGGCGACGTTCCGACTATTTTTGTAAGTAAAGATATCAACCTGCGTATCAAGGCGGACGCGCTGGGACTCACGGTTGAGGACTACGAGTCGGACGCCGTCTCCATCGAAGAACTCTATACGGGCTTCCGCGAGCTCGACTGCACCGACGAACAGCTGCAGCGGTATCGCGCGAGCGGCCGGTTTTCGACCGACGTCCCGCTGCTGCCCCATGAGTATGTCGTTTTGAGGGGCGCTTCCGAAACGACGGCGGCGGCGTACGGCCGTTTCGATCAGCACCTCGGCGCCGTGGTCGGGCTGCTTGCCGAAGAGCGCGAGGGCGCATGGCGTATCGCTCCGCGCAACCGGGAGCAGCTTTTCGCCATGGATGCGCTTCTCGACGACTCGATCCAGCTCGTGACGCTGGTCGGAAAGGCCGGAACGGGCAAGACCCTGCTGGCGGTCGCGGCGAGCCTTTACAAAACAGTGGATGAAAACGTCTACTCCCGCATTCTGGTTTCGCGTCCCACCCTGCCGATGGGAAAGGATATCGGGTATCTCCCCGGGACGGTCGAGGAGAAGCTCACCCCCTGGATGTATCCGATCGCCGACAACGTCGAACTGATCATGCGGCAGGGCAACCGTGCGAACCGCACCATCAGGGGGTTTCGCGAACTTGTCGACATGGGGATTCTCGTCATCGAGCCGCTCACCTACATCCGCGGCCGATCGATCCATAACCAGTACCTCATTATCGACGAGGCACAGAACCTCACCCCCCACGAAATCAAGACCATCATCACCCGGGTGGGCGAGGGAACGAAAATCGTGGTGACCGGCGATCCCTATCAGATCGACAATCCCTACATCGATTCGTCAAGCAACGGTCTGACCTACGTCGTCGAGCGGCTCAAGAAGCAGGACATCACGGCGCACGTCGTGCTTACCAAAGGAGAGCGTTCGCGGCTTTCCGAGCTTGCGGCGAACCTGCTGTAGAAGCGCGAAACAGGTTCAGCCCGCGCACGCCGCGACCATGCGGCCGATCACCGGTTGCAGTTTCGCTTCGCTGCGGCATGCCGGCGCCCAGATGATCTCGCCGGGCAGCATTGCGGCGTCGGAAAGCGCCAGCTCCCCTTCCATGGCGGCAAGCGCCTGCCTCCCGCCGGTCCAGAGAAACGGCAACCCTTTCGTAACGAAACAGAGCACCTTTTTCCCGCTGAGCCGTCCCAGCCCGCCGAGGTATTTCATGATGACCGGCGAAGCCCTGAAGGCCCAGACCGGCGCGCCGAGAATAATGCAATCGTATCCGTCGACCTCCGGGGCGTTCCTGATCTCGAACGACGTCGACCCCGGGGCGACCTTGCCGGTCGTCCGCAACAGGACGGTATGAGGGTCGTGACCTTTTTTCGAAAACTCGGCCCCGAGCAGGCGGGCGACCTTGGCGGTGTATCCCGACTGCGAGTGGACGACGATGCCGATGTTCATACGATGTTTCCTTTGTTGCAGGTTCAGGGAAGGGAAGGAATGTGCTCCGGAAGAATAGTCTTGCGGGAAAGCTTGGCAAGAGAAAAGCCGTCGGCTTTGAGGTGCAGGATCGCCGTGGTGTCCCCTACGACGGTCACGGTCATGCTGTCGACGTTGAGATACTGTTGCGCCACCCGTGCGATATCTTCGCGCGTGATCGCCCGCAGCTTATCCGGGTAGATCCTGAAGTGGTCGGGCGCGCGGTGGTAGTATTCGTTCCAGCCGTAGGTGGAGACGATGTCGTCGGGGGAACGGAACATGGAGGGGAGTTCGTCGATGAGGGTCGACTTGGCGCTGGCGAGCTCCTCGTCGGTAACGCCGTGCTCGACAAGGTTCCG
>JAFGNB010000057.1 GCA_016927235.1 Chitinispirillaceae bacterium
CCACCCGTTCATGGGATGATAAAGACGGCAATAAACGGTATAAAACCGAGATCGTTGCGAACCAGATACAGTTCCTCGGCAGCTCCGGCCAGCCCCCGGCGGAAATGGAGAGCGGCCCCGAACACGGTATGCCCGATTTCGATGCACGCCCGGCGGCGCCCGAGCATCCGCCGGCCGGCGAGGACGATCTGCCGTTCTAACATGCGGTGTCCGCAGCGCTGCGGAACGACGGCTGGTAGAGTGCGTCAAACGACGCACCGGCGGCATTCGCCGGAGGGAGCAAGCGGAGAACGTCATGGCAACTTCATCTGTGATCGCAGCCGGCGTCGGCGTCCTGCTTGTTCTATCCGCCTTTTTTTCCGCGTCGGAAACGGCGCTGTTCTCCATTCCGCGCGAGCGTATCGTCGTTTTTCAGCAGGCGGAAAGCCGCATGCGTCAATGGGTGTACGAGCTGATACGCCACGGCCAGCGCACCCTCCTGATGATCCTCTTCGGAAATTTATTTGTCAATATCACGCTCGCCGGTTCGATTCATGCCCTCATGCGGATCGTTGTTCCCGGCGGCGGTGTGATGCTGACGATGGCCGTCGCGACGGCGATCATCGTCATTTTCGGGGAGATGCTGCCGAAAAATATCGCACTCAAGCATAACGAAACGGTCGCATGCCTGATCGCTCCGGCATTGTCGGGGTTGACTTTTATCTGTTCGCCGCTGCTCGTGTCGATACACCGTATCAACGATTTCTTTCTTGCGCGGTTGCGGATGCGACTGCGACGGCCCAGTCCGTTCGTAACGATTGACGAAATGAAGAGCGGCGTGATCGCTTCACGCAAGAGCGGCGCGATCAGCGCCGAAGAGCAGGACATGATCGTGCGGCTGCTCGATCGCGGGACGCAGCCGGTCGGAAACTTCATGGAGCACCGGTCGCAGCTGGTACTGATGCCCGGGGACGCACCCTGTTCACGGGCGATTGAAAGGCTTAAGGATGCGCGCCGATTGTTTCTTTTGGTGTATACCAGGGGCACCACCGGCCGGGTCGATGGCATGGTGCATCTCGCGGCGCTCCTGCGGTGTCCGCCGGCGCAGCCTTTGCATGATTTGATGAGACCTCTGCACTGGGTTTCCGCGACGATGGAGGTTGCCGAGGCGATCGGGCTGCTGTTCGATAAAGAGTGTACGGAGGCCGGAATCGTTGATGAATACGGCTCTTTCTGCGGTGTGTTCTCATTATCGACGGGACTGCGCACCGTCGTGGCCCCGGTGTTTAACCCGGTTGGGAAACCGGCCGCAGCGGCTGGAAGGAAGGCCGGACTGTTTGCCGGTGAGACGGCGGTGGAGACAATGGCCGGATGGCTTCCCCCCTCGCTGGGGAAGACGGTGCGGAGGGCAAGAACGCTCAACGGCCTTCTCACCGGCTATCTTGGGTTGATACCGCAAACGGGAGATAAATTTGCAATAGATGGCTGGAATTTCTATATTATAAATGCCGATTCATCGAAAATCGGGTCGATCCTTATCAAAAAAAAGGAATCGTTATGAGTGTTGAGGTTTTGTTGTTGGCAGTGGCCTGCGGTATGACGATTCTCGCCTACATGATCGCTATTAACGCTCACGGACCGACGCGTCTGAGCCTTTCGTATCTGATGGCGACCGTCATGCTTGCGGGAACGGTATGGGGTATTGTGCAGTATGTCAATACCGACCTTGATGCGCGGAAAATGGAGGAGTTCAAACGGCTGGAGGCCGAGAAAAAAATGGCCGAAGCCCGCATCCAGTCGCAGGAGGAAGCCTTGCGTGCCAGTAAAGAGCGCATGGGTTTTGCGACGAATCTCAATACGATCATCACGACGGGCACCGGTCTGGCATCGACGATGATCAACATCGATCTGCATGATCGGGGCGTTGATCTGGAAACGCTTATGGGCAAAGCATCGGAGATAAAGAAAAAAACGGATGAATTGAAAAACGATTTTGAAAAAATCACCACCGTCGATACTTTTTTTAATGAGCCGCTGGCGCTGCTCAAAGAGGCGATCCAGTCTCTTTCCGAAGCTGCATACTATTATCGTTCCTTTTATTATTCGGAGGATTCGGAACAGGAGCATCTCCGGGAACGCGTTCTGCGACAAAAAGCCAGAAGCGCCTACGATTCATTTCAAAAGGCCAGCGCGATGATCGCCTCATCGGGGGCTTGAGGCCCGGTCTCCGACACCCGACCGTGCATATCGCTGCCGTTCCCGCTCGCGGTACCGACTTGAAAACAACAGGCGTAACGAAGTATTTTAACAAATTTTTAATCCCGTCTCCGTCGATGGAAGCAAGGAGTAAAAGGGGATTCGGAGTGAAACGCCGTATTAGCAAGAAGTATGGACGCTGCTTCGTAAACGGGATATCTCCGGAGGCAGGTATTATGGAAGTGGAAAATGATACTCGATGCATGCAGCATCCATGAGGGGCATTCCACCATCCGGCAATTGTCCGACCTGAAATCGGCCGGAGATAATGTACCGCCGTTTTCGGGCGCCGTCGAATGCCGTGCTGAGGTGGACCGCAACCATGCGACCATTTATGCCAGGATACACTTCAGCGGCCTTTTCGAGCAGCAGTGCGCACGGTGTCTTACAAAGTATAATCACCCGGTGTCGGGCGATATCAGGCTGATTCTTCAGGAACAGGAGGGACGCCGGGGGGCTGCACGCGAGGGTGAAACGGCGGATTTCTATTTTAATTCCCGGGATTGCCGGGTAGATGTCAGTTCGGCGATTTATGATGAAATAATGACGGCGCTGCCGCTCAAACCGCTCTGTTCCGAGGCGTGTCCAGGCATCGTGGTTGAGCAAAAGCGGCATGACCGTTCCGCACAAAGGAGTGCGCAGCGTGAATACGACCCGCGGTGGGAAGCGCTGCGGAAACTTCGGAATACAACGTGATAGTTATTTGTTAAGGAGGATTCATGGCATTGCCGAAAAAACGACACTCGAGTGCCCGGCGGGACCGCCGGCGGAGTCATTGTGCGCTCAAGCCTTCTACGCCGGTTCTCTGCGCGCACTGTAAGCAGCCGACCCGGCCGCACCGTGTCTGCAGGAATTGCGGTTACTATGCGGGCATGGAAGTGACGTCGCCTGAAGAGTAAAACGATGCCGTCGTATCGGATGAACCGTTTTACCGCTGCCGGAAGCACCGTTACTTCAGTATCGCATGAATAGCGTTCGACTCGCTGTCGATGTCGAGAGCGGGGATTTCGGCCCACGGGTTATCGTCTCCGGAATTCTCGAAGCTCGATTGTTGAATGATCATCCCTTTAAAGTATTCATTTGCGGGAACCGGTCCCGTATTACGCGCGTTATTGATGACTATAATGCCGCCGACCGGCTCGGCGAATATGAGATTATTGATTGCAAGGATATCATCAATTCCGGTGATCGGAGGGCCGGCATCTGGAAAAAACAGAAAAGCGCCTCGATCATTCGCTGCATTACGCTTCAGAAGGAACGCCTGGTCGATGCCTCGATCAGCGCGGGTGATACGGCTATTCTCATGGGAGCGGCATTATTTATTTTAGGGCGCTCGGAAGGAGCGCTTCGACCGGCGCTGGCGGCCTTTTTGCCTACCGTCAAAAAGAAACCGGTGCTGCTTCTCGACGTCGGCGCGAACCTGCATTGCCGTGCGGAACATCTGGTCTCTTTCGCAATAATGGGCGATCGGTATGTAAGCAGATTCCTGGATATGCCGTCGCCGGCAATTACCCTCTTGAGTATCGGGAAAGAGGCGGTCAAAGGAACCCGCATTATTTCCGACGCCGAGACCATGTTGAAAGAGCGGTTCCCCAATTATCATGGTTTCATCGAAGGGAACGATGTCCTCGCCGGAGAGTCGGATATTGTCGTATGCGACGGTTTTTGCGGAAACATCCTTCTGAAAGCATGCGAAAGTTTCCATCGTCTTGCAGAGTCGGTTCTGGGAGATCAGATGACCAACGATGACGCCGTTAGAAAAAAAATGGCAATACTCGACCCGGAAAATTACGGGGCGGTTCCGCTCCTCGGCATTAAAGGGACGGTGCTCAAGGCACACGGGAGATCGTCTTCCCGCGCGATAGCGAATTCCATCACCACCGCGATCATTGCAGTACAACGCAACGCCGTCGGGGAATCCGGGGCGACCGAAAGGCGGCCGGCACCGTGAGCACGATGAGAAATGCGCGGATAATCTCCGTGGGAACGTATGTTCCCGAAACGGTAATGGAGAACAGCGATTTCGAGCGGTTTCTCGATACGACCGATGAATGGATCGCCTCGAGGACCGGCATCAGACAGCGGCATATCGTTTCAAAAGAGCTCCCGACGCCGGCTTCACATTTGGGCAGGGAGGCGGCGTTGATCGCACTGAAGCGCGCCGGCTGTTCCCCTGCGGAAATCGACGGAATCATCTGCGCGACGTTTACTCCCGATTATTTCTTTCCGTCGACGGCGTGCCGGATACAGACGGAGCTCGGCTGTACCCGGGCGTTTGCGTTTGATGTCGGCGCCGCGTGCGCCGGTTTTACCTATGCATTGACTATTGCAAACAGCCTCGTGACGGCGGGGCAGTACAGCAAGGTTCTGGTGATCGGCACCGAGGTCATCTCGAAAACCCTCGACTGGACCGACCGGTCCACCTGCATCCTTTTCGGCGACGGCGCCGGGGCGGTGGTGGTCGCGGGTTCCGAGACGCCCGGCAGGGGGATCGTGAGTTCTTATTTGAAAAGTGATGGAGCGCTCGGCGACATCCTGGTGCTTCCGGCGTGGGGTGAGAAGCGCACCATGCAGATGAAGGGAAACGAGGTGTTCAAACATGCGGTGCGCCTTATGACGGATGCGTCTGAAAAAGTCATGGCGGCGGCGGGTTTGTCAATCGACCGTATCGATTACTTTATCCCTCATCAGGCGAACAGCCGCATTATCAGCGCGGTCGCCGAGCAGCTGCACCTGCCCGCCGAAAAGGTCGTCTGCAATCTTGAACGTTTCGGCAACACCTCCTCGGCGTCCATTCCTCTTGCCCTCGACGAAATCTGGGCGGCGGGGGGGATTTCCGACGGCACCATGGCGCTCTTTACTGCACTGGGGGGCGGTCTTACCGTCGGGAGCGTTCTGGTTTGTTTCTGATGGTTCTTGAACTTCATCGGACAGGTGTAGGGGATTTTCTATGAACTATTCGTTTCTTTTTCCCGGACAAGGCTCTCAGGCGGTCGGCATGGGACAGGACCTTTATACTACCTATCCCCGTGCCCGCAGCCGCTTTGACCAGGCAAACGCTCTTCTGGGCCGCGATATCGTATCGCTTATCTTTTCCGGGCCGATGGAGCGGCTGACGGCAACGGAAAATACGCAACCGGCGCTTTTTATCGTCGAGGCGGCGGTTGCCGATGTTCTGGCGGAGCAACAGATCATACCGGTGGTTACCGCCGGCCATTCTCTTGGAGAATACGGTGCGCTCTATGCCGCAGGGGTACTCTCCTTTGAGGACGGCCTGCGCGCCGTTGCCCGGCGCGGAATGCTCATGGCGGAAGCGGGAAAAACGTCGGCAGGGGCGATGGCGGCGGTCATCGGGATGAGTGAGGAGGCCCTGACGGCAACCCTCACGCAGGTAGCAAGCGGCATTGTCGTGGCGGCTAATGAGAATTCACTTGAGCAGACCGTCATCAGCGGCGAGGCAGCCGCAGTGCGGGAGGCATGCGAAAAATGCAAAGCGGCGGGGGCAAAGCGGGCGATTCAACTGCCGTTAAGCGGTGCGTTTCATTCGCCGCTCATGCAGTCCGCGGCCGATGCTTTCGCAGCGGTTCTCGATACCATCAGGTTCGACGCACCCCGCTGTCCGGTCATTTCCAATGTCTCCGCCGCTCTGGAGACCGATCCGGTCCGCATCAAAGAACTGCTGCTGCACCAGCTGACCTCACCGGTAAGGTGGGTTGATTCCATGAAGACGCTTGCCGCTTTTGACCACGGCCTTTGCCTTGAAACCGGTCCGAAGGATGTGCTTAAAGGGCTGGCCAAAAAATGCGATTATTCGTTGAATGTTATTTCCTGTGGAAGTGCGATGAACATATATTCTTTGCTGGCTGAAAAGCAATTGTCGTAAGGAGCGGAATCGGTTGATTGATTTGAGGTCAAAAACGGCCCTTGTTACCGGCGGCGGCCGCGGCATCGGACGGGAGATTGCGCTTCGATTTGCGCAGGCGGGGTGCGCTGTTGCGGTAAGCGATATCGATGTGACGACGGCGCAAACCACCGTTAAAGAGCTCGAGGCTTTGGGCGTCCGTGCCGTTGCGCTTCAGGCAGACGTTGCAAACGGCAGCGATGTTGAAGCCATGTTTAAAAGCATCGTTGCGGCATTCGGCGCTCTTGATATCCTGGTCAATAATGCGGGTATTACCCGTGACGGCCTGCTCGTGCGTATGAAGGAGGAGGAGTGGGATCTTGTTTTACGGGTAAATCTGAAAAGCGCCTTTTTGTGCAGCAAGGAGGCCGCGCGTATCATGATGAAAGCACGGTCGGGGAGAATAATCAATATCGCATCGGTGGTCGGGATTAACGGGAACTTCGGTCAGGTGAATTACGCCGCCTCCAAGGCGGGGCTTATCGGGCTGACAAAGACGGTCGCACGGGAACTTGCGTCACGTTTCATTACCGTCAATGCGGTCGCTCCCGGTTTTATTGCAACCGCCATGACCGATATGTTGCCGGATGCGGAAAAGGAGAAACTGGTAAAAAATATTCCGATGCAGAAACTGGGTAGCGCCGCGGATGTGGCAAATGCCGTTCTTTTCCTTGCTTCTCCGCTGGCGGAGTACATCACAGGGCAGGTGCTGACGGTTGACGGCGGACTTGTGATGTAGTCGGGGGAATTATCATTTTTACACTACGATAAAATGTTCAGACTTATTGAAAGGAGCCGATTGTGAGTGAATTGGAAAGTAAAGTCAAAAAAATTATAGCGGAAAAATTGGCGGTAAGCGAAGAGAAGATTAATCCGCAAGCATCGTTCGTTGATGATCTCGGCGCCGATTCGCTCGATCAGGTTGAATTGATTATGGCTTTTGAAGACGCCTTTGACGTTGAGATTCCCGATGAAGATGCTGAAAAGCTCAAAACGGTCAAAGATGCCATCGAATATCTTCAGGGAAAAATCTGACCATCCGGCATTTCGATGCGGTATTCCTGCCTGTAAATCTTGAGCGGGCGGCGGTGATCGATTACGGATAAAACAAGTGCATCCCAGCCTCATGCGGGAGAAGGATCAGTTTTTCATGTCACGAAGAGTCGTCATAACGGGGATGGGCGTTGTTTCCCCGGTGGGAAACGGTGTCGGTACATTTTGGAAAGCGCTCTGCGCCGGTCAATCGGGTATCGATCGCATCACCGCCTTTGACGCTTCTGAGTACCCCAGTAAAATCGCCGGAGAGGTCCGGAACGTTGATTTCGGTCTTTTTGTCGATGCAAAGGAGGTGCGACGTACCGATCGTGTCATCCTGCTTGGCATGGCGGCAGCCGACGAAGCGATAAAGCAGTCGGGAATCGTCGCTGCTTCGGTGGATCTCGAACGGGTAGGCACCATAGTGGGATCGGGAATCGGCGGGTTGGCGACACTCGAGGCCGAGCACACCAAACTTCTTGAACGCGGGCCGTCACGAGTCTCCCCCTTTCTGATACCAATGATGATTCCGGACATGACGGCAGGCCGGATATCGATGCAGCACGGCTTCAAAGGACCCAATTACTCGGTAGTGAGCGCCTGCGCCTCCGGGGCGCATGCGATCGGCGATGCGTTTATGCTTATCAAATTCGGCATGGCCGATGCGATTGTTTGCGGCGGGACCGAAGCGGTGATTACGCCGACCTCCTTTGCCGGATTCTGCTCGATGAAAGCGCTCTCCACGAGGAACGATCAACCGCAAAAGGCAAGCTCGCCCTTTGACAAAAAACGCGACGGTTTTATTATGGCGGAGGGTGCGGGTATTATAGTATTGGAGAGTCTCGAACACGCCCTCGGACGCAACGCAACAATATATGCGGAGATGACCGGCTACGGCGCTTCCGGCGACGCGCACCACCTTTCCGCGCCGGCCCCCGAAGGGGCGGGCGCTCAGATCGCCATGAAAATGGCGCTTGCCACCGCCGGAGTGAAGCCCTCATCCATCGATTATATCAACGCGCATGGAACCTCCACTGAACTTAACGACAAATTCGAAACCTATGCAATCCGGAAGGTGTTCGGTGATGACGCCGCAGGCGTGGCGATCAGTTCGACGAAATCGATGACCGGCCACCTTCTCGGGGCCTCCGGAGCGATTGAATGCATCGCTTCGGTAATGGCGGTTCGTGACGGCTGCGTTCCTCCGACCATCAATTATGAGGATCCCGACCCGGAATGCGATCTGGAGTACACGCCCAATACGGCCAGAAAAAAGAATATCCGTTACGCAATGAGTAACTCATTCGGGTTTGGGGGGCATAATGCGTGTCTCATTCTTGGCAAATACGAATCCCCTCAGGCTGCCCGTTGACCTCGTCCGGCTGCTGTTCGGAGCCCGCAAGAATCCGCAGCCGATTCCGGAAGCGGTGGAGTGTTTACAAAAGATCATCGGGTACCGGTTCCGGGCGATCGACCTGCTCAACCGGGCGCTCACCCATAAATCGGCGATCGTTCCCGAAGACACAAAGGGGCTGCTCTCGAACGAACGGCTGGAATTTCTCGGTGATGCGGTGCTTAATTGCCTGGTAACCGAATATCTTTATCGGCGTTATCCCGATAAAACCGAAGGCCAGCTTTCAAAAATAAAGTCACTGGTCGTCAGCAGAAAAATTCTCGGTGAAGTGGCTCAGCGTATCGGACTGGGGCGTTATTTGATTTTCGGCATTTCGGAAGAAAAGTCCGGCGGGAGGAGCCGCCTCTCCACGATGTCGAACGCATTCGAGGCGGTACTCGGCGCCGTGTATCTCGACGGCGGACTGCAGGAGGTAAAGAACCTGCTGAAACGGTTTCTTTTCGAGAGGATACCCGAGTTTCTGCGGGATGAACGGCATGTCAATTACAAAAGCAAAATACTGGAACTTTCGCAGCATGACGGTTTCGGCATTCCGCATTACGTTACGCTTGAAGCAAGCGGACCCGATCATGCCAAAGAGTTCACGGTGCAGATCGAGGTCGCGGGTGTTGTCCTCGGTAAAGGCAGCGGGTCGAATAAAAAAATCGCCCAGCAGCACGCGGCCCAGCAGGCGGTTGAACACTATAGCAGAGAACTGATAGAATCACGTTGCAAAGGAGTGGCGTAGGATGAACTGGTTTCTCAGTGAAGAACAGCGCATGATTATCGAAACGGCGCGGGAAATCGCGCAAAAGAAGATGCTGCCGGTGCGTGAGCGGTACGATCACGAGGGCGTTTTCCCGTGGGATGTGGTCGAGGCCATGGCGGCGGCCGATTTGTGCGGACTGTATATCCCGGAACGTTACGGCGGATTCGGCGGAGGGGTGTTCGAGCTCTGTCTGGCGGTTGAAGAGCTTTCAAAAGTATGCGGCGGCATCGCGCTTGCCATGGCGGCAACCGCGCTTGCCACCTTTCCCCTGCTGCTCTTCGGCAGCGAGGAACAGAAACAAAAATATCTGCCGGGAATCGCCGCCGGCACGACCATCGCGGCGTTTGGCTTGACCGAAGCGAACGCGGGATCGGACGCGCTGGGCATGAAAACGACGGCGGTTCCCGGCGGCGACGGCTGGGTGCTCAACGGGACCAAGCAGTGGATCACCAACGGCGAGAACGCGCAACTGTATACGGTGTTCGCGAAAACCAATCCCGCCAAGGGTGCGCGGGGCATCTCCGCATTCATCGTCGAGAAAGGAACCCCCGGATTTTCTTTTGGAAAGCATGAGGACAAGATGGGCATCCGCGCCTCCAGCACCACGGAACTGGTGTTTCAGGAGTGCCGCATCCCGCGGACGAACGCGCTCGGCAGGGAGGGGATGGGTTCCGTCATCGCAATCAACACGCTCAACTACTCGCGGCCGGGGGTCGGCGCGCAGGCGCTCGGGATTGCGGCGGGAGCGCTCGATGATGCCGTCGCCTACTCGCGCCAGCGTGTCCAGTTCGGGGAGCCGATCAGCGCTTTCCAGGCAATACAACATTTGCTGGCCGATATGGCGACCGAGGTGGAGGCCGCCCGCGCACTGCTCTATGCGACCGCGAAAACCATCGATGCCGGTGAAAAACGGTTCGCGAAAGAGTCGGCAATGACGAAATTGAAATGCTCCGACGTGGCCATGAAGGTCACGGTGGACGCGTTGCAGGTTATGGGAGGCTACGGGTACATGCGTGATTATCCGATGGAGAAACGGATGCGCGACGCGAAAATAACCCAGATCTACGAGGGCACCAACCAGATCCAGCGCAATGAAATCGCGCTGCAGCTCATTAAAGGCGCAGCGGCGGCGTGAAAAATTACTTCAGTACCTGACGCCGATGCCGTTTCGGACGTTCCATGGAGCAGCAGTGAAAAAAAGAAAAGTCGAAATAGCGCCGTCGATCCTCGCCGCCGATTTCCGTTATCTTGAACGGGAGGTAAAGGCCGCTCAGGACGGCGGGGCCGACTGGATCCATTGCGACATCATGGACGGCGTTTTCGTGCCGAATATCAGCTTCGGGCCGATGGTCGTGGAGGCGGTAAAAAAGTGCATCACGATCCCCCTCGATGTTCATCTTATGATCGCCGCACCACAGAAGTATATCATGCAATTCTGCGATGCGGGCGCCGATAATCTGACCGTCCATGCGGATGCCGTCGAGAGCCTCCCCGACGTCTTCGACGCCATCCGTGCACGGGGGGTGAACGTGGGGGTCACCGTCAATCCCGATAAACCGATCAGCCTGTTCGAGCACTATCTTGACAGGGTCGACCTTGTGCTGATCATGTCGGTGTATGCGGGCTTCGGCGGGCAGAAGTTCATGCCGGAGGTGCTTGAAAAAGTGAGTGCGCTCACCGACCGCCGGCGGCTCGGGGACCTCGCCTTCAGCATCGAAATCGACGGCGGAATCAATGCGGAAACGGCGGCCCGGTGCATCGACGCCGGGGTCGATATCTTGGTATCGGGAAGCTGCATCTTCGGCAGCAGTAACTATCGGTCGACGATCGAACATCTCAGAAATGCCGGGAAGGACAGGTTGTCGTGAAGAACCGGTTGGGCTTGATCCGTTTCGCTTCAGGTGCCGCGACATCCGGGCTGCTGCTCCTTGTCGCCTGCATCGGCACGGTTGATGAAGGCGATACCCGTTACAGCGAAATGGAGAGCGTCTGGCAGTATCTCAGGGTCTACAGCATCTATCAGGACAGCAGTCTCTATGAGGGGAGAATACCGGCCGATGCGTTCGTGTACTCCGACCCCGTGGAGATGATGAATGCGGTCGGGGATACGCTGTACGGAGAAACCTACACCTGCTACGGGACATATTCATTTTTGAACGGATGGCCGTCACTGCGGAGACAAGGTCGCATGCGACAATCGGCGGCGACGCTCCCCGTTCTCGCCGCACTTGACACGCTGACCGATTCGACGGTCCGAATGACGATCATTTCATTCGATGACGGCATTACCTACAATGAGTTTATCGATCTTCTTCCCGGCGTACAACCGTTCCCTATCGTCATCGTCGATCTGTGCGGCAACGGCGGAGGGAACATTGAGGAGGCGCAGCTGGTCATCGATGCGTTCGTTCCATCCGGTCAATCGTACATCCGGGCGCGCGAACGCGAGTACGATGAGGAGAAACGGACCGCCCGGACACTCGACTGGCACCCGTGGAAAACAAAGGACCTTGCCCGGCTCGAACTGAAAGATAAACGGATCACCATACTTATGGACAACAACTCCGCGAGCGCCTCGGAAATACTGATCGCCGCTCTTAAAGACTGCCTGGGCGCGACGCTCGTCGGGAGCCGGACGTATGGAAAAGGGATCGGGCAGATCGAGGTGCGCCGCCGCGATCGCAGCGGATTGAAGATTACCTTCCTCCAGATGCGGGGAATTAGCGACCGGATCGGCGACTATCATCGCCGCGGCATCGAGCCGGATGTTCCGGCAAGCGGCACCGAGAAAGAGGTACTCCTGGCTGCGGTCAAGGTTCATGAACCGTCGGCCACCAGCCTGCGAAAACTGCGCAAGCGGACAATAACCCCCACGCCGGTGGCCGGGTACCGGGTGGTGTGGGAGTAGGCTTCGCTCCTGTGGGGAGTCAACGTTGCATCCCACCCTGCCGCTTCTGATACATTTTTTTCACTGAGGGCGGAGAATTATTTTCGGGTATATGAAAAACCTCGCCATACTCATGCCGCAGCGGATCGGGGATTTCGTGCTCGCCCTGTCGGTAATCGCACGCAAGGTCGCGTCGAACGACGAATCAATCACCCTGATCGTTCCGCAGCACCTCATTCCGCTCTGCACGCTCCTTTCGAACCTCCCCTATTTTCCCTATCGCCGCGGCAGCCGCGCCGAACTTCTCGAGTCGATCGCCGGAGTAAAGCGGCAGGATTTCGATGTGCTGTATCTCCTCACCCAATCCCTGTCGACCGCTTGGTTCGGCCTTCGTACCGGCATACCGGTGCGACGTGGAATGAGCGGAAGGCTCGTCAATCCGTTCCTCACCGAGGCGATTGTTCCTTCCCGTGAAGCGACCGGCGACCATATCACGAAGGAGTATGCGTCAATTCTGGAGGTCGAGGACGCCCCGCCGGAAGCGTGGCCGGGCGTGACGATCCCCCCGGCGCCCGATTGCGGCACGCCGGTGGTGCTCTGCCCCGGACCCGGCATGATCCCGGCAAGGCAGTGGCAGGGATTCCGCGAGATCATCAAGCTGTTGCCGAGTTACGATTTCGTCATTCTCGGCGACCGGCATGACGCCGCTGTCGCAAAATACATCGCCTCGCATTTTCCGCACCGCGTGCGCAACTGCGCCGGACGGACATCGATTGAGACCGCGGCGGCGATCATTGCGGCGGCATCGGTGGTGATTGCCGACCATTGCGGGCTGATGCATCTTGCCGGATTTATCGGTACGCCGGTGGTCGGTATTTTCGGATCCACCTCCGAGCTGCGCGACCGGCCACTCGGTGCGGCGGTACGGTGCGCCACCGCGGACGGCTCCTGCGCACCGTGCAATAAGAGCACCTGCTCCCGGAGGGATTATATCTGTCTTAAATCAATTACTCCCGAACAGGTGATCGCGCTTGCAGGAGAAATCGTCCTGCAGCCTTCCTGACGTGGTTCATGCACATTTTACAGATCAATACCGAAAAAGGGTGGCGCGGCGGAGAACGTCAGACGCTGCTTTGCATGGAGGGGCTGCGCGACGCCGGGGTGCCGGTAACGCTTCTCTGCCTTCGCGGCCGTCCCCTCTGGCGGCGGGCGAGGGAAGCGGATTTTCCGGTGGTCGCGATTGCCGCTCAGGCGGGAATCGTGACGCATCTGATGCACGGAGCCCGGCGGTATTCCGTTCTGCATGCGCAAAGCGCTCGCGCGTTCGGTTTCGCGGCGATCGCCACCCTGTTCGCGCCGGTGCCGCTCGTCTACACGCGGCGGGTCGATTTCGTCCCCCG
>JAFGNB010000058.1 GCA_016927235.1 Chitinispirillaceae bacterium
ACCCCCTGAAGAGAGGAGAGCGGTTCCGTATAGGACATATAGTTGGCAGCCGTGACGTTCAGCGTATCGACAACGGCCTGGAGCCTGGCGAACCCCTCCCCCTTCGGCCGCACTGCAGCGGAGGAGGCGATCGCACGCCCGCCGCCAATATGCAACGGCAGGTAACGGAAGGTCGCGCTGCTCCGTCCTGTCGCGGCACGGATCACCATCATGTTCGCTGCAAGCGGGTGGGTGGTCACGTCGAACCGGTACTCCCCCGCCCCTGCGGGTTGATCGATCATCCTCGCCACCATATTTCCCCGCATATCCAACAGCTCGATCCTTACCAATGCCGGTGCGGTCATGCCGATCGATACAATGCCCTTTTCCATGGAGATGTGCTCGCTGCCCGGCAGGAGGGGGACTGGGGTGCCCAGAGATGTCTGAATTATGGAATAGTTCCCGGTTGCATTGGTGGTGGTGCTCAGGTTTTTAACCGCGAGTTTGACCGTGGCGCCGGCAATGGGTCTGCCGCTTTTATTCTTGACCGTCCCGCTCAGGCTGATCGATTGCGCGGACGCGGTAATTCCCATTAATAGAACGAAATAAACTGCTGCTCTTCGACACATCGCTGCCTCCATGAAATTGTAATATTTCTCATTTGATTGATCGGCTTCCTCCCATATAAGGATCGAGCAAAGGCGGAAGTTTATAGAAATCCGCCACTTAATTTAGTTGATACTATTCCGGTAATGTTTAAAATATCCTGCCGAAGCGATAGTTCCTGTTCGCTAAAGAGAACAAATGCGGTAAACACCCGAAGCGCTCGGTTATTGTGCTTGTGATGATGTTAAACCTCACATGGAGGATCAGCAGACAGGCAAATGAAGGTTTTTTCTGTTTTCCCGGCAGGGGGATTCGTCTATTTTCTCCCCTGCCGCAACGCCTCTGCCTGCAGTTCGCGGCTTCCCGGAAAAGGTTCGCCCAGATGCAGGAGCATAAACTCCGCATCGGCGGCCCGCGGACACTCCGGGGCATGTTTCAATACCCATCGATACTGCAATTCGGCAAGATCGAGCCGTCCGAGATAGCGGTCGTAGATGAATCCGATTGCGGAAACAGCCGTGCACTGTTCCTGCGGATCGCGGGCTTTCAGGAGATAACGACGATAGTTTTTTATCGCTTCGTCGCAATAGCCATCCCGTTCCGCCTGCATTGCCGCAAGCTCGAGAAGCGCCCTGCTCCCCTGCGGGGTAAATGCGTAGTTGGCGGCAAGAACGGCGTATGCGTCGTACGCATCGGATTCGCCTCCCCTGTCGCGGAGCGAGTCGGCCCTTTTCAGCAGTAACACAGGGTCCCCCCCTTTTTCATCGCTCCAGTCGCTCTGCAGAAACCGTACCTGCAAATTGCGGCGCAGAGGAACTATGAGACTGTCATACGTCATCGCCATCTGCTCCTGTTTGATTGTCGCCAGATGAGCCTTCCATGCTCCGGTGTCAATAACCGCTCCGGCGCTCGCGGCCTCGTCATAATAGCTGAGTTCGGCCAGAGATGTGTCGATACGCATTGATTGCTTTATCAACGGAAGCATCTGGTTCTTTATATACCGCTGTGCCGCCTCAATTTTAAAGGCCCATTTAAGGGCTTTTCGCACCTCGAAACGAGCCGTATATCCCGATGCAACGGCCTTTTCGCTGAACAGTTTCCATTGTGCGAGCGAATGGACGAATGGAAGCGGGTCCTTTTCAAACGCGATTCGTTCCTGAGGAGCGAGAAGCGGGAGGGCGGATTGAACGTCCTTTTCATTGATAAATCCCTTGATGCCCCCGGTTGCGTCAACGGATCGCGGAAACGGTTTTCCGTATTTTTCGCTATAGAATTTTTTCATAAAATACTCTTTATAACCGTCAGTGAAAAACCGGTAAAAAACGCCGGAATTATGCAGATCGGAAGATCCTGAATCGTGTTGATACTCACTGAGAAACAGCTTGCGCGCCGCACCGAACCACACCGAGTCAAATGGCAGCACGTCCCGTTCTTTTGCCGATCCGGCGTCTCCTTCACGCCTGAACTCCTCTTTATGCGTTGCATAATAGCGCCGTAGCTCGGCATCGGTGTAGCCGAGTTTCTTTTGCAGTATTTCGCCGGAATACATCATTGCGACGAAATAACGTTGTTTCCATCGCCATTGCCTGCTGTATCGCATGAAAAAAAAGACCAGATTCCACCGCACCTTCCGATAGATGGCTTCGGTCTCCAGAAGACCGGAAACCTGATCACGGTCGATCAGTCTGAAAGAGTCATTTGAAAAGGGCGTAAAGCCGGCCACCGCGCTGAACACTTCAGCGTCGAGCCTGGTGATCCGCATGAAGCCGGCGCTTGCCAGCGGTTCGTTCCATTTCTGATCGGATTCTCGCCCGCACAGCAGGACCATAGCCGTAAAAGCAATTACCACCGACAAACGCCGGTACATCACCAAACCTTTCTTTTATACTACCTGAATTTTTCACTAAAAACGGCTCATAGAAACATATAGAAAGAAAAAAGCCATCTGGACGCTTATTCTACAAGGTATTTTCAA
>JAFGNB010000059.1 GCA_016927235.1 Chitinispirillaceae bacterium
AGGATGTTCCGCATCCGCAAAATCGGCATTTGTTACGGGGGCATTCTGCGAAGGTGTTGATCTGACGGTTATTGTTGAATCCGGCGGGTGCGGTGCAGCCAATTATCGGATGGCGGAATGGTTCAAGCATGGCGGAGGTAAATCGAGTTACGATTGTTTGGATGGGGGTGCGCAAAAATATCCACAGAACCTTGACAACACTGACAATAATGGGGGCTTTTCGGGAGAGCCCTATTTCAGCACGAGTGTGGCCAGTTGGGTAGCTTCAGCCTCGAATATGAAAAATATTAACAAGCTTCCCTATGATCAGCACTGTCTGTTGGCCTGTACCGCTCCCCGGGCGCTCTGCCATTTTACAAACCAACATGGTAAAACAGATAGAACGAAAAATCCACCTGCCGGTGAATGGTGCCACCTTGGAGGAACCTGTGAAGCGCTTTCCGCCTGGGCTGCGGAACCGGTGTGGAACGCACTCGGTGTTCCTGAAAACTTCGGATTTCAAATGTATCCCGACGAAGGTGGTAGTTGCCCGTTCCACTGTAGTAACCCTACAGCGGCTAAAAATCTGGCGAGTGAATTCTTCAAGAGGGTCTTTGAGGGTGACAAGAGTGCCAAAACGGACGAGATGACTTTTGGACAGGGAGATAAAGATCTCCAGCAACCGCAATCGGAATGGAAAGCCATGTGGGTCGACTGGGACATGAATACCAAACTTGAGTAAAATGTCCGGCGATTCCTGAAGAATAATATTACATTTTGAAAGCATTTGAAAACTTCTGGGTTCAGATGCTTTTTAACGTTCTTTCCGCAGTTTTCCGGCTATTCCCGAAAACATTCATTTTTCTACCATGAACAGCCGGAATCGGACATTTGAATTCAGTGCAGGAAGTGTAACCATCGGGGAGGTGGTTGTTACATGAAATGGTATCCCGATTTAACTGGAAGGGGAGTCGGTTATGCGTCATTATTTGCATGTCGTAGTCTTTTTATTGTTTACCATTGCAGCGACGGTACTGTCACAGGATCTCATGTGTGATACCACGTATAATCTGGAGCTCGTATATGATACGGCGTTTGTACCGCGATATGTAAACACATTCAGAATTCCCGTCACCTATTATGATTACCATGTTGACGGTTCGAATCCGGATTTCGGGTACAGGGTCACCTCCCGGTGGGACCAGACCGGTCTGTCGTACGCAAATTACGGCGGATGGGTGGATTCTTCTCTCTCGTCAGAAACCATGTCGCCGCAACGGAACCCTGCACTCACGGATACATTCCTTGACATAAGCTGGAATATCGGAAGGCTGTTCACGCCATGGACCGAAGGAGCCGTCGATACGTTTACCCTGAAATTTCCGCCGAATATCAAAGATACTCTCGTGGATACGTTTCTGGTACGAGTGGATACGACTTATGATATACTTACGGTTTATGAGGTGGATACCGCTTATAATCCGGATAGTACGTTTGTTTTGGATACGGTGTCGTCTCATCCGGACACTACAATGACCATATGGGTGGATACCCTCACGTCCATTCTCTTATACGATTCCATACCGGTACCCGACACCGTCATGATAAGCGATACCATGTTCAAGAATATCGTGATAGAAGACTCACTGTCCGCTTACTGGCTTCCCAATGAAATAACCTACGACGACACTACGGATACGATATGGACCTTCGGCAAGCGCCAGAAAATGGATCCTCTTGGCGGGAGGGGCTTCGGGAACGAGAGCGACGAAACGCAGAATGCCGGGTATACCCTGCGTGCACACAATCAAATTACCTACAAGGGGGGTGAAAAGATTTACTTCGGTGCAGATGACGATTTCTATGTGTTTATTAACGGCAAACTGGCAATTGAGTGCGGCGGATTCCACGAAGCGATAATCGATTCTTTATACCTTGACAGTTTCTATCTGGATGAAGGCGTCCCCTTAACCGTCGATGAAAAATACGATATTGACATCTTTATGGTAGAGCGAAGGATGAGTGGTACAATATTTCTCGCCGGCCTTTTCGAATTCGGGAATAAAGGAGCGTTCCAGGTAGACACCTTTTATGACACATCGATAACGTATCATTTTGATACAACAGGCATCGATACAATAATTTGCAACATCGGCATCGCCCCCCGACCCGGAATGAACCTGCATCGAAGGCCGATGCTGTTCGGTTTACACGTTCCGCCTGCATCGGAGTATGTCGCTTTCGAGTACTTCTCGATTTCCGGTGTAAAAGTCATTGAGAGAAAACTGCCTTTGACACTGGCCATGGCCGATACATCCGTCAGTCTGCCGGGGGGAATGTACATACTGCGGATCAGTTTCCTCAATGCGCAGGGCAGACGTCTTTCCAGACCGTATTTCCGTAAGATGATAATGAAAAGATAGACGGCACCACTGCTTGGATTGATGATGATATAGCCTGCATCGGTTAACAGCGTTCAATCTCGGACATGTTATTGAAAAAGACGGGATGGAGGCAGCGGAAATGCCTCCCCCGTATGTGCGCTGCTCAGTGCGTTACTCGCAGTATCGTGCGGGATTTCGATCCGCTTTCCGATATAATGGTAAGAGCGGAAGGCGCGAAGGTGCGAGGAGCAATTCCGGTAGAGAAAATTCCGATTTTCCTTCCCGTAATATCGAACATGAAAATTTCACCTGAGGAATGTATACCTGAAACGGCTTGAGCTGCGGGTGTCGGGCGGTACACCACCGGTACCGTCGTCCACCAGCCTTCGGTAAACTTCATCGTCAGCCAGCGCTGGGCGCATATCCGGCCGATTTTTTCCATACTGGCGGCATTGTAATGGACTCCGTCCGATAAGGCATAGCCGTCAGTGCTCATCGTATCGGCGTTGACTGTTTTTTTTGCCACTGTAATTTCGGCGGTCTGTATGATGTTTTTATATTGCCAATTACTGCCCGTGATCATCGGGATAATTACCGGAAGGGAGTCGTTGCCGGTTTTTGTCCGTATGTCTTTGATGAGGTTGGTCAGATTGGTTTCGTACTTGTCGGCAAGTTGGTTGTCCATGCCGTCGAATTCTCCCTGATGCCATACAAAGCCCGCCCATCGCGGCGTATATTGCGCGGTATCGAAGGCGGTGGTGAACGATTTTATTGCATTGTCGATATGAGTCATCATGTTTTTATATAAAGTTCCGGGTCCGCCGGAACTCGGCGGCAGCCACCCCTCCTTTTTGCCGAGATAGGTTCCCGAAGAAGCGTCCTTGATGAACGCAAATTTAATACCGGGCATGGAGTCCGCCAACGTCCTGCCGAAAAAAAGTTCCGGCCCGAATTGGGAAGAACTGCTTCCGAAGCCTGGACCTAACGTCGTCCATTTTTTAGTGTTTTGGTCGGCCCTGCAATCGATTTTTATATTTTCCACTGTCTTTTTCTGGTCCGCCGTCGAAGCGGTAGCGCCCAGACCAACCATATTCGACTGCCCCGAAAACAGGAACAGCGGAACGTCGGTCTTGGCGTATGAGAGCGCGCAGCAGCACACGGCCGCGACAGCTGCCTTCAAGCAGGTAAGTTGAGATTTCCGGATTATTTTTTGTTGATTGCACATGGCGTCTCCTCCCGTTGATTATTTGAATATGACAAGCCGATCGTCGGTTCTCTGGTTCATATAACATAATCGCACCCATGCGGCACTCCGTGCACGGTTGCAGATGCGCACCTCGTCGATGCTTCCCTTGAAATAGCAGTATCCCTCGTCGTTATCCGGCGATGCCATGATCTGTGCAAAGCGGCCGATCATCAGGTCGAACGATTCGTCGCGTGCGCTGCTGAAGGGGTAATCGATGAGGGTGTCGGCAGGTTCTCCGTTGACATACAGGTGCTGCGCGGTTCCGTCGCGGACACCGCACAACAAGACCCATTCTCCGGTCGTTACCGGCCGGGTCGAGAGATCCCAGCCGCTTTCGCTGCGGTAATCGGCAAACTCCCAGAGTGTTGCGTCGAGATGGATGGGAGTGTACCAGAGGAAGTACTGCGTGTTGCCTTTCGAGACGATGACGTGCGAATGACTGTCGGTGCCTTCGACACAGACCCAGGCGGAAACGGTGTAGCGGCCGTTTTGCGGAAAATTCAGTCTGCCGCCGGCGGTATTCGGCATGGTAAAATAACTTGAGGTACCGTTAAAAGAACGGCACTCGCCGATGATTCCCTCGGCAACCTGCGGACGGGCTGAGTCGGGAGAGGTGCCGTGATACCGGTTGGCGGTCGCATCCCCGGCAGCGTCTTCGGGGGTATCGCCGAGATGCCAGACGCCCTGAAAACCGCCGGCGGTATCGAACACGACGCCGCGTGTCGATTCACCGACCGCGCCGGCATTCCCCCAGTACATCATGATTGACTGATCGTAATTATTGCCGAAGAGCGTATCGATCTTCACCCAGATCTCGGCGCGGTTGCCGTTTGCATCCCACCGTTCGATCTCGCAGGGCATGGGGGCATTGTCGCTTTTGGTGAAAAGGAGGTCGTTTCCGGCGGGGTGCGCCTCGGAAAAAACGAAGTTGCGCTCAGCGAGGCGAACAAGAAGCGGGAAGCCGTACTGATCGTCCGTCACGCCGGCGCCCTCCACCGTTGTATTAAGGACCAGCCGGCGCGCGTATTTCCAGGCGGGGTAGGGGACCGTTACGGCGCTTCCGGGAATGACCGTGACCTCGCCGCGGAGGACATTGCGACGTTCTCCGTCGGCGGTGGCGTGGATGACCTTTGAAAGGTTCCCCGAAGGTATGTCGTCAAGTACGACGGCGCCGTCGTCGCCGATGGGAGAGAAGAGGTCGGTGCCCGGGATGAAGAGGTATCCCGAAGCGGCAGTACCGCTGCCGGAGAAATCGGCCTCGACCGACCCCGTCCCGGCAAGCTTGACGGGAGAAATTATGGTCGGGGTTTCGACGCCGGCGATGAAAACGCCCGGAATCAGCACGCCGGTAGCGGTCCGGTCATTGCGCGCGAGGATGGAATAGCTACCCGTATCGATGTCTTCGAATGTGAAGGTTCCCTCGCTGTCGGTCGTATCGACAAGCGGGTGCGGGGTTCCGGCATGGGCCACCGGATCGTAATCATCGGGAAAAAGCTTGACAACGGTATTGAGCGCCGGAGAGTCGTCCTGGTTGCGGATCGAACCGACGATGCTGTTGGTTGTTTCCGATCCGGCGCCGGCAAGTCTCCCGGAACAGTGCAGCAGCGAGACTCCGGCAATCAACGGCAGTAAAATTCCGGCGTTGTTCCTGAAACGGATCATACCCCTACCGCGTCAGAGGATAAAATTGAATGTTCAATTGATACACCTTGTCGGGGTTCTTCTCGTCGTGGGCCATCTGCAGCAGGCTCTCCCGGAATTGAGCGATTAATTCGTTGATGCGGTCGAGATTATGCTCCGCAATGGTGATCGTGACCGTGGAGATATTCCTTTTTTCAGGCGGGTGACGGTGCAGCGCCTCGACGGCCAGCCGCATCGTCGTTTCCTGAAACGCCTTGACGGCAATTGAGCGGCAATGGTCTCCCGTGGTGATGATTTTATGCGTCAGTTCCCAGGTGCCGCCTGTTTTTCTTCTGACAAGGCCGAGTTTCTTGAGCAGTGCCACCGATTTTCTCGCCGTCGCTTCGGTTACAGGCGGTGTCAGCCGGGAGGCGAGAGCGGCATAGTCGTCCGTAATAGGATAGAAATCGAGCAGGGTCAGGATCGCCGAATGATACCATTGAGTATAGAATTCATACTGACTTTTCTCGAGCGACCACGCGCCGGCTCCTTTAAGCGCGATGAGCTTTTCGTAATACATTTTGCTGTCGCCGTCGGATTTCGCCTTGTTGAAACGGACCAGGTTCGCAAAGTATTCCGCATCGGAACCGGTTAATTCGCAATGCCGTATGAATATCTCGATCAGTGAATTCCCGATATGACGTTGACGCTGGAATATTTTAACCAGATGCGACGGGTCGACCCCCACCTTGCCCCCCATATACCGGAGGGAATAGAATGAATGCGTATGCTTCTTTTCGGCGTAGAAGTCGTGCAAAAAATCGCGGTATTCGAGGTATTCCTTGACCGGCTTCATAGGAGTAATATAAATAAATAGTGATGAAACGACGGCGAAATGTGGCATCGGATTGAGAAACTGTTGTCAGAAATGCCCACAGGATAGTGAAAAAATCATTTAAATACGGGTTGAATAGAAAGCGGGGGCAATTTCGATGGTTTATTTATGTCCACAGTCCGGTAAAAACTCCCGATATGCACCTGCCGGGTCGGGCATCATTTTCAGTCGTGCCCGCGCTGATCGCTCCTCTCCGAAAATTGAGTACGCGCACGTCTTATTCTTTTATAACCGGCACAACCGCCGTACGGCCGTCATCAAGCTTTCGCGAAACAAGGTAAACGCCGCCGGAACGGATATTATGAAATGCATTGTCTATTCCAGCTGCCTGGTTCGAACCGACGATGCGGCCAAGCAGGGTATAGATCGTTACCGTACCACCCGTTGTGTTGACAACAAATTGATGTACTGCGGATCTGCCGGAACGAGTTTTTACGGTACCCTTCCTGGGGACAAAGTCGTTGTCCGCCAGTTTCAGAAATGCTCGTGCATACCGTCTTCCGAATTCCCGGATACCGGAACAGGAGAAATGGAGCCTGTAGGTATCGCCGGGTCTGACGACAAAGTCTTTTGAAGAAGCAACGGCACAATGGGGAATTACCTCCGGGAGTTTGTTCACGTAAGGATTGAGGTTCTTGGCATTCGGATCAGCCGCAGGATCCTGTATGAGTTCCCCTGCAATAAAAGGGATATCGCCCAGACCAAGATCTTTTTTCAAGTCTGCTGCTATACCCTTGACTTTGGTAACCCAGGCGTCGCCCTCACCGGAATTTGATTCACCCTGATGCAGAAGAATTCCTTTGATAACACCGGTTTGCTGGGCAATTTTAGCGCGTTTTACCATCCATTCATAACCGCCGCTGGTTATTTTTTGTGACCCGTTCGTCGGCTGCGTATGTGCGTCAATCGGTGCATTTTTTCCTTTCATGAATACTTCTATTTTCTGACCGGAGAGGGCGCACGGCACAAAACCGATGGAGATATCTTCTCTGATTGAGTCCAGCAGCATTTTGCCGAAATAATCGGCCGGCCCTATACCTTCGTGACAATTATGATATGGCGGAAATGCGGTATACCATCGGTCGTAGGTTCTTTTAAGGGGGAGTGACGGGCAGGGTTTTGAATCCCTGCTGCAATCTCCCCATGCAAGAACTTTAACCCTTGGTGTTGTATCACAATCTTCAGGTTGCGGATCTCTTGCCTCAGCTATTGCATTATCGTTATTACACGGTCCGGCCATATTCGACTGTCCGAATAAAAGATAAATATGAAAATTCGGGTCAGGTTCCGCCTTGATTTCAATTGCCGATACGCCGGCGATAAGGACGACAAGCTTGATTTTTTGAGTGAATCGCATGATACATATCCCTTCCGATGAATTCTTGTACATAAATATAGGCGGAAGTAAAATTGAAAATGCCGATAAAGGGAATTTTTATGCTTTTTTCGTATACATAGTGTGTACTGAAATAGACCATTTTCAAAGCTCTGCCGTTCAAGAAATGTGCTCGGTGAAGCGCCGCAGCAATGTGCCGATTACCGCTGCTGCAGCAGTTGGTTTATTGATTGCCACCACTTCGGCAATTCATCTTCCGCTGTTTTCTGCCAGAAAACGAAAAGTGACCGACCGCCGTTTTATTACCCGATAGTTATGCTACCTTTATTACAGTGACTGTCCACTGTACCAAAGGAGGATTCGATGTCAATAAAACCATCCGTTGCGGCCGGGATACTCATTCCGATACTGCTCGCCTTCACGCTTAACGGTCAAAGCATCCTTTTCCCCGTCGATTCGGTGAAAGGACCGCTGTGCATAGTAATCGATTCGGTCACCAAGGCGGCACTGCCGCTTTCACCGAAGAGCTCGACCTACAATGTCGTCATCACCGACGGACTTGCGCAGATCACCCTGACGCAGCTCTTCGTCAATGATTTCGGCATCGTCAAGGACATTGCCTATGTCTTTCCGCTGCCGCATGAAGCCGCCGTGCATGCGATGACGATGGAGTACCGCGACAGCATCTACAGTGCGGTCATCTATGAAAAGCAGGAGGCGCAGCAGATCTACGATTCGATTGTAAAAATCGGCGGCGTGGCGGCGCTTCTTCTGCAGGACCGGCCGAACGTGTTCCAGCAGCGGATCGCGAACATCGCCTTCAACGATTCGGCCTGGATTCAGATCAAACTGACCATGCCGCTCGAATACGACAACGGCTTGTATGAACTGGCGATTCCCACGATGGTTGCCGAACGGTATCAGAGTGAGAATGCATCGGCGGTGCTTTCGAGCGGGCGTTTGTGGAACCCGCCTCCCGACCGTGACGGCCAGACCCTGCAGATCAATGTGCTGCTGCAGACCGGTTTTTCGATTTCACAGCTGCAGTCGCCGACGCACCCGCTCGTTATTTCTGAAATTGATGCGGTGCGACCGGAACTCGAAGCCCGCAGCGTCATCGATAAATCGGCCGACCTCGATCTTCCCTATAACCGAGGAGCGCTGCTGCAGCAGGCTGCAACCTATCCGAACAGGGACTTCGTACTGCGCTTCAGCCGTGCCGAGGCGGAACTCGATTTTACACTTGCATCCACGTTCGACACGTCGCTTAATATCGGCTATTTTTACAGCACTATTTTCCCCGACACCTCGCTTTTTACAGGAGACCGGTCCAAGCTCGACGTCGTCATACTGGTTGACGTATCGGGGTCGCAAAGCGGCTGGCCGCTTGCAAAGGAGAAGGAAATCGCTGATGCTATACTTGATAAATTGACACCCTCCGACCGGTTTACGGTGCTGTCATTCAATACTGCGGTCAGCTGGTGCTTCGGTTCCTCGCAGTCGGTCGAAGCATCGGGTGTGAATATCGCAAATGCGTGTGAATTTATCTCGAGGCTCAGCGCCACCGGCGGCACCAACCTGCTTGCGGGCGTGCAGGCGGCGCTCGGTATTGAATCGGGAGAGGGCTTCAGCCGCTTCTTCGTGTTTCTTACCGACGGATTCATCACCAACGAAACGGCGATTCTCGATGCGATCACAAATCATCCGACCGCCCCCACGGTCTTCACCTTCGGTGCGGGGAACAATCTCAACCGGTACTTCCTCGATGAAGCGGCCAAGGTCGGCAACGGGGTATCCACCGAAATCACCGAAAACGAGGCCGTCGCGCCGATCGTTGATGCGGTATGGGAAAAGATCGAATCGCCGCAGCTGCAGGATATCTCCATTGCCATGAGCGGCCTCGATGAGACGCAGCTCATCCTTCCGCAGGGGAACATGCTCTATAAAGGTACCCCGGTTACCGTTTTCGGGGTTTACCGTGAGGGAGGAGCGCATACGGTCACGATTGCCGGCAGTCGCAACGATGAACCGGTTACGCTTATAAAAGAGATAAGCCTCGCTTCCACGCCCACCGCCAATTCGATGGTTCCCCAGGTGTGGGCGCGCTGGATGATACGGAAGCTGCGGATCGAGGAGGGGACGGGAACAAGCAACAGGAACCATATCATCGAACTGTCGAAACAGTACCAGGTGTTAAGCGACTACACGGCGTTTCTGGCGATCAGTCCGGGGGAGGCAACCGAGGAGAACCGGATAGGTCAGTATACGGCGGTGGAAACCAAGGCGGCAGCGGGCGACGTGCTTGCCGAAGTATCGGTGAAGCTGCTGCGGAACCGTCTGACCGTCGAGATTCCCGCCGGTGCCTCTCTACGGGAAGTGGCGATATACGATTTGCGCGGTCGCTGCCTGTTCCGGATATCATTGCGTTCGTCGCGATGCACGAGGTTCGTCTGGGACGGCAGGCTTGAAAGCGGCAGACTGATTTCTTCCGGACGCTACATTGTAAAGGTCGGGACGACAAGGGGGCAGATCAGCCGCGGGGTGTTCTGGCGCTGAGGCGGATAGGCCTGCTGGGAAGGGCCGGGGCGGTTTAAGGGCGCCGCCTCGGCCCGATTTATTCCGGAGAGAAGATCGAAACCGCCCGGGGAGCAGCACTCATCGGTATAGTGTGCACGATTCTCGTCGGGCATCTGTTTTTCAATGGATAATTGTCGGCAAATGCCGGTTTCTGCCTTGTTCCGTGGAGAAACCCGACAAAAAACGCGGCCGGAGTGGAAAATCAATTATCATTTCAGTATATTTTTTATATCCGCCCGCTTGCCTGCGGCTGCGAAAGCAGTCTGCCGGGGGGGTTTAACGAGCGAAACGCCGTGAATCCTTTTCCATTGTGCATTTGTCAAGAGCGGGTCGGCATCGACAAACGAATCGTTGGGAAACAAACATGCAATGGTCGGCAAAGGACATCATTCGCTATTACAAAACGAATGAATTCGCTTACAACGTCTGGGGACGCAACATGCATTACGGCTACTGGGAGCCCGGTATCAGAACCCAGCGTCAGGCATCGTTGCGGTTCAACGAGGTCATGGCCGCGATCGCGCACATCGGCCGCAACGACCGTGTTCTTGACGCCGGCTGCGGCGTGGGGGGGGCGAGTATTTATCTCGCCAAGAAGTTCGGCTGCCGCGCGACGGGTATTACCATATGTCCGCGACAGGTCGAGAAGGCGCGTAAAAACGCACGCGCCGAGGGCGTCGACCACCTGACGGAATTTTACGAGATGGATTATGAGCACACGACGTTTCAGGACGGTCGATTCGACGTGGTGTGGGGGCTGGAGAGCATCTGTTATGCGAAAAGTAAGAAGCAGTTCGTTGAGGAGGCAAGCCGGGTTACCGGCGGACACGGCAGGCTCATCGTCGGTGACGGATTCGCAAGCCGCGAAACCTACAGCGACAAGGATAAAAAACTGCTGCATCGATGGCTCGACGGCTGGATCGTTACTTTTCTGGATACGCCTGCGGCATTCATGCGGTACGCGGCTGCGGCGGGATACCGGAAGTATGAGTATGAGGACGTGACCTCAAAGGTGATGCCTACGTCGCGGTTGATGTTCGTCGCCTCCCTGCCGTTTTTTCCTTTCCATATTGTTGACAAAATACACCGCTTGAAATCCTATCCGACCGACGGTATGTTCAACCAGTACCTGTCGCTGAGAAGGAAACTGTGGCAGTATGGAATTTTTTATGCGGAGAAATAGAACGCGGGCGGCGTGCCGGACGATGCCGTGGTGAATGCGGCCTGCCGTTCAACAACGCGCCGCGCCTTCCATCACCGTGAGTGATCAACACGAAGCACCGTCATGTTTACTCGCATCAGAAACGGCGTGCTGTTTTTCGCAGGAAGTATCTGCCTGGCGCTCGGCCTTATCGGCATTTTTCTTCCCCTGCTGCCGACCACCCCCTTGCTCCTGCTCGCCGCCGCCTGTTATTTCCGCAGTTCCGAGCGGCTCTATCGCTGGTTGATCCATCATCGGCTTTTCGGCCTAACGATCAGGGGATTCCGTCATTTCCATGCCGTTTCATTACGGGCAAAAACAGTATCAGTGGTACTGCTCTGGGTATGCATCACCCTGTCGGTGCTGTTCGCGGTCCGGCTGTTGTGGGCGCGTATTCTCCTTATCGCCATTGCTGTTGCGGTAAGCGGGTATATCCTCGGTCTGCGAACGCTGACTAAGGAGATGATAGAGGAGATCGAAGAGTGAGGAGCCGCATATCAGGCTTTGGCACCCAATCCCCTCCCCCTCATTATCGGCGATACGAATATAGCGGAGTAGTTCCCTGATAATAGTATGTGGTTTGTTACCTCAGCGCCCGCCCCCGGATGCGCATCTCTTTCTTGTGGTGATGGTTCGTTGTAATGGTAATAATACCCTCGGCGGAGCTGTCGACCGCGAAGGGTTCCAGTTCCAGGCGGTAGGCAGTCAGTCCGTCGCCGCGTGCGGAATCGATGGGTGCAAAAACGTAGGAGACCTTCACCGGTTCTGTCGTGGAGGCCGGATCGTCGCTGTGGGGCGTAAAGAGCACTCCCGCGACCTTCAGGTTCTTTTTCGGCGTTGTCAATTGCAGCGAGGTTTTCTCGTTCGGCCGCATCGTGATCAGAATCATCGAGGGATCGATGGCCGCCCGGATCGTCGCCTTGATGACCAGCTGCGCGACCGAATCGTTCTGCGCATTCGAGAAGACCGTTACCGGTTTGGAAAGGAGCCCGCTCCTGAATCCGGCGATTTTCATCGAAGCTTTGAGCGGCGCCGCTTTCCCGGGTTCGATGATCGAGTCGTATGTTACCACCGTGCAGCCGCATCCGGGCCGCACACCCGTGATGATGAGCGTCGAATCCCCGCTGTTTTTAACCGTAAAGACGGCGTCGATCCTTGTTTTTGTTCCTTCGTCAACCACCCCGCACTGGAACTCTTTCGTGTCGAATTCGATAACCGGTGCGGCGGGAATGAAATAAGCGGCGTAGAAAAGAATCGTTGCGGAAAACAGTGCGAAATGTTTCCTGTACGTCATGACGTGCCTCCGGTGCATCGCCCGTTTGTGAGAGAGAAGAACCGCAGTGAGCACTTCCCGCCCGTTCGATCATCTGTGGACAACCCTTCCAGGGAAGATACAAACACGCCGCCGCTCGGTTGCCCGCTTTCTAATATGAATTATTCAGCGGGGAAAAGCCAGACTGTCGGTTTCGATAAACCCCGGCAAAGGGGGGGGCGGTGCGCCTGATGCTGCCCGTCGCCGTTTCAAAGTGATTATTCTTTTTCTTTTCTTTAAGAATTTCAACTATATTAATTGAAGGAAATATCACCGAGTCGAGGAGAGGGCCGTGAAAAAGAGGCATGCTGAATTGTTCCGTAAAATATCGGCTCTATCGATTTTCGCCTTGTGTCTTGGGCCTGCGACCCCGGCTTTCCCGCAATCGTCACTGCGCAATTATTTCTATGCCGCCGTGATCAGTAAAACCGCGTATGCCGATGCGGGATGGAAGGCTGTCGCCGACTCGCTGGTCGCACGGCACGGCCGCAAAGGAACGGCAAAGCTTTTTACCTGGGCATCTTCGGTCGACGACGTAAGAACCGACCTCTCCTCCTTTCGGCCCGACTATATCGGATTTATCGCGCGTCCGGTCGATGAGTGCAATTCCCGATTCATTGCAACGGTGAGCCGGCTGAGCCGCACCCTCGACGCAGATCCCTACGGCGATGCGGTGTGGGGTATCATTACCGGGTATGAGGCCGCCGATGCTCTTCGAGCGATATCCGAGTCGCTGACCGTCAAAACGATGCTGTCGGCATCGGGAAACCTCTCCTACGAGCCGCCGCTTCAGCGGTTCTACCAGGGAGTCGGCATGACCTGCGACAGCTACACGAAAACCGACTACCTTTTTCCCGGCACATCGGGGAATATTTATACCGAAGAAAAACGGCCCGAAGGTGAACGGGACCGCATCAAACTGGTCGCAAAATGGCTCAACGCAGAGTCGATCACTCTCGAGGTCGCCGGCAAGGGAGCCATTACCGGGCCCGTCGACTGTATCATGACCGGCGGTCACGGCAACGTGAACCTCTGGCAGTGCCATTACCCCGATGCTGGTTCCGAAGGGTATATGCGGTCATCCGGAGGGAAGCTCTACGGCGCCCCCGCTTCGGGCGGTTCAATCGCGATCAACGCTCCGACGCCGAAAATCCTCTGGTGCGCGAGCAACTGCCTGATGGGCAATCCCGACAACAGCAACAACATCGTTTATGCGGCGTTTCATACCGGCCATGCGGTGCAGATGTTCGGTTTTGTCAACAGCGCCTCGTCGGGCGACGAGTTCATGGCATGGGGGGTGTACGACCGGGTGACGAAATCTGCCGGAACCTACACGCTGGCGGAGGGCTTCTTTCTCTCAAACAACAATGCGCTGTTCGAACAGAAGTACTTCACGAAGCAGGTGAGCGGCCCGATCGGCTCGTACATGGATTCGACCGTGTTTTACGGCGACCCCGCCGGAGCGGTTGTTTTTCATGATGTCGGAGATACGGCGCGGGCCTACAAAACCGAATTGTCGTGGGCGGAAAACAATTCGGGAAGTGCGGATTTTTCCTTTACCTTCACCATGGTTGCGCACGACCTCGAGTTCGGCGCCGGCTACTGCTACCAGTTCAGACCGATCAGCCGGCTGCCGGTGCGGATCGATCCGGGATCGATTGCCGTTACGAAAAACGAGGGCCATACCGCCGACATCACCGACAACCTTCTCATCTGGGAAATGCTGTCGAGTGGGGAGACGCTGCGTAAAGGGGCGTCGAAGACGCTGCAGTGGAGCGCAACGGTGACCGACGACCGGACGGGGACAGCGCACGGCAATGCCGGAAAGCGGCCCGGACGCAGCAGTGCGCCGCAATTGACCATGGCGTTCGGCGCCGAGGGGCTTGCCGCCCGCTTGACAAATCTCTCTTCCGGCGCCGCCGCCATCCGGATCGTCGACCAGGCGGGACGGGAACGGTATGCGCAACGGTTCGCCGACGGATCCTCCAAGCGATATGTCCGGCTGCCCGTCCGGCTCGCGCCGGGCGTCTACGCGGCAGTGCTGGTGCAGGAGGGCGTGGGGTCAACGATACAATTCGCTGTGCTGCGATAGTCGGTTATCTGGCATGATCCCGTTTCGAACGGTATTCCACTTTTCCGCTGAAGAATAAAAGGGCCGGCACACCGCCGGCCCCCACAGGTTTAAAATACCTACCAATGGATTACAATGGTCTCTTTCCTGATGCTCTGAGAATAAAATCGACGTCGAGAGTCCCGCCGCCCTGAAGAGGATCGTCGAGAAAAGTGATTTCAATGACGGTTGAAACCGATGATATCGACTCATTCTTCACCATTCCGGTAAAACTGTTGAAACCCGCCGCAGACCCGAAGATCTCTTGGTTGAGTCGTACTCCGTTCGCAAGGTCGCCGATGGTAAGCACCGGACCGGCAAGTCCCTCCGTTGCGGCGGATTCCAGGACCAATAACGGAGTGTTGCTTTCGTCAAAGTATGACACCTTGATCACGATCCTGACATCGCTGTTGGCCTGAACAAAGCTGTTCGACACTGCTGAGATGCTCAGGTCGGTAAGGGAAAAGGTCGAAAGCGCAATATCGTTCTTCTCGATTTCGTCGCGCACCTTGTCGAGGTCGATGGTCTCTTTCCTGGTGACGGTGCCTTTTCCCTGGCCGGCATTGATCGTGAAGGAGTAGCTGACGGTATCGACGGCAACAATACCGATTCCCGACACATAATCGTCGTCCCCCGTCTCACCGGTGTTCTGGTCGGTGTCGGTATTTGTGGTTCCCGTATCGGTGTCGGTACCGGTGTTCGCATCGCCCTGGGTACCCTCGGTATCGTTTCCTGTGCCGCCGGAGGTCTCATCCTGGTCGTTGGGAATGCCGTCATTGTCGATATCAGGATCGTCGGTATTGAGAATGCCGTCACCGTCGATGTCCTTGTCTTCACTGTTGGTAATTCCGTCGCCGTCGAGATCGGAATCCCGGTCGTTGGCTACGCCGTCGCCGTCGAGATCGGAGTCCTGGGTGTTGGGAATTCCGTCGCCGTCGATGTCGTTGTCGTCGATATTGGGAATTCCGTCGCCGTCGATATCGTCGTCGCTGGTATTCGTTTTGCCGTCGCCGTCGATATCGGAGTCCTGGGTGTTGGGAATTCCGTCGCCGTCGATATCGTTGTCGTCGATATTATCGACGTTGTCGCCGTCGAGGTCATTGTCCTCAGTATTCGGGATGTTATCGCCGTCAATATCGGTGTCGGAGACATTGGGTTTTCCGTCGTTGTCGATATCCAGGTCACTAACATTCGGCTGGCCGTCGTTGTCGATATCGGTTAACGTCGTTTCCTCGAGAGGGTTGTCGGTTCCTCCGGTATCCCGCAGAAGACATCCGCTCAATAGACAGATTAGAACGCCCATGCTTGCGATCAGCACCAGCATTTCAACATTTTTTCTCATACTACTCTCCTCTCCGGTGGAAAGCTACTCCTTTTTCCGGCTTTTGAAACCGATAAGGTTGACAAGATACCCGAACTGCGCTCCCCCGATTCCTCCGATAACCGGATTATACTTTATCGGGAAAGCGATGTTAAGGGCCGTGCGGAAACCGTTACGTCCCTTAAGGGTCAGGCTTGGTTTAATGGTTTCGTTATTTACAATCAGGGTTCCCGACGGTTTGAGAAAGCTGTGTTCCCAGCCGGTTTCCAGAAAAACCTCGAGAAATCTCACCGGTTTGTAGCCGGCAAGTATGCCGAGGAAATTCGACAGGCCGTTCAGGGAAAGATTCCCCGACATTGTTCCATCATCGGTCCACTCCTCCGGCGCCAACGAAATAATAAGAAAAGTGAAGTTTGCCGCAACCGAAAGTGAAACCGGCAGGGAGGGAAGCAGATACTGAAAATCATGCTGCAAGCCGATTCCGGGGAAGTTTAAAGACGTACCCGGGATTGCGGGAATCCCCATATACCGCAGGGTTACTGCGGTATAATGTATGGAAAATGTAGTCTGGAGCGACAGAAAAGGAAGCCCGGCGATCTGGGTGAGCTCTTCAATGCCGTCGCTGAAGGGCGGATCCACCGGCAGGGTGTCGGTCACTACGTTGAAGTTAAGATCGATTATCGAGCGGGTTATCTCCGGTGTTCGTATTGTCCCGAACACCGTCGGTGCGGTGAACTTTTGACATTCAACGCACCCGTTGCACTCGGCCTCCCGCTCGCGACACTTCCGGCACCCTTCGTCGATATAGGTTCCCGAATACTCCCGGTCGCGGTTATTCAAATACATCAACGAGATCGGCAGTGCAACGCCAAAGCTGAAATCCTTTCCTACCGAAGCGCTTTGATACCATCCGGCATTTGTCATTGAACCAAGAATAGTTGCAAATGGCCGTACATACTCGGGCCGTTCTTCGAATGCCTTGAACATGTTTTCCACCGGCCCTGCAGAGAGCGGTAGAATGAGAAAAAACAATAAAATAGATGCTTTTTTCCCCTTCTGCATACTTTAAAGCTCCTCCGGATATTGTCTATAAAATAATGAAATACATGCATGTTTAGGGTATTTTTGTTTAAAACCCGTTCTCAGAAGAGAACAAAAGAGGGGGCGCCCCGATTTTTTCCCTTACCCAAAATTATTCCGATTGAAAGGGGATACTGTTCTCAAAAGGGAACGGATTTTTTGCAGGGAGCTTTTTGAATATTATTATTGCAGAAGTATATTTGAGTAACCGGCGCCCTTTCAGGGCGCGGAAAACAGGGCGCGGAAAACGACAGCGAAAGGAGCGGGCGTGAGTAAGAAAAGTGGTCTTTTTATAAGTCTGGCTGCGCTTGCAGGGGTACTATTTAATCCGATGCAGTGTGCCAACCCGGTGGATGATCCCCCGATACGGTGGAGGTCGAATATTGAGATTCCGGTCTCGAACGAGCGATTCATCATTGGTGAAGAGCTCGACAACCTCTTCGAGTTTGAAGAGGAGGATGTGGATATTCTGAATGTCTTGTTGCGTTATTATGATGACCCGTCGCAGCTGCAGCCCGATACCATCAGGGGCGATACGGTTATGTTTTCCGCCGCGAAAACCGATTCCTCCGAATTTGAAAGCCATGAGGAGGCGTTTGACGATAAGGAGTTTCATGTCAGCCTCGGATCGATTCCAATTTCGGGCGCTTCAGATCAACATGACACCCTACCCCTTCCCGCGGTTGCCGGGTCGTGTTCGCTGTCGGTGCCGGTAACCCTTGACAGCATTTACGAAATCGGGTTCGCCGCAACGACGGATAATATATTGTCGGTACGACTGTCGAATACGGGAACCTCGTTCATCGATAGTCTCTCCTTCGGCATTGATGGCATCGATACCGTCCCGGTCGGCAGGATCGACGCGGGGGAGAGCGCGACCGCGGAGCTTCCGGTCGCAGGCAAGACAATCGGCCATACGGTAGTGTTCTTTATCGCCGGAGAAATTGACGGGAGCGCAGGGCAGTCGATCGCCATTGACTATTCGCTCAATGGACTCGAAGCGGATTACATGAAGGTGGACGACCATCTGGTCAATTTCACGGTGGAATTTGTAAACCCATACGAGCTGACCGATACGGTGGATGTCGACTATATCGATATCGGAAACGGGTTTTTTATATATAAATTCATGAATTATACCGACTTTGATCTCATTGTAAAGGGTGTTCATGAACATATGTGGGTCACCTCGTTTACCGAGTTGCGGGGTATCACCCGGTTTGAGGATCTGGTGGGGCTGAGCCATGATGATTCAACACGTGGTTTTTTTGGAAAACTCACCGGGGACTCGGTCAAGAATACGGTTGAAGCTCATCGGGAAGCGACCTATGGCCAGGAAAATCTTTCTTTATGCCGTCTCTTTCCGGAGTGGGATGACTCCCTTAAGAAGAGCGTCACCAAGGTCAGATATATCGTCTCGTCGGGGAAGCCCGGCGGCGATACGGTGACGATACGGTCGTCCGATTCGCTGCTCTTTACCATTCAGGCGGTAGACTTCAAATTCAAGGAGATGCAGGGGACCCTCACCGAAGGGTACGAGCGTCAGAGCGATACCCAGAAGGTGGCGATCAATCTGCCGTGGAACAACACGGTGAAGGATTCGCTGCGCGGTAAGTTCATTCTTGAGAAGGTGTGGGGTGATGTATTCATCGGTACGGAGATGCCGCAGCGTGCCTTTCTCGATACCTTGCGGATCGACTTTATCGCCTTCGCTCCGGAGTCGGCGTTGGTTCAGGATACGATGCTCACCGCACTGACGAATGTCATGCGCGATTCGACCTTTTTCCGGTCGATCGACATCACCGATGTCGCCAACCTTTACTCCGATTCGGTCGCCATTGCGGTCAGAGTGTATGTCCCGAAAGGGACGAAGATGAGGGTGGTCAATGATCTCGACGTGCATGACCCCGATTACGATCGTTTCATCGGCCGGATGATCATCCATGTGAATACGCAGTACCGTCTCAACGCCAAGCTCGACTGGAAGGTGGATGGTCTGGTGAATATGGATCTCGGGAGCAGCAGGTTTAAGATGGATGAAGCGTTCCGGTTTTTCCATAAACTTGAAGACCGGTCGGCGACCTTTGAAATGTGGCTGCGCAACAACTCCAATCTCAATCTCTCGCTTTACTCCCTGGTCGCCCCTGATGCGCTCATGGATACGCTCGATTCCCTCACCATGAATGAGGTGTATGCGTTTCTGAAAAATCCCGGATCGGCCACGCAGAACGGATATGTCAATCTGTTCGGCGATACCGGCATCTCGGTGCCGGAACGCGACACTACCGTTGAACAGTACAACGTTGTGGTGCTCAACGATCAGCAGCTGGAAACCCTGTTCGGTGCGGATTCATTGAATTTCAGATGGTGGATACAGTTCAGGGAGCAGGACCGCGATGCGTTGATCGATACGGATTATGTGGATATGAGGTCGCGTTTCGGCCTCGAAGGAATCAACAACACCGATTCATTACTTATTTGGGAATGAGAGGGGCGGCATCATTATGAATACAATCGAAAAAGCAGTTGCGGTAGTTTTCTTGACGTATCTGGCTGTCGTCGCCGCCGTCGATCACAATCCGCTTAATAACGGCACGACCCTGACGCACAACGCGCTCGGCCACAATTTCGAGGGCGCGGTCCATAATCCGGCGCTTTTGGGCGTGGAGCGGGTACCTAGGAGCGGGCTGATGTTTCCCGGAACCATGCTCGGCGTGGGCGCCTGGAGCGACAAACTTGCGCTCTCACCGTTCAACAAGTACTGGACCGACAGCCTCCGGGAAACCTCCGCGCTCGTCACCAAGATCCTCAATAAAAGTTTCGACCTCGAAGGGTTGACCCCCGACGAGGTGTCGGACCGGTTGACTAAAAAACTCAAGGGCGGCGTTGCCGCCTATGCGGGGAGCAGGGTATCGCTCATGAATCTGGGAGTGAACCGTTTCGCCTTCGACGTCACCACGCACATCGACGAGGAAGTCAAGCTCCCCGAAGGTCCGCTGATGATGATATTCTCTCGCGATAAGGGACTGCTGGCGGGGAACCGGCTCGATTTCAGCACGTTCAGCCAGGAGGCGGTGTGGGCGACCGATTTTACCGTAAGTCTCGGACTGCCGGTAAGCATTCCCGTGCTTCACGATCTTTTTAAATTGGATTTCGGCGCGGGCGGCGTCGGGGTCAAATACGTGATGGGTCACTCGGTGCTCAGAGCGATTACCGAGCGGGGGGAGATCTATTTCGACGACGCCGGCAATGAGCTGAGCGTCGACGGGGAGGTACGGATCCAGACCGCAGGATTCGGTTTTTCCGGCCCGTGGAGAAGCTCGAATGTGTTTGAAGAAGGCCTGCCGGTTTCCGGTCACGGCATCGGGATCGACATGGGGGGAATCCTGTACAACGACCGGGGAACGCTCACCATCAATTTCAGCAATATCGGGGTGCTGTTGTGGATGAAGGACGTGAAAGACGTAACGTACAGGATCAAGAAGGATGACCTTGACGTTTACGATATTCTCAACGGAATCGACGAGGCCGATGAAAACGACGGTGACGCCAACCTTTACATTTTCAATCGTGATGAAGATGAATATATTTCCAAGGATAACGATACTCTCAAGGACGGCAACGGTTTCGTCACGTGGCTCCCCGCCGCCCTTAACATCGGCTACTCCCATTCCTGGGATTTCTCCCGAACCCAAAAACAGGCGATGCGGCTGCTTGCCGATTACGCGCATGCGGCGGTCAATTACGAGCAGGCGCTGGCCAAGACTCCCGGACGCCGGTTCATTCCCCGCCTGTCGATCGGCGGCGAAGCGGGGGTTCTCCGCGGTTTTCTGCCCCTGCGGCTCGGGTATGTGTTCGGCGGGCCGGAACTGATCGCCTCGGCAGTCGGCGGGGGGCTCAATTTCCGGTATGTTTCGATTAACGCCTCCTATAAGGCGATCGGCCACCTGTTCTTTGTGCCGAGACGCGGTATGGAGCTTGCGGCGGGCCTCAACGTCAACTGGGGCATGTCGGCCGATCAGGACAAGGACGGCATCCCCGACAGAAACGATCAGTGCCGTTCGGAGCCTGAGGACAAGGACGGGTTCGAGGACGGGGACGGCTGTCCCGATTACGACAACGACGGGGACGGCATCTTCGATACGCTCGACCAGTGTCCAGTGGAGCCTGAGGACAAGGACGGGTTCGAGGATGAGGACGGCTGTCCGGATTACGACAATGATGGGGACGGCGTTGCCGACACGCTCGACAAGTGCCCCATGGAACCGGAGGACAGAGACAATTTCGCCGATGAGGACGGTTGTCCCGATCCCGACAACGACAACGACAAGATCCTCGATACGGACGACAAATGTCCGAACAACGCCGAAGATATCGACGGTTTCGAGGATGAGGACGGCTGTCCCGATTACGACAACGACAGGGACGGCATCGCCGATTCGGTTGATAACTGCAAATCGGAGCCGGAGGTCTTCAACGGGTACAAGGATGAGGACGGCTGTCCCGACTCCCTGATCCGGCCGTCGGACAAGGATGCCAAGGCACTCGACACCAAACTGCGGGCGATCAACTTTAAGACAAACAGCGCGGAGCTGACGTCGTCGTCGTTTGCCGCACTCGATTATGTGGTGGATTTCCTGAAAAAATACGAGACGCTTCGTTACGAGATCCAGGGACATACCGACAACACCGGTTCCGATGAGTACAACCTGGTGCTCTCCGCCGCACGGGCGGGAACGGTGAGAGTGTACCTTTTGTCAAAGGGCGTTCCGGAGGAACGGATCATCGCTATCGGTTACGGAGAATCCGCACCGATCGCCGACAATACAACCGCCAAAGGCCGTGCAAAGAACCGTCGCGTCGAGTTCAGGATCATCGAGACCAACGATGAATACAACCAGCTTAAAGCGAGGGAGGCGGAGTTTAAAATGAAGGTGCAGGAGGCGAAGATCAAGGGAGCGCAGTAAGGGGGATAACAGAGACGCACGGCCGTGCGTCGGTACGAAGAATGATGGAGGGGCGGATCGCCGATCCGCCCTTTTTATTTTTTTTCTTCATCATTTATTCTTCCGCCTTCATCCTTTTTCCCCCCCCCGAGCTCCCCCCTCCACCACTCATACAGTTCGTCAAGCGTCCGCTGGAGGGGAATCTCCGGCCGCCAGCCGGTATGACCGGTCAATTTACGGTGGCTGCCGATCATTTTGACATTCGATTTGTGCTCCCGTTTTTTCCCGTCGACATATTGGACGGCGATAGGCATCGGCGCCTTGTCGCAGAGGTACCCCAGAATCCACGAAAGATCGACTCCGCTGCCGCTGCAAACATTGTAGACCTCTCCCGGTTTCCCCTTTTCGAGGATCAGGTGATAGGCCTTAACCACGTCGCGCACATCGGTAAAATCAATCGTCGCATTGAGGTCCCCGACGGTGATGAAGGGTTCGGCGCGGTCCAGGCTGATCGCCGCAACCTGACGCGCCCACTCGGAACAGACGAAACGGGGCGACTGACCCGGGCCGGTGTGGTTGAACGAACGGGTGCATCTGACGTCGATGCCGAATTGACGGAAGTACTGCAGGCCGATGAGTTCTGCCGCGTATTTGGAAATACCGTAGAAGTTGGTCGGCTGCGGCGGCACCACTTCGGTGACGCCGTCCGAGAGGATCGAATCGCTGTACTCTTTCGCCGAGCCGACCAGGAGTATCCGGCCTGCGGGCGCCCCGACCTTTACCGCATCGAGCACCGCCATTGCACCGGCGATATTGCCGTCGATCGATCGACGCGGCGAAAGGTCGGCATCGGGCAGGTAACTCACTCCGGCAAGATGAATAATTGTAACAGACTGGAGGTCGGCGACAACTGCGGCGATCGCTGCGGCATCGGTTAAGTCGATACGGTGGTAGGCGACCGACGGGTAGCGTGACCGTTCCTGTAGATCGATACCATGGACTTCGTACCGTTTCGCTTGAAGATAGTCGATCAGCCACCCGCCGACAAAACCGTTGCTGCCGGTGATCAGCGCTCTCTGATGCTTGATTGCCATAATTCGTCTATTGGCGCCGCATGGTGCATCGCCTGTTACGGAGAGTAAAATACATGCCGCCCCGTGGAGCGAGGAACAGTATCACCGCTTCATGACGCCTTCAACTGCGGCAAATACCTCGTCGGGGCGTATGCGACGCATGCACTCGCCGTTACAGACGGAAGAGGCGTTTGGCATGACATGGCAGGGCGCACATTCGGTGGGGTGGTGGATTATGCTTACCGGACCGTTCCCGCGCGGTGCCCATACCGCCGGGTCGGACGGACCGAACAGCGCGACGGTCGGACACCCCGATGCCGCAGCGAGGTGGGTCATGCCGCCGTCGTTGCCCAGAAACGCGGCACATCGTGAAAGGATCGCGGCGCATTCGGGAAGGGGGCGATCAGCCATATGGAGGTCGCCGGGCGGAATCTCCGGGGTGTTATCGGCCGGCCCGGTGATCCAGAGTAGTGCCCCGCCGGCATCCCGCAGACGCCCGGCAACGTCGAGAAAATCGCCGAACGGCCAGTTTTTAAGCGTACCGCCGCTTCCGGGATGGATTGCGACGGTCGGGGCTGAACCGCCGCTCCGGATGCCTGTCAGAAGCGGGCCGCCGGCATTGCCGGGAATTGTGATCGCGGGGGTTCGTTGCCGCACGGTAAGCGAGGAAACCTCCGTCACCAGCGACAGGTGGTAATCAACGGCAGGTGTGCGGGTTGCGGGGAAGGGCGGTTGACAGAGTACCGTCGCCCGCGCGCAGGCGCGGGCGTTGTCGACAAGCGGCGAGCCGGGGGCGGCAAAAAGCAGCATCGCATCGAAGGGGGTGAAAAATTGCCGGAGTTTCGATTCGTCGGAATTGTGCCGGAAAAGAAACATCCGGCTGCCGCTGTCGGCGTCCATGACCGTATCGACATAGCCGGCGTCCTTGGCGAGGGCGCCGAATGCCGGCTTGCCGAGCAGGGTTACACTGCCGGTATGCACCAGCTTCCAGAAAGCGATCGCCGGCAGCACCGTAATGAAATCACCCAGCCCGCCGAAGTGATAGAGAAGCGTGTTCATGCGGGTATTGCCGTACCGCAGGAACGGCACCAGTGCATCACTTTACACGGCAGCGACGTAGCGCGTCACGTCGCTGCAAAACGGTCGCAAGGGGGGCCGGCAGCGGATCACGTCAGCCCCACGGTGCTCTTTCCGTCCATGATAACGAGTCCTTTGTAAAATTCGCCCGCTTTGCCCGCCGATTTGAACGGCCGGGGGCCCTTGCCTGCGCCGATGTAATACCCCACCTTATAAATAATCGTCCCCGCGGCTGCCGTCTGGGGTTCCACATGGACGGCGAGCATGTCGACGCGGCAGTTTTTCCAGTAGGGAGGGGCGTTCCGTTCCCCGCCGGGCAGGAAGTAGAGCCCCTTGGTTCTTCCCCAGATAAACTGGAAAACCAGATTGTTTTCAACGCTCGCCCAGAATGAGGGGCAGTTGATTTCGCGGTATGTTCTCTGGAAGGAACTGATCGATTCGCGCAGCGAACCGCTGGTGAAATCGAGCTTCTGGCCGGTCCAGTGGTCGTTGACAAGGTAGACCGGCGAGAGATACTGTTCATGCACTTCACATCCCGTGTCGGCGAAAATCGCGTCGAGAACAACCATCCCCTCATCGCCCCAGGTAATAACCCTGATGTCGCGATGGAGGAGCGGCACCATAGTGGCGTCGAAATAGAGAATACGCCCCCATGAATCGAACCCGTCGCGCTGGAAGCCGTCGTGGTGGAAGGCCACCTTCCAGCTTTTGACCGGCTTTGCCACCGAGGGAATGCCGAGCAGCGCCGCTTTGAACGGAACCACCAGTTCCGCCTGGTTGTGTACGTTGAAACCGATCAACGGATGGCCGCCGATCGCTTTCCATGCAATACTCCGGGTGCTCCGGACGTTGCGGCGGTAGCATACCTCCACGTAGGGGTAGGTATGGCGCGTATCAATGGCGTTTTCAATCTGACCGGCGGAAAACATCCGCTGCTCTTTTGAAAAGGGGAGGCATGCGAGCATGGCGAGTTCAAAGCCGACCTGGCTTTGAAAAAGCAGTTCCCACCCTTCGTGGTTCTGCTCGAACCCGAAGACCCAAGGACCCTGCTGTTCAAGATTGGTGAGCAGGCAGGTGTCCATCCAGCTCAACAGTTTCCCCGTGATATGCATGGCGCGCGGATCATTATGCCACAGCCCCCAGGCGAGAGCGAGCGGGCGGGGAACGAACATCGGCATATCGTGTCCGCCGGGGGTATAGATCAAACCGTTGGGCAGGCAGAAACGCAGCAGGATCTCGAACGTCCGCTGATGACTTTTACGGGCAAGAAAAGTGGGGCACGGCTGTCCGTGCAGAAGATACGCCGCCATGGCAATGACGATCCACGAACCGTAAGCAAGCACTTCGGGGTGGAAAAAGCCGTGGTTTTCGGCGGTCATATCGGGAAAAAGGTTCTGGGTCGAAACCAGGTGGGCGACACAGCTTGAAAAATATTCTTCATGGTCGGTTTTATCGTGAATGTTCGAAGCGATATTTACCGACCAGATTTGCATCGTCCGCTCCCAGTCGCTGCGGTTCGCATGGTCAGGGTTGCAGGCGATCGCCCATGCCAGAAGCATCATATCCTGTGCGTTTTCCTCGGTCTTGGTGTCGGTTTCACAACCCGTGGGCGGCGACAGGCCGATAAACCGGTCGGCTTCAAAGGCGAGGATCGCCCTGATGCGTTCGAGCGTATCGTTGTCCAGGATATCTTTACACAAGACAGAAATGATTCCGAGTTGCGCCGCCCAGAAGCCGCTGCGCCAGTTCTCTCCCCACCGCTTCCGGTTAAGAAAGGCGTCGACGTCCCTTTCGCCGGTGAGGTGTGTCGCGCATGCCCAGCGGGCGGCGCCGCGGATTTTCCGGATGAGCGTTTCCCTGTCGAGAAGAGCGCTTATCAGTTCCTCCTGTTTGAGATAGAGGTAGCTGCCCAGGATACAGATGATGTTCAGATGCGGCCTGATGACGTATTCGATGACCGGAGAGGACGAGCCCACCGAATGCATGTTGTAGGCGGTGGGATTGGTGACGCCGAAAAGTCCGCACTCCGCATCTTCCTCCGTCCAGGATTTCAGGTAATAGGGAATGCTGCGGGAGAGAAGGCGGAGGACTTTTTGCGATTCGATTTTTTCGGTAAAATGGAGCATCGGTCGTTATCCTGACACATCAGAACGATCACGTTTGTTGAACAAATAGACGGCCGAAAGCGGTTCGCTCATGATTGTTTTTCCATGGTATAAATCTGCAGCGCGTCGTTGTGATCCGCCGTTCTGCACTTTTTGGCGAATTCACGGGCGGTGTTTGAATCGTAAAGCACGATAAAATCGTCGCCGTAAAACCGGGGCAGGCGGTCACCCTTCAGCCAGTCGCTGTGCTTGTTGGCCTGTTCACGTAAAAATGCGGTTTCCGGGCCCGAGTAACCGATTCCAAGATATGCCATAGACCTCACCCCGGGGAGAAATTGACAATTTACAAAACAATACCCACGGTTGTCGGCGCGTGCATGCGACCCTCGTTACACGAGGTGACATGATGCAGATCACCGCTTACTGTTAAAAGTAATAAAAGTAATCAATGAGAAAAAGAATATCGTGCGGTAGTGCCGCCGAGCGGATCACCGGGGGAGGACGGCATTATGGCGTGCCCTTGCTGCCGTGAGGCGAAAACCGCTGTTTTTTTTTCGAGAAAGCAGCATCTTCAAAAGCGCGTTCAGTGCCGAAAATGGGTATTTTCTTTTCGACATTATAGGCGCCCAGCGCGGATTCTATCTCCGGTGACGGGTCAAGGAGCGCCAGATATCTGCCGAGGGAGGCGAACGAATCTTTACTTGAGAGCAACACCCCGGCGGCGGCCTCGCCCAGAGAGTGTACCGCACTCATTTTGATGGCGACCGCTTTCCATTTTGAAGCAAGTGTCTTTTTGATTTCCGCCTGCAACAGGCCGGTATAACTGTCGGAGAGAGAGCCGACAAGGTCGATAATCGCATAACGCGTTTTCGGATAAAAATAAATATCCAGAAATTCGGAACTGTTTGAAACCTCTTCACCACCCGGGGAAGAGTCCTTGAATTCGGGAACCGATTTAGCCCTCTCCAACCGGTTGATGACCCCGAGGATAGTCCGTAAAGGAAGGTGAAGCGTCGCGGCGATGATGTGAGGGCTGATCCGGCGTTTTATCAGACGGTAGATACGGTGATATATTTCGTCAGATTCGTCGTGCCGGAGGTTGACGGTCATTATGCTTTCCGGTTCTTATAGTTATTCACCACGTTTCTTGTATCTTACATATGTTGATGAGGTACCGTCAATACTATTTCCCTCGTGGTATTTTGATGACGGTTGGCGGGGTGCCGGCTCCAGTGCTTGAATCGGCGATCGTTCAAATATATATTGTAGCAATCTTGGGGCTGTAGCTCAGCTGGGAGAGCGCGACGTTCGCAATGTCGAGGCCAGGGGTTCGATCCCCCTCAGCTCCAC
>JAFGNB010000060.1 GCA_016927235.1 Chitinispirillaceae bacterium
ACAGAAACCGGCGTTTGGGGAGTGATTTTACCCATTTCATGAGTTTTTTGCAGTAAATTAATTAAGAAATGATATATAAAATCTCCCTTCATGGAAAATTGCTGTGTACTGATGAGGGTAGGTTTTGAAAAAGGATTTCAAGGAGAGACGGCAATGTATCAAAGAGCAGCTGTATATTTCGTTTTATTAATGGGAGTTACCGCGTCGGCGCAATCGATCAGCCTGAGCGGGACGGTCAAGAATAAAAGCGGCAGACCCATTGCCGGCGCCACGGTCAGACTCGCGGTTAAAAACCTGAACACCACCACCAATTCCACCGGGAACTATTCCATAATTCAGACATCTCCGGTTACCCCGGCCCCCCTCCTGCCGGGCAGCGAACACATCTCCATGGAAAAGGGCATTGTATCGATCGGCATGACCGCACCGGCACTGGTAAGGATCGAGCTGTTCGATATGCGGGGGAATATGGTGGCGAGGATGATCGATCAACCCGCAGGGGCGGGGGAGTACCGGTTCGACGTGACGCGTCATGCGCTTGCAGCGAACATGATGGTGATCCGTGCCGCGATAGGACGGAGCGGCGCGACCTTTCGTTACCTGCCGCTGCATGCCGGCGGCGGGCGTGCGATCGTCTCCTCCGCTGCAGCGTCCTCGACGGGCGGAGGTATTACCAGTCTCCAGGCCGTTGTCGATACGCTGAACGTCACGGCTGCCAACTATATGTCCTATACGGAACCGCTCTCCTCTCTTCAGGGGGTGAAGGACATCACCCTGGACACCATTACCGTTTCCCTCCCTAAATTCAGCTTCTTTGTGACCAGTCTGAAGGCATTGCAGGATCTTTCAAAGAGTCAGAACGGCTTCGGGGGCGATCTGCGTTTCGGCAAGACGGGCCAGGGAGCGGGTCTGCTTGGCGCGGACAGCATCTGTCAGTGCATTGCGGAGCGGAGCATGCCGGGATCGAAGGTAAAGCAGTGGCGCGCGTTTTTGAGCGTTGCCAAAGGTCCGGACGGCACGCAGGTGAACGCGATCGACCGGATAGGACAGGGGCCGTGGTACGACCGGCTGGGCAGACTGCTGTCGAACAATATCACCGAACTGCTGAACACCCGTCCGGCAGGCGCCGACGCGGCGATAAAGAACGATCTCCCGAACGAGGACGGCATCCCGAACCACCAGCCCGATCCGAATCAGCCTGCGGTTGACAACCACCATTTCGTCACCGGTACGGGGACCAACGGCCAACTCTACTCATCGACCGCGACCTGTGAGGACTGGACCTCCGTGACGGCAAACCGCGGACCGCATTGCGGCTTCTCATGGCCGAGGGGAGGCATGTGGAAGACGACTTTTGGCGGTGGGGGCAGCTCCTCCCACTGGATATCCGCTGTCAGCGCTCCAGGTTGTGGAGCAGGCATTGAACTTGTTCAGAGGGGCGGCGCCTCACCGGGCTCCACCATTATCGGCGGCGGCGGCGGTTACGGTGGATTTTACTGCTTCGCGCTCAATCCGTAATTTTATTTACCGACCGGGCGGTATACATATCCCGGTTGTGGAATTCTGTAAAGCGGTGATACCGGCCGCTTCGCCGGAAGCTAAGCTATTCGATGCGCGTACTCTGGGAAAATCACATCAATATTAAAGGAATTCTATGGATCAGCTGGCCGGTTGTGCTGTCGGATATAATTGATTACTATAATTCCTTAATTCCCTGCGTCCGCATCAGGGACGTGGCCAACAAATCCTTAAGGATTATCCTCCAGATAAGAGCGGTAAAAATAACGAAAATCTCCATTCTATCGGGGTTACATCACCATTATTTCAGGAGGGCGGCATGAGGTTTTTTTCCATAGGACGCCGTTTCCGCTATGGTTTAGGTTTTTGTCTGCGACGCAAATGTATACGGGCGAAAAAGAAAAGCGGTGGAATAAATGCAAGAACGGTACCGGTGCCGCACCCGCCGCATCCGCTCCTGTTCTCTTCACGTGAAGCGCTTTCGGTGGTATCGATGAATACTAAACGGGGTTGAAGCAGTTCGAAGTCAATGCCTATTCGTTTGTTGCGGTCGTCGATCTGTGGATTACCTTCCAGATCAACGGCATTGGACATGGGGTCTGCGTCGGTATTGATCCAGGCGGAGTCATCAAGAAAGTAACGGGGAATTTTAATATATTCTTTCAGGGAATCCATATCAATCGAGGCCGGGTCGCCAACTCGAATCGTATCATATTTCCATTGGGGAGCGACATTATCAGGGTATTTTTCGCGGATGATAAACCGGTGGGTGGCATCTTTTCCACCTAAAGACGCGACCTTGACGGTGTATTCACTATCGGCGGAGGAGGAATAAAAATTGAACGGACGGTCGACGGCTGGGGGCTGTTTGAGCGGTTCTGAATAGCGTGCCGTAAGCGTATCCGAAGGTTCGGTACCGAAAGTATATAAATCGGTACCGAAAGTATATAAAAGAGATATAAGTACCGGTGCCGCACTGTCAAACGCCGTAGCAGTACGATACACCCCGGGAACAGCCCCGTATGCCACGGATATATACATTGCACCTCCTGTGGTAACGGTGGAAATACTGCCGCCGAGGTCGATCGCGAACAGCGAATCGCTCACGCGGATACACGCGGATGACGGAAAACGGAAAACACGATGTTCCCACTGCACACTGATCGTATCCAGTTCGGATTGTTCGACCGTACGCCTGAATTTCACCCTGACCTCATTTATGATGCCATCGGCATCGGAGTCGACATACCATGCCCCTGCAATGGCTGCGGCACCCGGACGAAACCCTACGATCACCGGTCGGTTCATGTCGTGCGCCGTGTTGCCGTCTAGGTCGGCGAGCGTACCACCGGAACTCCCCGGAATCAGTCGAAGCTGGTCACCGGCGTTCACCCGAACGTCCCTGTTCGCATTATCGGCCGGGGCGGCCTGTACGGTAACGGTCGAATCGTTGACAAGAGAAATGATCTCGAGAATAATCACCTCAACCGTATCGGCGGTCCCCTGCCTGATAAGCTGTAGTTGACGACCAAAGCTGGTCGCCGGATTAAGTGGTTCGGAAAAGGTGAGTATAAGCGTGTTATCACTCTCGTACAAACGTTCCTGCAGGAACGCCTCCTTCAGAAGAGGGCCGACCCCGTCGGTAATCCTGAAGTGTGTTACCGTGGCGGGAGTGTCGGGAGTGAGCGGATTGTGCCGGTAGGAAGCGCCAAGATCCGAAGCGGATTCGGAAAGTTGTGTCTGGCCGGGGGAAAACGGGGGTGAAAGAGTTCCGGTTACATGAGAAGAATCAACCGGATCGATGATGAGCAGATCGCGACCGAGGGTTCGCACCTCACCGGTCTGATCCGGCCAGTAAAGTATTAAAGAGTCGGGAAGTTCCGTATCCTGCAGTGGGGAATTATAATACAGTTCGATCCGGGTGACGCTGCCGACGCCGTTATCGGCATAATAAGTGGCGTTGTCGATCTGTGGCCCGGATGAGGCATTGCTGACGTATTTTTCCGAACGATCCTCCGTGGCGGAATCGGATGAAGCGTGAGGGGATTCCACAGTGGTAACGTATCTGATGGAACCGGCATCGATGGTTTGAATATTTTTACGCGGTGATTCACCGGAGGATATGGCTGCTTCTACAGGATAGAAAACCGTGGCGGTCAGGAGCATCGCTCCAAACAGCAGGTGTGGTAATGAACGTGAAGCAGAAGAGTGGCTGACCTGTTTCATGATGGAAATATACTGCTCTTCCCGGTTTAAAAAACAGCATTAATTGGTAAAAGCAAACACTTATTTCCCCATTGCTATTTTTCGTAAATCCAGTCTGCCTGGATAGATATATTTTATCAGATTTTTCAATCCATATCGGTAAAATGTTCTATGAAGCAATTGGTCGGTTATGCTGAGGATTATATTACTACAATTCTCTGCGACTACACCAGGAACTTGATCAACAGATACCACAGGGATCCCCACCAGATGAGAATGGTAAAATAGCGAAAATCTCCATTCTATCGGGGTTACATCACCATTATTTCAGGAGGGCGGCGTGATGGATATGTTTTTCCCATGGAACGGCTCGATAAAATGGACGGCGTGTTGTTCTAAGCAAGGTTCACGGAATTTTTCTGCCCGTGAATGTTGAATTTTACCGATTCATGGATTTTTTCTCTAGGTGACCATTGAAGGTTGCAGGGTTAACGGAATTTTTCCGGCTAGTAGCATTGAATTTTTCAGAGTCCCGGAATTTTTCTTGCCGCGATCGTTGAATTTTTCCGGGGTCACGGATTTTTTCTATCCGTAAGTGTTGAATTTTTCCGGGTTCGCGGAAAGAAAAAAAATGGTAATAAATCGGCTATATTAAGCGTTTAATATAATGAGGCCGCGGTGACGATTATTAACGACGTTGAAGCGATCGCCCACGCCCGCAAAACGCGTATGCATAACGGCCACGCCGAACAGCCTGAAGAGACGCTCGACAAGGCTGCCTGATTGAATCAGCAACAAAGGGACCGGAGGAAGCATGTATGGCTTGTTCCGGTCCTTTTTAATGAGGCGGGGAAACTGCCATACCTCGCTACCCAACAGCACCCACCCCACCCCACCCCGACCTCCTCCTCCCACAATCTATTTTTTTTATTTTTCAGGGGAGTGCATGCCGCCAATCAATACCGCTTCGAAACGGTATTTCCTCGCAGTCGACGGGCTTCGTATTCTGGCCTCGATCAACATTGTCCTGTTTCATCTTCAGGGTATGGGCGGTCTCTATGATCTCAAGGGCGAACCCTCCTGGCTCTTTCGCATTATCAGGGGACCGGCATTTCATGCCAGCATATTTTTCATGCTGGGGGGGTTCATTTTTACTATTAAATTCGCCGATACGGCATCGACCTTCAACGCCCGGGCCTTTCTTATTAAAAGATTCAAGGAGCTCTACCCCCTCCATATCATCACCACCGGTGCGATGGCAGTGCTTAAGGTGGTGCATCACCTTTCCGGCGGAGACCTCGATGTACCGAAGCTCCTTTACAGCCTCTTTATGCATCTCTCCCTGCTCTGGTCGTTTTACCCGTTCGGCACCTATGCTCTTAACCGGCCCTCGTGGGCGCTCAGCGCTTTTTTCCTCTGCTACCTGCTTTTCGGGCCGATGCTCAGACTGGTGGTAAAAATCAACCGCAGGCGAACCTGCATTTTCGCCGCTCTGGGCTGCCTGGTTCCGCTGCTTTTCTGGGGGCTTCTCTTCGGGGCCCTCGGTACGCCGGATTCGCTCTACTTTTTTTTCCATAGTTTTGCACTGATCCGTTTTTTCGAATTTCTCCTCGGCATGGTGCTTGCGCGTTTTTTTCAACTATCGAAGCCCGTTCGCGAATGTTCATTTTTTACCGCCCTGTTTAACGACCTGATACTCGTGGCGACCATCATGCTTATCTACCGCAATCTGCTTCTTCGTACAAGCAGCAGCGATATCGTTGTCTACCTGTTGTATCATTTTGTCATGATACCCCTTTATTTCATTCTGCTGTACTGTCTGGCGACGGAACGGGGCGGTATCGCGCGGCTGCTCTCATTTCCCGTTGTCCGTAAAACCGGTCGCAGCTCCTTTTATCCCTACCTCATTCACATACCGCTCATTTCGACCGTTGCCTATATCTGCGAACACGGATTGGGGTATTACAAACTTCTCCACCGTCCGGTGAACGTCGTCGTGTTCATGCTGCTTCTGTATACGGGCGCGTATGTGTATGTCAATCATCTGCGGAAACGGAAACCGAGCGGTCCGGAAGGAGCGGGGGGAGGATACGGACCGCCGGCGATCGGCGCCGGTCAATCAGAAGACGCTTCACGTCGGCAACCGCTGCAATCGAGCGATCCCCGCCATCGGCACCACTCGACAATGAAATGAATGTTTTTTTATGCGACAATCCGTACCATCCTTTATCTGCCGCATTGCGATTTCCGGAGAGGCCGGCGACGGCATCATGAGCGCCGGCGACATTCTGATGAAGGCCGCCGCACGGGAGGGGTTCGACGTGGCGGTGGCAAAGAGCTTTCCGTCGAATATCCGCGGGGGATACTCCCGGTCGCTTGTCACCATAGCCGAGAAGCCGGTTGTCTCGCCGATTGGCGATTGCGCCGTGATCTGCGCGCTGAGCTCCAATGCCTTTCTCCGCGATACGCCGTGTCTTTCACCCCGCACCCTCGTTCTCGTCGAAACGAACGCGCATGCCGACGGAGTGTGTCGCGACCGGTTCGATCGCCTTATTGCCGCGGGTCTCACCGTTTTTTCCGTACCGGTACTGCGGTTGGCTCGTGAGACCGCCGGAAATTCCGTCGTCAAATCGACGGTGGCGCTCGGTATTCTCGGCGGACTGCTGGCGCTCGGCAGCGCTTCACTCCGCTCCGCCACCGCCGAGCGGTTCGGGGAAAAGGGGGCCGAATTGATCGAACTGAACCGCATCGCACTTGACGCCGGTTTTCGATGGGTGCGGCGGCATATTGACAGAAAACATCGGTTACCCGTGCCGGCCCGCCGTGCGGGGTACGCCCGTAAGGAGCGTTTCGTGCTTGAAGGGAATCAGGCTGTTGCGCTTGGCGCCATCGCAGCGGGATGTACCTTCTTCGCTTCGTACCCGATCACCCCGGCAACGGCGGTGGGTGAAGCGCTCTCCCACCTTATGCCGGCGTGCGGCGGGATCGCCTATCAGGCCGAAGATGAGATCGCCGCCCTGGGGGCGGCGATCGGCGCATCCTTTACAGGAGCAAAGGCCATGACCGCAACGTCGGGGCCGGGCCTTTCTCTGATGCAGGAGTTTCTGGGCTATGCCTCGATGGCCGAACTGCCTGTTGTCGTGGTTGATGTGCAGCGGGCGGGCCCTTCAACCGGCATGCCGACCAACCACGGCCAGGAGGACCTCCTCGCCGCAATATTCGGCAGTCACGGCGAAACACAGCGCATCGTGATCGCACCCGCCACCGTCGAGGAGTGTTTCTCCGCCACGGTTACGGCGTTCAACTGCGCGGAGCGCTATCAGTGCCCGGTGATCGTGCTGAGCGACGGCACGCTCGGAATGACCGGAAAGACCGTTGCGAAATCAGCGCTGAAGAGCCCCCGCGTCGTCAACAGGAAGGTTTTCATTGGAAAAGACGATAAGCGGTGGCTGCGCTATCGGTTGACCGATTCGGGCATAAGTCCCCTGACGATCCCCGGCCTCTCTTCCGTCACCTACCGCGCCACCGGCATCGAACACAATGAGGATGCAACGCCGGCGGCCACTCCTTCCGAACGCTGCGCGCAAAACGCGAAACGGTGTAACAAGCTGCGGCACATCGAAACGGAATTCGACAATCCGGTGCTCTGGGATCTCGAACCCGCGAACGACGCCCCACTTGACGCCGGCATCTGCGCCTGGGGACTCACCGCATTGATCGCCCGTGAAGCAGTCGTCTCGCTGCGCAAGGAGGGATTCCGCATTGCAGCCGTTTACCCCCGCCTGCTCTTCCCGGTCTGTATCGAAGCGTTCAATCGCTGGGCCGATCTTTGTGAGCTGCAAATCGTCGTTGAAGCCAATGTTACGGGGCAGTTCTGCTCGCTCCTCAGAATGAACACGCGGGCGCGGCCCCGTTCGCTGACCGTTTCACGAGGCGAGCCGTTCACGCCTTCTGAAATCACGGCGTGCATCCGATCAATCATCACCGGAGAGAGGGCCGGATAATGCCGCGCTATATTCCGCATGACTATCGCAGCCCTCTCAGACCGACCTGGTGCAAGGGGTGCTCTTTTTACAACGTTCTGGCAGCACTCACCGGAGTGTTGGCCGAAAAACAGATCGATCCTCACCGGCTGAACGTCATATCGGGAATCGGCTGTTCTTCACGAATGACGCTCTATCTCAACACCTTCGGCATGCACACGATTCACGGCAGGGCGCTCCCGGTCGCCGTCGGCTCACGGCTTGCCAACCCCGACCTGCCGGTGATTGTGGCTGCCGGGGATGGAGATTTTTTTTCCATCGGTATCGGGCATTTCGTTCATGCGGCGCGTAAGAATTTCGATATGACGGTCATCTGCCTGGATAACCGCATGTATGCAATGACTAAAAATCAGGCTTCACCCACGTCGTGTGTCGGTTTCCGGGGGACGCTTACCCCGTGGGGAAAAACAAGCGTGCCGCTCAATGTGCTGGAATTCGCCATTGCCTGCGACGCGACGTTCGTCGCCCGCACTGTTGCCGGTTTGCAGCGCCATATGCAGGAGATGATCGGCCTCGGCCTCGGCCATCGCGGATTTTCATTCATTGAAGTGATCGCTCCCTGCCGCACGTTCGATCGTGCTGCCACGCTCGCGTCGCTCTCCAGCCGCGTAGTCGACATCAATCGCGAAAACCGGCACGACCCCGTTGATAAAAAGGCAGCTCTCGCTGCGGCGGTAAAGGCACTCGATTACGATGCTTCTGATGATGCGCCGGTTCACATCGGCGTCTTCCGGGAGAGCGCTGTTCCCACCTTTGAAGAGCAAATCGCGAACATTAAGAAAACGCATAAAAAAAAGAGCTCTTTTTCATCGATACTAAAAAAGTATTCGCTATAATTTCGCAAGGCCGTATAAACAATATATATTACCAGAGTCGGCTATTAAAGTGGAGCCGGAAATACCTGCAAACAGCATCTACCTTACCCCTGCCACGGGAGGATCATATGAAACCGCTACGCTTTTTTTCAATCAGCGCCCTTGTGCTCCTTATTGCCGCCTCAACCGCGATCGATTGCGGCAAAAAGGGGCCTACCATCGAACAGCGCATCAGCGCTCTGCAGGAGAAGGGCGTTCCCGACAGTGTTCTTGCAGATGTCAAGCTTTACCTCTACCAGGTCAACGCTGCCAGAAAAGCTTCACAGTCGGGCGCAATGCGCACCTACGGCGATTCGCTGAAAAAAGGCATCGTCATCGCCGAAGCCTGGTACGAACAGGCGATGCAGGCCAACAAACCCATCGTCGATAGGCTGCGGAAATCGTTTGTCGACCGCAAGGCGGCCCTGAGCGGTCTGCATCTTCAGGACGCCGACAGCCTGCTTGCAATAGCCGATTCGCTTATCGCAAAAGACTGGCTGGTGCAGGCGCGTACAAAGTTGGAGTCGTTCGATACGATCATGGGCATTCTGGTGCAGAACGAGGAGAAGGCAAAGGAGATCCGCAAGAAACTGATCGGCACCTGGAAAGACGTTCATGAGTTGCGGCCCAACCCTGACGATGGGTACCGGTGGAAAGCGGTGGAGACGCGCATCTTCAAATTCGGCGACGACGGCTCGTATGAAGGGCACGAAGAGATGCACGGACAGACCGAACCTTACAGGAAAGAGGACTGGAAATTCCTTTCATGGGGAAAATTCGATCTTATGGGCGATACCATTTACCAGTTCATCACGCGGGAGAAGTGTGTGGAGCAGGTTTACCATTTTCTGGATCCGAAAACCAACAAATGGCGACGTGAAGATCAGAAGACCTACGACTCCACCATCACCGACGGTGCCAAAGACCGGTTCATTACGTTCGACGATCTGAAGATCGCTTTTGATAAGATCAAATAAAAAGCAACATCGCCCGTAAAAATATGAAGGGAGGCTTTAAGAGCTTCCCCTTTTTTTACGGCATAAGCGGCGGATGAAAGAAACTCTCCCCCGGCTTTCACCGTAAGGGAGGGTCCGTGGCCAGTCAGGTGTGCTGGTTGACTGGAAACTATGTTATGGATCTTACGGGGAAACGTATCTTCGAAGATCCGTCCCCTTACAGCCGCTCTCTTCCCGTAAGAGGGCATGCTTCGCACCTGTTCACTATTTTCTGATCCCGTAAAATAAATATGGTAAAAAATGCAAGTAATGACCGCTATTTCTTTTGATTATACGAAAGATATGTTCTCTATTGAGAACGGAACCGTTTCGACTGCGGCGGGGACGGGTGCCTCTTCGTTCACCGGGAATTTTGTTACATCGAATCGAACTCACGGCCGGGAAAAGAGGATGCCGGGGTATTGAGTGAAAGGCGCCGCGCAGCAGGGGCCTTTTTCAGAAGTGCCATGCCCCGGGTGATCATTATATATTTTAATCCCGGAGCGACAACTCCATCAAAAGGAACCGTACCATGTCTGATGAAAAAACGATCGGCCAGAGCCTTCTGGGATTTCAGTCAGCTCTCAGGCAGGACGGCGAATCGCTGGAGAGTTTCATTACCGAGACCTACAGCAGCAAATGGAGGGGGGATGCGCTCTACCATGCAATGGCGATCAGGACGACCTTTGTCAACGCGCTGCACAATTTCCTGACCGATTACGGCCTTTTCAATATGGAACGGGTACTGCTGAGCCCGGTCACCGACCCGCTCGCCCACGATATTGAGCATATCCCTTCAATCAGTTACAAGGGCCACGTGTATCGCGGGACCCATTCGATGATCTATTCCAAATTTCTTGCCTGCTTCAACAGGCGCATAAAGGGGATATTCGTCGATTCCCCCAACATACGCCTTGAACTGGAAAGCGCCACCGGCAAACAGCGGGGAAAATATCTGATCGACTTTTCCCAGATGGACATCGAAATCCGCCGCAACAGGAACATCGGGCTCGAGGAATATTACGGGAATCCCGAAAAGGTGATTTCCGTTCTCAGGGAAGACATGGAAATCGCGATTCGCTTTTTCGAAGATCTCGTCGCCCACAGCGTGAATGAAGTCATTAAAAAGAACGAAAACGACCTTGCGGCGCTCGGCGTCGCGCTCGATGAGCCGAAGCCTCCGTTTCCCCGCTTCCGCAAAGACGAGGTGAATGAGCGATTCGGTGCCTCGGGGTATGAAAAAAAACTCGGCAGGGAGGCGAAA
>JAFGNB010000061.1 GCA_016927235.1 Chitinispirillaceae bacterium
CGTCCGCCGATCACTACGATTTCACCGCGCTCAACCGTCAATGAGACTCCCCGCAGCAGCGGTAAAGCGCCGGCGTTCCAGAAAATCCCTTCGATTGCGAGTTTACCGGGCATAAAATCCCACCGTCACCACGATATTCAGAATGATCGTGACGACCATCGATCCGACCACCGCACGGATGGCCGCCTGCGGCACCGCCCTGACGTTGTCGACCGCCATGCCGTACCAGCAGCTGACCACGGCGGTAACGGCACCGAATACCAACCCCTTTGAACTTGAAAGAATGATATCCTTCCAGGAGAGCGCATCCAGTACTTTACCAAGGAATATCCCGAACGGCACCTGGACGGTGACGTTCGCGATGACCAGCCCGCCCACGATGGCAATCATGTCGAAATAACAGTTAAGACAAATCATCGACAGCGTCATCCCGGCAAGCGCCGGCACCACCACGAAATGGACCGGATCAATCCCCATCACCTCAAGCGCGTCGATCTCCTTATTGACCCGCATCGTGCCGATATGAGCGGCGAGGGCTGCTCCCGAACGTCCTATCACCACCAGCGACGTGAAAAACGGACCGAGTTCCCTGACCACCGCAACCACCAGGATATTGCCGAAATATTCGGTAACACCGAATTGAGGCATGGTCGTCATCGACTGAAGCACGATCGTGACTCCGCAGAAAAAAGCGATGATGCCCACCAGGCCGATCGCCTCGACGCCGGTATAGATAAGCTGCCGGGATATCTGTGCAAAAAAAGAGGCGCTGAGCGCGCGACTGGGCCGGAAACAACCGTGAAGCGCTTGGAGAAAGAGCGCGGCGATTGACTTGAATTCCGCGAACGAGGCAAGCGCCCGTTCCCCTGCAGCGGTAACTATTCTCAGGATCGCATACTTCATCGGCGCCTGCCCTTATGAATACCGCGCCACCGCTCAAACCGTTTCCAAAAAAGCTCGCGGGAGGCGTGCCGCCGCACCGAATAGATGACCGGTTCCTCCGGAAGCCGCAACGCCTCGACTGCCTTACGCCCCTGAGCGGTTTCCTGTCCTCGCGAGACCTTGTCACCCTTTGTCAAAACGGGCAGCGCGGGAAGCGCAAGCCTCCCGATCCAGCGACGCGCTTCGAGGTCGGCACCGGCGCCGGGATGCCGTATATCAATCAGCCAGATGATTCCCATGAGGTTCTCACGCCCTTCGCAGTAATCCCGTATCAGCTTCGACCACCGATCGCGCTCGCTCAACGAGGTGCGGGCATAGCCGTACCCCGGCAGATCAACCCAGACCATCGTTTCGTCCACCCGAAAAAAATTCGCCAGCGCCGTTTTCCCGGGAGTTCGTGAGGTCCGCGCCAGCCCCCCCCGTTCGAGCGCATGATTGATAAAGGATGACTTGCCGACGTTCGACCGTCCGAAAACGGCGTACTCCTCCCCCTGCGGCGGGGGAAAATCACCGGCACTTGCCGCGGAACAGAAAAAAAGAGGATTTGGACGTTTCCGTCGTGGCAGCTGCGTCATGGTGGTAAGAGTATACCATGAAGGGAAGCGGCAGAGCAATGTCGGAGCCCGCTATTCCACTTGCTCATGCGACAGTGCAACGGAGGGTGTCTTTGCGGCGGAAATGCGGACATGGGCAGGTCGGCCCCGGCATGATAAAAAACGCCTCCCGCTCTTACCGGCTTACGCGTTTCACCTCACCCCTGGCTGCGGAATCTTCTGAAGTCAATGCCGAGTTTTTCGGTCTTATACTGGACGACCCGTTTCGTCGTACCGAGGAGACGCGCCGCTTCGGACTGGTTTCCATTGGTATCCTTGAGCGCATCGACGATCAGCTCCTTTTCATACGCGGCGACCATGTTTTCGAACGAATCGCTGCGTTTTCCCTTGTAGACCGGCTCCTTGATCCGGATGGTGGGCGGAAGATCGTGGCCTTCAAGAACGTTGCCCGCCGCAACGAGCGTGGCGCGCTCGATGACGTTCTCCAGCTCGCGCACATTACCCGGCCAGTGATACACGGAAAGCATATCGATCGCCGGCGTGGAGATACGCTCGATGTTTTTGCAGTGCAGCCGGGAATATTTTCTAACGAAATAATCGGCCAGAAGCAACATGTCGGCCCCGCGCTCGCGCAGCGGCGGCAGGCTGATCGTGAAGACATTGATGCGGTAATAAAGATCCTCGCGGAAGCGGCCCCCGCCGACATCGTTCTCAAGGTTGCGGTTGGTGGCGCAGATGAGCCTGACGTTCACCCGTATCGAATCGTTGCCGCCCACCCGCTGAAACTCCTTTTCCTGGATTGCACGCAGAAGCCTGCTCTGCGCTCCCGGCGACATTTCGCCGATTTCGTCGAGAAAGAGCGTCCCGCCGTCGGCAGCCTCGAACCGGCCGATTCGCTTTGTCGTCGCTCCGGTAAAAGACCCCTTCTCATGGCCGAACAGTTCGCTCTCGAGCAGCGATTCCGGAAGCGCCGCACAATTGACGGGGACAAACGGGCCTTTGGCACACATGCTCTTCTGGTGAATGGCCCGGGCTACCAGTTCCTTGCCGGTCCCTGTCTCGCCGCGGATAAGCACGCTGGTCCCCGACGGGGCCACTTGGGCAATCTGCCGGTATACCTCGCGCATCGAAGAGCTGTTACCGATCATCTGATCGGGTTTCCCCCTGCTTTCGAGGTTTTGACGAAGTTCGAGATTTTCCCGTTCAAGCGTATGAATTCGCATATACTGCCGCCGCCGCACCTCAACCGTCTGCGCAATCAGATCGGCGACCGCTTCCAGAAAACGCAACTCCCCGTCAAGCGTCACCGCATCCTCCACCGCTACCCTGTCGACGGAAAGTGTGCCGATCACCGTGGCGCCGGTTTTTACCGGAACACAGAGAAATGAAAGATTGGCGATATCGAGATTCCTGCGGGCGCCGGTGCGGTCAAGAAAGGTCGGTTCTTCATGCAACAGGGGTACAGCAATCGGGCGTCCCGTGGCCACCACCCTGCCGGTAATACCCTCTCCCGGCCGATATTTTCCCCTCCGCTTTTCCTCGTCTGACAAGCCGCGGGCGACATCAACGGCGAGTTCTTCGCTGTCAGGGCTGAGAATGGTGATCATCCCCCGTCGCATTCCCGCCTTTTCCTCAAGAATTTGCAGCAGGGTCGTCATTACTTCTTCAAGTTTATTCCCCGAAGCGAAAAGGTGCGCTATCTGATACAGAACCGCAAGTCCGTTGAAACTGAGCTGATTTTGAAAACGATCGGCCGACATGGTTCCACCCCGATAGGTAAAATAGTTCATTGCGGGATTTGGAACCAATATTGATCAACCAACATCAAACGGTTCATAATTGTATCGTAGTATACTCCGCCCTGTTCGGGCGGATGCAACGTTTCACTATGGAGGTTGAAATCATCGAAACTGTCGAATGCCGTATTTTTTTTCTGCGAAAACGGTGGGAAACCGACCCTCTTTATCGGTAAACGAGATTTGAGCCCCCCCCCTTATCGTCAAACGCAACGGTGTCCCCTACACCACCTGTTGCTCGGATCGGAAGCGTGCAGGAGTGATGCGATGAAACCTGACGAAATACTTTTCCATTTCATTGACCGAATGAAATCCGCACGCCTGGGCGATCGACTCTTCGGTGCAGTGGGAGGAACGGAGTCGTTCTTTGGCGATCTCTATGCGGGCATACATGACATAGGTAGTGAAATCCATACCGGTTGCCCGCCTGATCAGCGTGCCCAGTTGTTTAGGGGTGAAATTGAGCGCTTTCGCCACGGATTCGATCGTCACATTCCGTTCGATCACGTTACTGTCAAAAACCTCCTTAATGGAGACGAACTGCTGGCGGTCGGCGTCAGACTGTTTGGCAATACTTTTCACTGACGGTTTGCATAGAAGCATGATCAGCGCCGAAACGAGCAGCGTAATAAAAAAACCGAAACCGAACATAAAAACGCCGACAAGCAGCCGGTTCATGAAAATGGGCTTCGGCTGCATGTACAACTCTCCCCACAGGTAGGGACTGTATGTTTCGTAAAGACTCGCCTTGATCCACGAACTCCGGCTCACTTCATTCCGGTCTGAAAGCGTTTTAACCACCAGATTGCATCCGATGGTATCCGGGAGTTCGGGACAAAAGGTCGTTATGGGAATCGGGCAGCTGATCGTGAACCCCTGCCCGTCGGTTTTCCGTATTTCGGCACCGAATTCACATGCAAGCGTACTCGTCTCGAATTTAAATGTCCCGCTGTCGTCGGGAATCGGTTTGTACATGATTCGGTACGGTTTGCCGTTGAGCGGTACGGAATAGATGAAAACATCCCTTCCGGGAAAGGGCTTGCGGCTCCGTGAAGGGTCGAGGAGTATTTCGATGCCGATGGAGGCGAGTTTTTCGCGGGGAAGTCCGAGGTGAAAATGCGGATCACCCACCTCGGCGATAAAAATCAGCTCTTTTTCGTTCCAGCGGATTGATGCATCGATCGAAACATCCGTACGTTGACCGGTAAGATGAATCGCCTCTCCGGAGAGCTTGTTGCCACCGGAAAATTCATACGAAACATTAAAGACCGGCCGCTCGACTTTCTGATGCAGGAAAAAAACACCCTCGCGCCTGACCGCCTCCATATCACCGTCCGTAAAGGTCGCCTCGGCAAACAACGTGGCGCCGGTAAAAAGCTGATTGGGAATGCCTGAAAGGTCCCACAGTATGGAATAGGGCTTTCGTGAAACCGAACCGATACTGATGATCGTCGCGGTATCGGATCCGGCAGGAAAGTATCGCGCCTGAAAATCGATTTTCCTGATACTGCTTGAGCAGTTATCCTTTTCAATCAGCAACGTGCAGAGCGGTACGGTAATACTACTCCCCGTCACAGGAGTGATAAAATCGATACACGGTTGGGCGAAAAGCATCGACAGGAATCCGTTATACTGCATAAGCAGAAAAAAAAGAGCGTACCGAAGATAGTTCATCACAAAGAGCTCCTGAAAAATTGACTGCATTACCGCCGCCATTTTCTGTATTAAAATAATACATGAACCGGATTCTTTGATAAATTCCGCGGAATAATGGTTTGGAATAAGCCATGGATACGGCAACGACCCCGCCCCTCCCCGGTGTGTTAATCCCTCATGATTGTGAAACTGTTTTTTCGTGCGGCGGGTAATGGGCGCAGCTGGGCTCGAACCAGCGATCTCCGCGATGTGAACGCGGCGCTCTAACCAACTAAGCCATGCGCCC
>JAFGNB010000062.1 GCA_016927235.1 Chitinispirillaceae bacterium
ATTGATTGTCTGCCGGTGTGCATTTTTCCGATGCTCGCCGCTTCTCGAGCTTTTCGAGGATACGCCGCACCGCGTTGAAGAGTTCTTCATCGGTAAACGGCTTCGCCAGATATTCCTCCGCACCGCACTTTACGGCTTCTACCGCGCTTTGCACAGTGGCGTATCCCGTAATCATCATCACTTCCGTATTTGCATGATTCTCCCGTATGTGCATGACAAGCTCCATACCGCTTACCCTCGGCATTTTGAGATCGGTGATAACCAGATCAACCGAGGTCGATTCAAGAAAATCAAGTGCCTCGACCGCACTGGAGGCGATATAGACGGCATATCCTTGGTCGTGCAAGTTTCTCTGAATGACCTCGACCGTGCCGGGGGTGTCGTCGACGACAAGGATGGCGTGTTTCGGTTTCGTTTTATTCATCCACTCATCCCTGAAGCATGGAATCAGCAGCAATAGGCAGCCGTATGGTGAACAATGCACCGTTTTGAGGAGAGCTTTTTACCGCAATGGCTCCGCCGTGAGAAGTCACGATGCCATGTACTACCGGTAATCCCAAGCCGGTTCCCTGATCGATCTCCTTGGTTGTAAAAAAAGGAACGAATATCCGTTCGAGAATTTCTTTGGTCATACCTGTTCCCGTATCCGCTATTGAACAGAGAAGATACATGCCTTCAACGGTCGTTCGTATCGTTAATACACCTCCTGCGGGCATGGCTTGAATCGCGTTCACGACAAGGTTCACTATTACCTGTTTCAGTTGTCCTCCGTCCGCGAAAATAAGCGGTAATTTAGGAGAGAGATTACTGATAAGCTCTATCCCCGCTTTTTCAAGCCGGCGCTCAAACAAACCGAGCGCTTCCGATATAATATCGTTGAAATTGATCCGACCCTTGAGTGTCGGTGTTTGCCGCGCGAAGAGAAGAAGTTTTTTTATTATTTCCCGTGCATAAAGGGAAGCTTTTATGATTTTCTCGGTATCCTCGGCTGCTTTTACGGGCAATTTATAATGTTTACGCATGAGTTGGGCAAACCCGAGGATACCGCTCAACGGCTCATTCAGTTCATGGGCGACGCCTGCAGCCAGTTGTCCGATCGTGGCGAGACGATCGGCATGAATCAGCTGCTTCTGTAAATCATCTTTTTCCGTTTCCGCCTGCCGGCGTTCGATGATGAACGCGATTTGCCGTGCAATCGCCTTGATGAGATGCGATTCCTCCTTAAGAAATTTTTTTTCTCCGGCACCCGTTCCGCGTTGAATATAAAATACTTCAACCCACCCTCTTCGTTTTCCTTGGGTAATAACCGGTGCGGATAGTTTATTACGACTTTCCGTGAAATTAGATGATTGGAATGATTTACCGTCCACTTCAATGCGGGCCTTCGCCGCTGCCGGGAATTGCCATGCGGGAGGGATTACCTCGACAATATCTTGAAATACACTATCAGGGGGTGCGGCGTTTTTTCCGGATATCCGACTTATGCTGTAGAGACACGTCAGTTCCTTTATCCGTTCGTGCAATGCACGGGCGGTCATCCGCTCCTTCGACGCCTGTGTTTTTTTTGTTGATACGAACGGCGTTTTTGTCATAGAAAGTCTTCCTGCTCAAGTCATCGACGGAGTTTCGGTTTTATCGGCGGAAGAGAAGGATGCCCGCCTAACCCGCCGGGAATCAAAACCTTTAGGGAAAATAAATAACCGAAACAGTTCCATCATAGGGTTGAGTGTAAAAAGGGTCATTTCTCAACGGCGTGAAATAAAGATAGTATATTTGATAATTTCTGAAGCTCTCATTGAGGAGAATAAGGATGCGTTCCAAAATCGGCTTTGACAATGAAAAATACCTGGCGGAGCAATCCGACGAAATCCTCAAGAGGATAGAGCAGTTCGGCGACAAGCTGTTCCTGGAGTTCGGCGGGAAGCTGCTCTACGATTATCACGCGGCGCGGGTGCTGCCGGGGTATGATCCAAACGTAAAGATGCGTCTGCTGCAGAAACTGAAGGAAAAGGTTGATATTATCCTCTGTATCTTTGCCGGGGATATCGAGCATAAGAAAATGCGTGCCGATTTCGGGATCTCATACGATGCCGATGCCATGAAGCTCATTGACGACCTGCGGGAGTGGGGGATCGACGTCACCGCGGTGGTGATCACCCGTTTCGAGGAGCAGCCCTCTGCGATTCAGTTCAAAAACAAGCTGCAGAGGCGCGGTATTACCATATACACGCATCGGTTTACGAAAGGCTACCCGACCGATGTGGAGACGATCGTCAGCGAAGAGGGGTACGGCGCCAACACCTATATCGAAACAACAAAGCCGATCGTTGTGGTTACCGGACCGGGGCCGGGCAGCGGCAAGCTTGCAACCGCCCTCTCACAGCTCTATCATGAACGCAGACGGGGAATCGGCGCCGGTTATGCGAAGTTCGAGACGTTTCCGATATGGAACCTCCCCCTCAAGCATCCGGTCAACGTCGCCTACGAATCGGCTACGGCCGATCTGCGTGATTTCAACATGATCGATTCTCACCACCTGGAAGCATACAACGAGAAGACCGTGAATTACAATCGCGATGTTGAGGCGTTTCCGCTCCTCAGGAGGATCATCGAAAAGATCACGAATGAACCGTGCGTTTACAAATCACCCACCGATATGGGGGTCAACCGTGCGGGTTTCGGTATTGTGGATGACGATGCGGTGCGGTGTGCATCGATCCAGGAGATCGTCAGACGGTATTTCCGTTATTCGTGCGAATACGCCATGGGGCTTATTGATAAAGGAACCGTTGAACGCGCGGAGCTCATCATGAAAGAGATCGGTTCATGTGCGGAAGACCGGCCGGTGGTGCTGCCCGCCCGGAAAGCTGCTGAAGAAGCCCGCATCGGCGGAAAGGGGAACGAGGGTATTTTCTGCGGTGCGGCGCTCGAGCTGCCCGACGGGACGGTTATTACGGGTAAAAATTCCCCCACCATGCACGCCGCCGCATGTCTGATCCTCAATACCGCCAAGCATCTGGCGGGCATTCCCCGCTCGCTCGACCTCCTGCCGAAGAGCATCATTGAGTCGTTGAACCATTTCAAACGCGACGTGCTTGAAGGGAAACGGCTGAGTCTTGACCTTGAAGAAACCCTCATCGCTCTCAGCATCAGCGGGACCACGAATCCCGCAGCGCAGTCGGCGGTGGAAAAGCTCAAGGAGATACGCGGCTGCGACGTGCATATCACCCATATTCCCACACCGGGAGATGAGGCGGGGCTGAGAAAACTGGGACTGAATCTGACCAGCGACCCGGACTTTTCGACGAAATGCCTGTTTTTAAATTGACGATGCCTCTATATCCCGGGGTCCCCTACGCCAGCGCCTCCTTGATATCGTAGAAAATGCCTTCGGGCTTGCGGAGGGCTATGAGCCGCTCTATTCCGGTAGTGACGAATTCCCGGTGCTTGACCGCCAGTATGACCCCGTCGTACGGTTCGGATGCCGGAGCGGAAACAGGATGGATACCATATTCCTCGAACACCTCCTCCGCATCGGCGCACGGGTCCCATACTTCGACGATGATGCCGAATTCCTCGAGCTCCCTGATGATGGAAACCACTTTTGAATTGCGGATATCGGGGCAGTTTTCCTTGAAGGTTATGCCCAGCATCAGTACTCTGGAGTCCTTGATGTGGATTTTATTATGAATCAATTTCTTGATCATCTCCCGGGCGAAATAGCGCCCCATCGCATCGTTGATTCTCCGGCCGGCCATGATGATCTGGGGGTGGTGGCCG
>JAFGNB010000063.1 GCA_016927235.1 Chitinispirillaceae bacterium
AAGGCCGGGGTCGAACCGGCATGGTGTTGCCACCGCTGGATTTTGAGTCCAGTGCGTCTACCAACTTCGCCACTTCGGCAGAAGACTAAAGAAACTACTAAATGATCTCCTTTCTGGCAAGCAGGGCGGCTTCCGATTCCGCCTTCTCCATGCCCGGCGGTTTCTCCCGGTGCCTTTTCCTTGCCCTTCTTCCGCTCATTTGGTATCTTTTAACAAAAAAACGCCTCTTTTTTCCCTCCGATGTTCAAACTGTCGATCGCGCTCGGCGTGGTTGAGAAGGTAAAGCGGCGCCACGTGCTTGATGTATGAGGAATTCGTGCCGGAAAAATTGCTTGATTCCATAAATGATCCTTCCGACCTCCGGAAACTGCATGTTAAAGAGCTGTCGAAGCTCGCCGAAGAAATACGCGAGTTGATGATCGACGTGGTAAGCCGCACGGGCGGACATCTTGCATCGAGTCTCGGCACGGTTGAGCTGACCCTGGCGCTCCATTACTGTTACGATACGCCGGTCGATAAGCTTATCTGGGATGTCGGTCATCAGGCATATACCCATAAAATCATTACCGGCAGACGCGCACAGTTCACGACCCTCCGCCAATTAAACGGCATCAGCGGTTTCCCGCGCATCGAAGAGAGCATACATGACGCCTCGTCGGCAGGCCATGCGTCGGCATCGATCAGCACGGCACTCGGCATGGCTGTGGCGCGCGACCTTCTTGGTGAAAAGTACAATGTGGTGGCAATCATCGGCGACGGTTCACTGAGCGGCGGCCTTGCCCTCGAAGGGCTCAACAACCTCGGCTCCAGCAGCAGCGGCATGACCATCGTTCTTAACGACAACGAGATGTCCATTTCGCGCAATGTGGGCGCCCTTTCACGGTACCTCACCCGTGTGCTCACCGACAAGCGGTACACTCGAATCAAGGCGGAAATATGGGACCGGCTCGGCGGCAGCTCCGTCGGAAAAAGCATCCGGAGCATCGTCAGGAGCATCGACGACGCAGTGAAGCATATCGTCATTCCCGGCAAGCTGTTTGAAGACATGGGGATCCGCTACCTCGGCCCGGTCGACGGACACGATATCCCTGCGATGATCGATATATTCCGTTCCGTTAAAGAGCAGCCCTCCCTTCCCCAGCTGGTGCACGTCATCACGAAAAAAGGCAAAGGATACCGTTTCGCGGAAAAAGATGCGATAAAATATCATGGAATCGGTTCCTTTTCCCGCGAAACCGGCGACATCATCACCAAGCCGATTGTCTCATCGACCCCTACCTACAGCGAGGTCTTCGGCGCCACGCTCACGGAACTGGCGGAGAAGCGCTCTCAAATCGTCGCAATTACCGCGGCCATGCGCGACGGAACGAAACTGACGCAGTTCAGCAAGACATTTCCCGACCGATTTTTCGATGTCGGCATCGCCGAATCCCACGCCGTCACCTTTGCCGCCGGGCTTGCCCACAGGGGGCTCTGCCCGGTCGTCGCCATCTATTCGACGTTCCTTCAGCGCGCCTATGACCAGCTGATGCACGACGTCGCCCTCGACAATCTGCATGTCGTCTTCAGCGTCGACCGGGCAGGACTTGTCGGCGACGACGGCCCGACGCATCATGGAATTTTCGACCTCTCCTATCTGCGCACCATTCCCGGCGCAACCGTCATGGCGCCCCGCAACGGAAACGATCTGCGGCAAATGCTCTATACGGCGATAGATTTTTTTAAAGGGCCCGTCTTTATTCGTTTTCCACGCGGCGGGACTCCCGAATCCCTGCGCGACGAACCGTTTGCACAGATCCCACGCGGCCTGCCGCAAATCATAGTGAAGGGAAAGGAAATCGCCCTCATCCCCATCGGCGATTTCTACCCCGTCGCCGACAATACCGCCGCGCTGCTCAGGGATCGGGGCCATCATCCGACCGTTATCGACGCACGGTTCGCCAAACCGCTCGACAGCGCCTTTTACACCGCGCTGTTCAGGAACCACCGCATCGCCGTCACCTTCGAAAACAACTCGGTGGCGGGAGGTTTTGGAACGGGAATTATGGAGTTAGTCAATTCAATCGGTTGCGGAAGGGGGGTTGAAGTCATCCCGGTCGGCCTTCCCGATCAATTCATTCCCCATGGTGAGCGTTCGCTCGTGCTGCGCACCCTGGGGATCGATCCCGAATCAATTGCCCAACGGATTATCGCGCGCCTGAAAACAGTCAATGCCCCGGGGCGCAGGCACTCGATTGTACCGCACCGACGGGTGCTGCAGTAGCGCCGGCCGTTTTTACCAGCCAAGCAGCCTTACCACGGACGTACGATACATATTCGCCTGTGCGAGCATGGCCATTGACGAACGGTTCCGGATACTGTAGTTCATTGCACGCACCATCTCTTCACCCGTGTCCGATTCGACGCTGCGCTCCGCGGAGCTCCGTGTAGTCAGTATTTTAGTAGTTGTCAGATTGTAATGTGCGTTCAGTCCGCGCATATAGGCTCCGGCTTTCGCAAGATATGAACCCGCTTTCTCGAGTTCTGCTTCAACGGCCGCGGCTTCCGTCGCTTCATCGGTCGCGCCGAGCGTCAGCGAAGAGAGGTCGGCGACATCGCCTGAATCGAATGAAAGCTCCATTTTATGCGTTCCGGCTCCGTCGTCGAGTGCGATACTCTTGAAAGGAGCGCCTCCGTTGTCGCTTACAATCCGTGCGCCGTCATACGTGCTTGATGCGATACTATCGATAAGTGTATCCTGTTGTGCACTGAAATCGGCTTGTAACGCATCTTTTTCGTCGGCGGTCGTTTCTTCATTGTAGTAGCGTCTGACTATTTCCCGCAGGTCAACAATGCCGTTGAAAACCTGCTCGCCGACCGATACCGCGACATCCATAAAAGCCATTCCCTCGCCGATCCCCCGGAGAACCGTCGCATACGAGCGGCTGTCACGCAGCATTTTCTCACTGAAAAAATAGTCGGGAATCGAGTCCGACGGTTTGTTGACCCTTTTTCCGGACGCAAGGCGGATGAGCGATTCGCCAAAGCTGTTTTCATTTTGTTTCGAAAAAAGAACAATACGCGAACTTGTCACCGAAAGCAGCGCTTCAGTCGTCATAACCACCTCCCTTGTGGATCGATCCTTCCCCGACACTCCGGCCGACTGAGGCGCTTCCCCACGCCTCAGGCGGTCCCGCGTGTCCGGTCGCGGCGCTCCGGCCGCTCCGTCGGGGCTCCTATTCGTAAAGTTTTAACAGGCTGCTCTGCGCCAGATTTCCCTGCGCCAGCATGGCGACGCTCGCCTGCTGACGGAGCGAGAGATCGAGCACCTTGCTCATCTCTTCCGCTTCGTCGATGTCGGTGATCAGCGACTTCACCGCCTGTTTGCTGTTGATGATGGTGGCGGTGAGATTGAGCTGCTGGTCGGCAGTCCCATCGAATGCCTTCGCTTCCCACATGTAGGTCAGCATGAGATCCATCTGATCCTGGACGTCATCCTCGACCGTGCCGGTGGGCAGGTCAAAATCGGCGATGGTCAGGCTGTCGGCGATCTCGGTGAACGTCATCGAATATGATCCTTCAACATCGGGATTGAAATCCACGGAGGTTACCTCGTCCGTAGCTTTCGTTACCTTTGTACCATCGACATAAGTGTTATCGAGGGTGTCGGTCACCTGCCGTCTTAGCGCGTTGAATTCCGCCGCGTATTCCGCCTTCAGATCTTCATCCTCGGTACCCGCGTATTGGCGGGCCAGCTCTTTCATTTCGACAAGCGCTTCGTAGATACTGTCCGCAGCCGTTACCGCCGCGGAAGTGTATGCCTTGAATCCGGTGATGTTTTCGCGGACCGTTTCGTAGCCGCCGATGTCCGCCTCCAGATCCTTGGCACGGAGAAAACCGACAAGGTCCTCCGATGCGTTCTGGAACCTCTTTCCCGAGGCGATTCTGGTGAGCGCATCGGCAAGCGCCTTCGAGGTTGAAGAATAGACCGATGCGATTTGCGAAGAAGCGTAACTGATCCCGCCGATCATGCGAACCTCCCTTGTGTCTGGTTTACTTCCCTGTTGTTCCTGCGGAGCTTCCCCTTCCGCCGAAACACCGTTTCATCGAGCGTCACGGCACCATCGCCGCTGACTATTTTTCGGCAGAAATCGGAAAAACTTTAATGTTTTTCTCCCGATCGACGTTATCCACGGCTCTTGCCGGTCATTTTCACCTTTTATTTTCCCGTTATCGGGCATACAGTATATTTCTTCCTGTACGGTGTTACTGCCGACATCGTATGCTAGGAGGTCGAAGCGAACCCTGAAAAAACGGGGTGAAGGCTTCCTTATCGAACGTCCGATCGATCCCGATCAACGATAAAGAAACAGATGCTGAAACGTTCCCTTTTACCGTTAACATTTGTTATTCTCGCCTTCCTGCGGCATGACGCCGCTTCCGATACGCCGTCGGTGCGGCTTTTCTGGGAAGATCAAATCGATACGGCGCTTTCCATACGCAATGAAGCATTCGGCAATTTGATCACGGAGTCTGCGGGAATCGACATGACGACATGGAATTCCATCGTCCGTCAAACCGTGGAAACGGTTCTTTTCACCGATCAAACGCGCGTCACGACATGGGACTCCTTCATACGGGGAATGCTGCTTTCCCTTAAGGGCGATACAACTGCAAAGGATCATTTTGAACGTTCGCTCGCTGCAGCGGAAAATGATCCCGGGACCACGTGGCTTCTCTTTATCGAATTCGATCGCTACAACCTTAGGCAGTGGGGCGACCGAGCCCTCATGCAGCTCGAGAAACAGCTGTTTGCTGCCGGAGGCTCTTCGGCGGAGATTATTTCACGTCAATTGATCCATTACGGTTTCGTCGATACCAAAAGCCGTAACATGGACAAAGCCCTTTACCATTTTATCTGGGCGCACCGTTTCAATCCTCATGAAGCGGCTTCCATTATCCAGCGAACCAGAACCGTCTCTCCCCTGCAGTTCATCACCGTGATGAAGGCGGGTCTTGAAATCCTTCCGGTGCTGCGTTCATCGTGGAGGGCGCAGCTTTCCTTTTTCAACTTCTGGTACTCATTTTTTCGACGGGCAGTGTTCATTTTCATCATTTGCATCACGACGGCGGTAAGTATCAAATACTTTCCCGCGGCGCTTCATCAGTTCGCCCATCGCTATCCCGTAACGGTCGGGCTGTCACTGCGGACTATGCTTGCTTCGGGCATAACCGTTTCGTTCGTCGCATTCGGACTTTTTCCTTTTCTGTGGTTTCTTTCATTTCTTCTCTGTCGGTACTGCTCACGGCCGGAACGTCTGCTTTTGGGCTTCGCCCTTGCCGGAGTCGTTCTTGCACCGCTTGACGCAGCCGTCATGGACCGGCTGTATCGCGCCGTCGATCCCGCCGGACCGGTGATGCGGCTGTCACGATCAATCAATGAAGGCCGCCCCCCGCCATCCGTTACGTCTCCGGGGGCGGCGTCACGCGCTACGCCATTAAACAACCGCGCCGCGCAGCTGAGCGCGGCGCTCAATGCACTCAAGCGCTTCGCATTTACCGAGGCCGACTCGCTCATCAAACCCTTGTCGCTTGCCTATCCGGATGACCCCGTTGCCGCCAATCTCAACGGCATTCTCTTTTTTCTGAACGGTTCGATCGATTCGGCTGCCGGATGCTTTAAAAGCGTTGTACAAAAACACCCACGCGATATTGTCGCCCTGTTCAATCTTTCCCAATGCCTCATGAGGTTGAACGATGCGACTGCGGGAATGGACCTTCTTAAAACCGCCGGTCAGCTGCAGCCCCGAATGATCAACCGGTTCCTCCACGATAATGACCGCTATTTCATTGATGAATGGCCTCCGCTGCGGCAGGTGCTTTTTCCCGATTATTCTCCGCTGCAATTCTGGAAGTGGTTTTTTATTCCTTCGGCCGCCGACGATTCGCTCTGGCGGGCACTTTGGGGTCTGTCGTTCCTCGGCATTCCACCCGGCATCTCCTTTTTTCTTTTTCTCCTGCTTTCCGCGTCCCTGTTCGTCATGCAGGGAATCAACCGTTCAAAATTAAAACCGCGCCGTCTGTTTGCATGCAAATATTGCGGAAGGATCATCTGCCGTCAATGTTCAACGGGGGTTCTCTGCACTGGCTGTGTGAATAGGACACAGTTGCTGAAAGGTTCAATGACGCTCGAGCGGTCGCGGGAAAGCACCATTGCGACGTTTTCTCACCTCGCCGGGCTGCGTAACGCCGTTCTGAATCTGCTTTTTCCCGGTTCCGGAGCCTTACTTGAAATAAAACCGCGCTATCTTCAGGCGACATTGACATGTGCCGCTTCGTCTATTGTTTACGCATGGTGGTACAGCCTCGCTAACGGCAGATATTTCTCATGGCTGGCATCAACCGAAATCGTCTATTTTTTTTCGATACCGTGCGCTTACAACGCCTACCATGTAATCAGGTATGCGCCCCGAGGGATACGTCATTGCAAATCACTGCTCCGTCTCCACTTCGGAAGAGAAAGGAGTACCGATGATACTCAGCGGAACACTGCGTGAATTCATCCTTGCCGATGTGATGCAACTGCTGACCCAGCAAAAAATAACCGGCAAACTCATTCTCGACAGCGGACACGCCAACGGTCACATCGTATTCAGGAACGGCACGATCGTCGCCGCATCCCGTGAACAGGAAACGTTTCCGGCGAAACTTTTTTATTATCTTACCGAGATTCAGCAACAGCCGAAAATCAAAGTGAGGGAACTGTTCTCCTCCTATGAAGGGAATACCTCCGGCTTAACCTCCTACCTGGAAAACAGGGGAATCATGACCCGCCATGAACTCCAATCCTATGCGTTGGGGGTCACCATCGACATCGCCTGCAGCCTTTTTTTATGGAAATCCGGCAATTACCGGTTCGATTCCCTGCGCACCGTCGATCATCTTATTCCCGCTGAAATCGATATCCCGGTTGAAAACGTCGTCATGGAAGCGATGCGGCGTATCGACGAATGGCGCCGAATGCGGGAAAGCATTACCGAGGAAACCATCTTCGTTCTTACCGGAAAGAAACCCGACATGGACTCGGCCGCCGGCCCGCTGGAGAATCCGTCCCTCTATTTTTACCATCGTATCGACGGAATTTCCGCGGTCAAGGTATTGTTGAATGATTCGTTTCTTACTGAGTATGCAATTTACGAATCGCTTTACTCCCTTATGCAGGAGAATTTGATCAAGCCGTTGTCCGACTCGGTCACCCGGTCCATCCGTGCCGCTCTTCAAAAAAAGGAGCAGGATAAAAACGCCGCCACCGTCATGCCGTCGATTCTCTCTCTGTTGGTAACCGCAGGGATTATCCTTATTATCCTCCTGCTTGCCTGGTTCTTTAAAAATATAATCTTTACGAAAATACACCTTCAATCTTCGCATTTGCGAAACGAGGTCTCCATCGCCCTTGCCGAAGACCATTACCGTGATGCGCTAATATATTATCAAACAAGAGCATTGTCGCCTTCCATCGTAAATGATGAACTGCCTTCATTCTCTTCAATAACCAGAAAAGACGCCTTTTATTTATCCCGTAAAAGAAATTTTGATAAAAATGCGTCGAGAAATTATAATGAAAGTACCAGGAAGATGGAGCGGCGGTACTGAAGTATCTTTTGGAGTGGTTGCATATCAACACTAGTCGGAACTATATTTCTTGCATATTATTGCGTAGTAATTCATTGTTGATAATGTTATAGTAATGCCGAATTAATAATGTTATAGTAATGCTGATATCCAGAACAGAAGGAAATATACATGGCATCAATTAATTATGCGGCTAGAGAGATTAATGTTAAAATTGTCTATTACGGCCCGGGTCTAAGCGGAAAAACCACCAATCTTCAGGTTATCCACAAAAAAGTACCGCCTGAATATAAAAGCGATATGGTTTCTCTGGCGACTGAAACCGATCGAACGCTTTTTTTCGACTTTTTACCGCTTGATCTGGGAAAAATCAAAGGGTTTTCCACTAAATTTCAGCTTTATACCGTCCCCGGTCAGGTGTATTATAATGCAACAAGAAAACTGGTGCTTCGCGGTGTTGATGGAGTGGTGTTCGTTGCCGACAGTGCGCAGGATAAAATCGAAGAGAATATCGAAAGCTTTCAAAACCTCGAAAACAACCTTGCGGAATACGGATATAAGCGCGAAAATATCCCGACCATTATTCAATATAACAAAAGGGACCTTCCTAATGCGCTTCCGGTCGAAGAACTCGAACAGTATGTAAATAAATACCGTTTGCCGTGGAGTGAAGCGGTTGCCAATAAAGGCATAGGTGTTTTTGATTCATTGAAACTCATCGGAAAAATGGTGATCGATTATCTTAATAAAAAATATTCACGGGGTTCCCGGCCTGCCGCAGCACCGCCTCAGCAACAAGTGCCGCAGTTTCAGTCGCGGCAGGCCGGGATGCAAACTTCCGGGCAGCCTCAGCAACGCGCTCCCTCTCCCTACAATCAGCTCGGACAGCCGCCGCAGCACTCCGGTCGTCCCCCGTTTCAGGGCGGAGCCGGACAGCCGCAACAGCGTGCGGGTTATCCTCAGCCGCCGATACGGCAACCTTCACTTCCCCCCGCTCAAATACCTTTAAACAGAGGTTCCGGCCAGCGACAATTGAATCAACAACCGATGCGCCAACCTCAAGCGTATATGCAGCAGCAACAATACCCGTCCGCTGTTCCGTCGCCGGGACCTCACTATCAACCGAGAAAGCAGCAACAAGCTCCCGAATCTGCCCCGCCGATGCGCCATCCGGTTCCGGCAGATGAGTACAGCGATCATGTTACCTTCGAACCCCGCGCTCCCGGTTCGCCGGCCCCACAACGTGGCGCTCCCGCACAGGATGAATATTACAGTTACGGTTCCATCAATCTTGAACCGATGGACACACAGAACCAATCGGGAATGGGAGCGCCACAGGATCAGTATGCGGTGTTCGATCAACATCAGAACGCCGCATCCCGGCAGGGGTATGACTCCTCGGGAGGCAAGACCGAACTTGATCTTGAAATCGAACGATATCAGCGTGAAATAGAAGAGAAACAACACCGTACCCGCGGCCCGGTTTCCCACGCGACCCCGCCGGCTCCCTATACACCGGCGAAACAACCCGCACAGCAGCGGCCTGCCGTCAATCAGGATAATGCACAGCAGGAATATGAAGTTTACAATATGGAATCACCGGCGTACGGTGCTCAACAGCAGCAGCCTGTCCAGCCGATTATCGGCAGCAACGGCGAAGAAGAGATGTTTTTCACCTCGGTCGACACCGATCGCCAGAAAAAACCGGCGAAACGCCCCGTCAATCCCCGTACGCAACAACAGAAAGGATTCCTTTCGAAATTCTTCAATAAGGACATGTCTTAATGAAAGACATGATTCTCTTTCCGGAAGATATTGAGCATCTCAATATCATTCTCGAACAACTCACGGTGAAGGCGAATCTTCTCCTGGCGGTCCTCATCAACAAGGACGGACGCCTGCTGACCTACCAAGGTTCACTTGAAAAAATCGATACCGTCTCGATGGCTGCGCTCGTTGCCGGCAACAGTGCGTCGACACTCGCAATCGCCAACCTCATGGGTGAAACCGAGTTCTCCACGATGTATCACCAGGGAAAGGACCGGCACATCTTTATTGCGGTTGTCGACGAAAACACGTTTCTCTGCCTTGTTTTCGACGATCGGACTAATATCGACCGGGTCAAGGTGTTCGCACGCCAATTCGACCGCCAGATAAAAAACGCATTGATACAGGTATACAATAAAACCGAAGACCAGGTCGACCTTGACCTCGACATGAGCACCCCCGGCCAGCATGCTTTTCCCACCGATTCCCGCGGGTTTTTTCAATCAACCGATCAGCAATCAACGCTCTTAAAGCCCGACCCGTCCGGCGGGCCGTTTCCACCGTCTCCAACGGGCGGTTCTGCTTCTCTCTCTCCTTTACAGAAGGCATCCACCGGCGGTGAAGAGGCGCTTTTTACCGATAATCAGGCGCCTCCGCGTGATCGGGGTGTTGATAATCCGCACGACACGAACTATCTGTATCTCAAGAAAAAAATCAGGGAAACCGTCAGCCGGAAAAAAGAGCAGTAACGCCTCACCGGTCAAATCAGCGAACGCAGCAAGGCAGCTATAAAAATAAGCAGGAGCACCGCCGCGGTTATTATTCTTCCCAGCGGCACTCTCGTGCGGTGTCCACTGGAGAACTCGTTGCGGTGCAACACTTCGTAATCGACATTGTCCCCCAGATCAATGCCGTCCAGATAGGTTCCTTCCGACCAGCCGGTCCGTTCATCGGACCCGCACTGCGGACAGGCTGCGGCATTGCGCGGTATGGTTTCGCCGCAGTAGGGGCAATTGACCGTATCACCAGCATCATCACGCTTCATGCGGGTAAAATACCTTATTCGGCCGGCCGAAAAGAATTATTTTTATGCAAAGCACGCCCCTTTTTTTATACGGAGCACCCTCCAGGTTCAGACGATGATTACAGCATCATTACTCCTTGCATGTTCCCCACTCGTTCTCGGTGCCTGTGCCACACTTATTTTCGGGAAACGGATGCAAAAACCGCCTTTTCCGGGGCTGCTGTTTCATTCGGTGGTCCCGAAACCGCGCGCTGAGATCGCCCATTTCCCCCTCGGCCGTTTCGAGAAACTCTGCAACGCCCTGCGGCAGCGGAATTACCGGACGTTGACACTCCATGAAGCGGCCAACGTTGCAGCACCTGCCGAAGGCGAAAAAACGCTCCTGCTCACCTTCGACGACGGACTGCAGTCGGTCCATCGTCATGCACTCCCGGTGCTTGATTTTTGCGATTTCCGGGCCACCGTCTTCTGCATCAGCGGTTTTTACGGCAAAAAGTCCGCATGGGACGTATTCACCCGCAACCGTCATCTCACGCGGGAGGAGATACGCGCCATCGCCCAAAGCGGCCATGAAATCGGCAGTCACACCTGTACCCACGCCTACCTCCCCTACCTTGACGATCAGTCGATCGGCCGCGAGCTGTCGGAATCAAAAATGCGTCTCGAGGACATTATCGGTAAAGCGGTGACGAGTCTTTCCTTCCCTTACGGCGGCTGGAACCGGCGAATCTGGGAAATCGCGCGTGAAACGGGATACTCAGCTGCAACGCTCTATTGCGGCGGCGACGGGGATCAGAAAGGTCTTTTTCCCGTACTGGGGGTTCATCAGTTCGATTCGGTCGACGACGTACTCGCGAAGCTTGCGACGGCTCTCCCGCTCTCCATTATTCGCGCACGGTCGCGGATGATGGCCCACTTTGCGCGCGGAACACCGATCTGGAAGTACCGCAAAGAGTATGTGAGCGTGTAAATCTTCCGGTGCGGTCGGTTGCCCGGCGGGCGACCCGCTTTGTCTATGCAATGTCAGCCATTAGTCACGGTACCAATTCAACTGTTCAGGTTTCTGCTTACCATTTCAATCGCAGAGCCGCTTTCCCGTTCAATTCATCGTTCCATCCTGCGGTTCATCCTCTTTTTCATCAGTTTCATCGGATTCGGGTAGGGAACAAGGTGCCCGGTATGCTAATTTGAATGCAATTATAGGGAAGTATTGCTGCACGTGTCCATCATCATGAAAGGAGGGGTATGGGGATAATGCTTCACCACCATCTCTCAGTCGCCTGGCAGGCGGCGCTGTTCGCTTTCAAACGGTCATGCCGCAACGGTGAATCGCTTGATGAAATCCTGGGGTATACCGATGCTCTTACCGGTATTCCTAACAGAAAAGCTTTCGACGAAGACCGGCCGCAGGTGCATGTTTTTGAAACCTTTGTTCTGGTCGATGTCGATAATCTCAAGCAGCTCAACGACACCTTCGGTCATATCTTCGGCGATCAAATCCTCTGCAGCTGTGCGGACATACTTGACGAAGCGACTACAAAGGTCGGAAAAGCATACCGGCTTGCAGGCGACGAGTTCGCGCTGATCGTACCGCAATGCTGGGTGAAAACCGTCTGCCTTTATATTCGAAGCCGTGTCGGGAAGGATGCGCGTTTTACCATCAGCATGGGCATCGCCCCCCCCTGCGGCGCCGAAGGGCTGACCGACGGACTCTTCAGCGCGGCGGAAACGGCTCTCTATCAATGTAAAAACCGGGATCCCGACAGGTTTGACGAATACCTTGTTGATGCTGTCGCAAAAACAGCGTCGCCGTACGACCTGTACATGGATGAATCATGTATAAGAAGACCGTCACCGGTTGCCACAGCAGCATAGAAAGGAATTCACACATCACGCCAGCATTCATCATGATGTAACCCAGGAAAGGAGGGCTTTGCCGCGTCACCGGCCGTCTACAGTGACGTCTCCGCCCTTCACCGAAGGCAGGTGGTACTCCGCTTCAGCACAAACGGCCAGGTGTTGTCCAAAGGGGTACCGCCTGATTTTTTACCTGTTCTTCCTTCAACGGAAAATATTCACAACAATACATTCCGGCGCACGCCTTTGAAGATCGTGATGTATTTTCTCTTTCATCCCGTTTGATAAAGGAGTATCCATGGAGATTCCCTCCGGTCCGAAAGGGACCCGTGACTTCTACCCCGATCTGATGGCCTTTCAGGAGTACCTCTTTGCCTCGTGGCGGCGGAGCTGCAGCCGGTATGCTTTCGAGGCATGGGAAGCGCCGATGTTCGAACAGGTGGATATTTACACACAGAAGTCGGGCGCGGAGATTGAAAAGCAGCTTTATACTTTCAAAGATAAGGGCGGCCGGATGATGGCATTGCGGCCGGAGATGACGCCGTCTCTGGCACGTATGGTTGCAGCGAAAGGAACGTCGCTTAAACGGCCGGTCAGGTGGTACTCAATAGCCCGTCTTTTCCGCTATGAAAAAATGCAGAGGGGACGCCTACGGGAATTCTTCCAGCTCAACATGGACATTCTCGGCACCGGCGAGGTGAGCGCCGACGCGGAGCTGATCGCCGCAGTGATCGATATGATGCGCGACCTCGGTTTGACCGACAATGACTTTCAGGTCCGTATTTCCAGCAGAACACTCCTCGAAGAGTGCTTTTGCGCCTTCGGTCTATCAAAGGAGTGCTTTGCCCCGCTTTATGCGCTTCTCGACCGGAAGAATAAAATCGCCTATGAGGAGTACCTGGCGGAGCTGGCGGAAATCATTACCGACGGGCAGCTCCGGCAGCGTATCAACGACCTGTTTAACGCACAAAGCCTCGCCGAGATCGCTGCGTTGACCGGAGCGACTCCGGAGCATGCGGTACTGGCGCGCCTGTTTTCCCTGCTTGAAAACTACGGCATGTCGGACTACGCCTGTTTCGACATAAATATAGTAAGGGGGCTGGCATATTATACCGGCATTGTTTTCGAAGTCTTTGCGGTCAACAAGGGGATGCGTGCCATCGCCGGCGGCGGCAGATACGACAACCTTGTCGAGCTGTACGGCGGCCCCCCCACGCCCGCGGTCGGTTTTGCCGCCGGCGATGTGGTGCTGCGGGATCTTCTGCAGGAGAGAGGATTGATCCCCCCCTCCTCTCCCCGATGCAGTGTTTTCATCACGGCCCTTGATGATGAAAGCTTCAACGGGGTGGTAACCGTCACCCGATTGTTGCGCAGTGCGGGAATCTCATGTGCATTTCCCTTCAAACGCGTCGCTATCGGCAGGCAATTGAAACAGGCCGATGCGGCCGGAGCCGTCATTACCCTTATTACCGGAGGCGATGAGTCTTTACAAGGGCTGATTAAAATGAAACGTATGAGCGATGGAAAAGAGGTGACGGTTCCGCGTGAGAAGCTGCTCGAAAGAATTGTGTCGATGATTGATCGGCGGTAATACGCTATTCCCAACTGTGAACTGCATATGCCGAAGCGGCCTTTGAGGTTTTATAGAGCTCCGAAAGATCCGATTTAAGCCGTTGCATATGGTCTTTGATGACCGTTTCGACCTGTTTATCAAGCGTTACGATGGTTGCGACGATCGATTTGATCTCCGTACGTATTTCGTTTACCGAGGGGGCTTCCGTTTGGCAGGACGCTTCGTCCGGAAGCAACAGCTCTTCCGACGCAATCAGATTGATCAGATCAGAGCGCTGCCTGATCATGTCGGGAATTGCTTCCGGTGAAATATCGCTGCAACAGTGCATGGTGAGCAGCTGGATATCGTAATACTGGTCTCTGATCTTTTTAAGAAGCGCCGTGCATTCTTTCATTATTTACCCCTGCATCACCACGTTGCCCGCCTCGACGGTTGGAGCGGTTTCACTCTTCAGTGTCTTGATCGCCTCGTCCCATGCGCTGCGAAGATTTTCGAGATAACCGAGCACTTCAGCTATTTTCCCCTTGTTGTTCTTGACTCCTGCATCGACCAGCGAACGAAGAATATACTCATAGAGCCGGTAGAGATTGTGTGCGATTTCACCGACATCCATCCGCAAAGCACTCGAAAGCTCCGTCACCGCATCCTGAGCCTTGAAAAGATGCTTCGTACGCTCCTCGATTTTATCGCCGAGGTCGAATTTCTCCAGCGCCAGCTTGCAATGTTTAATCGCCACATCATAGGCAATCAGGATCAGTTTTCCCTGGTCGGCCGTGTCGATCGAAGCATGGCGATACGCCGCATACCCTTGTTGCATCATCTACCCCCGCTCTTACGTATCATATGAAAAAGAACCGATCGCGTTGAGCATGTTGGCGCTCTGCGCCTGCAACGCGCTGAGCGCCTGTTCCATTGCGCTGAATTGGTTGACTAAACGCAACCGGTATTTCTCGATCCGCTCCTCAAGCTGCATGATTTTGTCGTCCGCCTGCGAAATTCTCCGCTGCCACGATTCGGTGCGCAGGGCGATAAGCCCTTCCTGCGACTTGGTCAGATTCTCGATCGCCTCATCGATCAACGTCGAAAGGCCTTTCGACAGGGTAAACGCAGCGCTGTTTCCCGCTCCGATACTCCCCGCCGGTGCGGTAAGCGACAGTCCGGTGAGCGGTCCCTCTTCAAAACTGACGATATCACCAACACGTGCCGCCGACGTATACCATGTGGCATCACCCTGACGCCGCGCCCGGAAATGTTCCCCATCCACCTCTTCAAGCAGGTAGATCCCCGCCTTTGTGTCTGACGAACTGTTTCCCAGAACAATAGTGGAATTGTCGGAGGTTCCTACGGTGATGAAAAGATTGACCACTTCATCAAACCGTTCGGTGAGCGCCTTGTCGAACATCTCATCATCGATTTTCAGTTCGCCGTTCGTGATATCGGTTTTCAGTCCGATCATATTGAAACTGGTGTACACGGCGTTCAATTCATCAAACTGCCGATGAAACAGGTTGTTGAGCTGTGAAATGATGTTCCGCACCGTCAAGTCGCCGGCGAGGTCGCCGCTTTTTGCGTTTTCATCGCTCGGATCGGCTACCTTGGTGGTACTCTTGGAAAAACGGACCAGTGCGTTATAGGCATCCAGCATCTCCTGGAATTTCTTTTTTATGGCATCATGGTCGCGGTCGAGGGCGACGGTCACCGTCTCCCCTTTCGAAACGCTGTGAAAATCGAAGGTAACGCCGGCCACAAAGCCGGATGTCGAATTGCCGCCGGTGCTCATGAAAATATTTTCCACGCTGAAATAGGCATCTTTACCGATGGACAGTACCCCCGCACCCTCATCTCCGTAAACCGTAACGCTTACCGTCTCGGTCGCCGCACCGACGGTCATTTCGCTGATGGAAAGCTGTGACGACCCGCCGACCTTGTCGGTAATCACCATAAGCCCCGACCCGTCGAACGAGGCATCCGCCATGCCGTTGAATGCATTGTTGACTTCAACGAGAAAATCATCCGCCGTACTGCCCGCCTTTTTCACTATCGATACCGAGATTTCGTTGCCCGCCCGGTCGCTCCCGGTAATCTGGACACTCTCGCCTTCGGCCAGCGCCTCCCACGCAGACTGGACGTTGCCGCCGGAACTCAGCACCTGAGCGGTATTCCCCTTTTCACCCTCGGCGGTGAGAATGATGCC
>JAFGNB010000064.1 GCA_016927235.1 Chitinispirillaceae bacterium
ATTTTTTTCCGGAGGCGACATCGGCAAACTGGCGATCTGCGGCACCGTCAACGATCTTGCGGTATGCGGCGCAAGGCCGATTGCGCTGAGCGCCGCATTCATCATCGAAGAGGGCTTTTCGATGGAGGAACTCGACCGGGTCGCCGCTTCCATGGCCGCAGCGGCGGCCGAGGCATGCGTGCCGATCGTCACCGGCGATACCAAGGTCGTCAGCCGTGGGATGGCCGACGGGCTTTTCATTACGACCGCCGGTATCGGTGCGGTCGAACCGCGCCACCGTCATATCGGAACCGCGGCTGCGGTGGAACCGGGCGACGTCGTTATTGTCAATGGTACCGTGGGCGACCACGGCATGGCGGTCCTCGCCGGCCGCAACGATCTTTCCTTCAAAGCCGCGGTGTCGAGCGACTGCGCACCGCTCGCAGGAATGATTCAAACAATACTCGCCCGATGCGGCGATGCCGTCACCTTTATGCGAGACGCCACGCGCGGCGGTGTGGGAACCGTCCTCTGCGAACTGGCGGAGCGGTGCGGATACGGGATATCAATTGACGAACAGGTGATACCCGTCCGTCCGGCGGTCAGGTCCATGTGCGACATGTTCGGCTTCGATCCGCTCTTTATCGCCAACGAGGGAAAGGTGGTGATGACAATACGGAAGTGCGCCGCCAGTGCGGTGATGGCTGCCGTCAAGGAGCATCAGTACGGACGGGAAGCGGCGGTTATCGGAAGCGTCGGCGATACCCGTGCCGGCCGGGTCGTTCTCACGACGTCGATCGGCGGCAAACGCATCATCGCCGTTCCCGCCGGCGACCAGCTCCCGAGAATCTGTTGAGGCAACCATGCACGAAATGAGCATCGCCGAGGGGATGATTGACATTATCAACGAGACCGCGCGGAAGCACGGCCTGAGCCGTGTCGAAAAGGTGCGGCTGCGTATCGGTGCGATGCGGCAGATCGTACCCGATGCGCTGCGTTTCGCCTTTGAGGTCCTCGGGAAAGAAACGATCGCGCATGGGGCTGAAATCGTCATTACCGATGTGCCGGTAAAAGCATCCTGCGGCGATTGCGGATGCGAGTTCAGGGTTGAAGACCGCTGCTTCATCTGCGCCTCGTGTGGCAGCGGCAGCGTCGTCGTGACAGCGGGAAAAGAACTGTATATCGATTCGATTGAGGGGGAATAGGAATGGAAATCAAGGTAATCAGGCATTTGCTCGATGAATCGACCAAAAGGGCCGGCGAAATACGCGCGCTACTTGACAATAGCGATATATTCATGGTCAACATGATCGGTTCCCCCGGCAGCGGGAAGACGAGTCTTCTCGAGAAAACGCTTGTTGCCCTCAGGGGGCGACTCGGCTGCGCCGTCATCGAGGGCGACGTGGCCACCGACCGTGACGCCGTTCGCCTGCAGAAGTACGAAATTCCGATCTGTCTTATCAACACCCGGGGCGCCTGCCATCTCGAGCCCATGAGCATCCGCAAGGCGATCGACGAAATCGACCTCGCCGCGATTGACGTAATCTTCGTGGAAAACGTAGGCAACCTTGTCTGTCCGGCGGAGTTCGACATCGGCGAACACGCCAAGATCGCCGTTGCCTCGGTTCCCGAAGGCCACGACAAGCCTGAAAAGTATCCGCTTCTGTTCAATGAGTGCAAAGCGGTGGTGCTCAACAAGATCGATCTGCAGCCCTTCACCGATTTCGACGCGGCGGCGTTTTACGAAAGCGTCAAGAAGCTCAACGCCGAGGCGCCGGTGTTCGAGACGTCCTGCCGGAACGGGGAAGGGTTGCAGGAGTGGATCGAATGGCTGGTTGATGCGCGGAAAACGGCGGCGCGATGGTGAGAAGCGGTACGCGGGGGAGGCATGTTTTGATACGTTACTAAAACGCCGCGTCCAGCACGCCGATCAGTTCCTTTTCCGTAAGCACGACCGGATTCCCCTTCATGCTGCTTGCCATGCGGGCGGCCGCTGCGATTTCGGGGAAAACCGAAGGTTCGATGCCGAGAGAGCCCGGTGGGGGGAGAGGCAGATCGTTACAGAGGGATTTGATCCATGCGACACCGTCCGCCGCCGTCGCCGCGCCGTCTCCCGTCAGAAGACCGGCGAGAAGCGTGTAACGGGAAAGCGACGGTGAGCCGGGGCAACGCGAATGTAAAGCGGTGACGTTCGTTTCCATGACATGGGGGAGGAGGAGCGCGCACACCGTTCCATGCGGCGCGGCGAACCTTCCGCCGATCGGCGAAGCCAAACCGTGAACCGCACCGAGGCCGGAGTTCGCAAGCGCACAACCGCTGAAGAGACTCGCAAGCGACATGTCTTCACGGGCCGAGGCGTCGTTGCCGCTCCCGCAGGCGATCCGCAGCGAACGGGCGGCGCGGGCGATGCCTTCTCGGCAGAACCCGTCGGTCGCCGGCTGTGCCTTGACGCTTACATACGCTTCGATGCACTGCGTCAACGCATCGAGACCGGTGCTCGCCGTAGTGTCGGGCGGCAACGAGTAGGTGAGGACGGGATCCACCACCGCAAGCCGCGGCAGTATGAAGGGGCTTCGGAGACTTACCTTGAGGTGATGCTCCGGCGAAGCGATGACCGCGTTTTTTGTCGCCTCCGCACCGGTACCGGCGGTAGTCGGAACGGCGATAAACGGGACGGCGGGCCGGGAAAGACGGCGTCCCCCGCCGATCACTTCGAGATAGTCCATGGGGTCTCCTCCGTTGGCAAGCAGCGCCGCAACCGCTTTTCCGCAGTCAACGACGCTTCCGCCGCCGATGCCGATTACCATGTCGCATTTATCCCGCCGGGCAAGCGACAGGGCGTCGGTGACCGTGGAAACGGTCGGTTCTCCCGAAACGGCGAAACGGACGGATGCGACACCCTTGCCGCTCAATGATTCGATGAGCGACCCGGCTCTTCTTCCCGACTGTCCCGTGACCACCAGGGCGTGCCTGCCGAGTGATGCCGCTTCGGTGGA
>JAFGNB010000065.1 GCA_016927235.1 Chitinispirillaceae bacterium
AGAACAGCAGACCGACATGCTGAAAGGTCAGTCGGAATATCTGGAAGACCAGCTGGCCGGCATACGGAAGCGCATTGCCGAGCTTGAAGCGGAGAAGAAGGAGAAGAAGTAATATTCCGCAGTGCATGACGTAGAAAAGGGAGAGGAGCGGACAGTAGTATCCGTTCTTCCCTTCTTTTATTTCTAATGACAATTTGATTGTGGATCTGATTTCAAACGGGAGAACGATGAAAATAGCAATTACCTCAGGCGGCGCTGACCTTGACGGCAGGGTAGAGGCGCGATTCGGCAGATGTCCGTATTTTATTATTGTCGATCCGGATACCATGGCGTATGAAGCGCTGGAGAATCCGAACATCGCGCTTGGCGGCGGAGCGGGAATACAGTCGGCGCAGTTGATGGCGGAAAAGGAGGTCGCTGTGGTGCTCACCGGCAATTGCGGGCCGAATGCATTTCAGGTTTTCGGAAGTGCGGGGATACGGGTAATTACCGGAGTAAGCGGTTCAGTGCGCGATGCGATTGAGCAGTACAAGTCAGAGGCTTTTTCGGCAGCGGCGGGTCCCAATGTCGCAAGTCATTTCGGTATGGGGACCGCAGCATCGCCGATGGGACAGCCCGACAATATATCGGGAGGCAGCATGGGTGTAGGAGGAGGATTCGGTATGGGACGCGGTATGGGTATGGGGGGCGGTCGAGGTATGGGCGGCGGTGGTGGCCGCGGCATGGGTGGCGGCGGCCGCGGTAGGGGTAGTGGTCGCGGAATGGGTTTGGGCGGCGGCGGACGTGGTATGGACATGGGCGGCGGACGCGGTATGGGCGACACTGTACCGGTTGATTTTCAGCAGCCCTTTTCCGATGTTCAAGGGATGCCGGCCGCACCGATGAATCGCGAGCAGGAGATCAACGCATTGAAGCAGCAGTCGGCACTGCTGCAGGGCCAGATAAGCCAGGTAAATGCCCGTCTCCAGGAACTGGAGGGCGGGACCTTCGCATCAGGCCTTGTCGCTTTTGTGGCGGCCGAACGGTGTACCGCATGCGAACGTTGTGTATCCGCATGTCCGACAGGTGCAATCCGTATCGATGGTGCTGTTGCCCTCATCAATCAGGACATCTGCACCGGCTGCGGACAGTGTGTGAACGCCTGCCCGCGAAGAGCGATTACTCTGGGATCGCGTTGATGCAATGCGATTTCGCCGCTGCAGACCGATTTGCTGCTTATTACTCCGCACTGCTGTTCGTGAAGATGGGTGCGGGGGCGGATACGATCCCGACGGAACCATGAAGCTATGACCGATAGGAGACCCGGACAAACCGGGGAATGTAAATGGTACTCTGTTTGTCCGATGAAACGGTTTTTTGAAAAAGGGCTTCTCAATGAAAGATGGATCAACGACTACTGCCGGGGCGGGCGGAAGTGCGTTCGTTACGCGATGGAAGAAGAGGGGGAAGCGCATCCCGACTGGATGCTGCCCGACGGATCGCTTGATGAACGGCTGCAGCTGCATTGTCGGTAACCTTAGCCGCGATCCTGAAGAAATGCGTTATTCAAAGGATTAATCGTATGCCGATAATGGAAATAAGTGTCGTTCCGGTAGGAACGAAATCTCCTTCGGTGAGCGCATGGATTGCATCGTGTATTGATCTCCTCGACAGGAAAAAAAATTGCCGGTATGAACTCACCTCCATGGGAACCATCGTTGAGGCGAAGTATTTAAAAACCCTGCTTCGCATCGCAGAGGAAATGCACGGCAGCGTTTTTTCCCGGGGGGTGAAGCGGGTCGTTACGACCATAAAAATCGATGACCGGAGGGATAAAATGTCAAGCGTCGAGAGTAAAGTGAAGTCGATCCGGCGGCACCTTGAAAAGAGAAAAAGAGGCAAGGCATACAACAATCATTCAATGATTCCATGACGGTGAGTTTAATCCAGATTTTAAAAGGATGTTATGGAAATGAAAAGTGTGCAGGAAAAAAGAGTTTTTCAGATCGAAAACCGCCTTAAAAAACAAGGTTGCTCCATGACGAATCAGCGACGCCTGATTATAGACGAAATTATGCGGAACGGTTCGCATTTCGATATCGAATCGCTGATGGCGGCAATTCGCATGAGAGAACCGAAAACGGCACGCGCAACGGTGTACCGGACCGTAAAGATTCTCGCCGATGCGGGCATGATAAAAAAAGAGATACTCGGCGATACCCATTCGCATTACGAGATCGCAGGCAGGGATCACGGTCATTTTATCTGTACATTGTGCGGGAGAATCATCGAACTCGGCTGTCCGACGCTTACAGGCTTTCTTGCATCAGCCGCTGAATCGCACAACTTCACCGTTGACCGGCACTCAATCGAACTTTTCGGCAGATGCGGAGAATGCGAGCGGAAACGGGGCATGGAGGAGGCCGCATAATAGGGGCTTTATTTCGGCTTGGAGTCGGTTATATTATTCACTAAAGATAGATGGGGCAATAATAGCAGATATTTCGCGGCAATTAAAAGAAGACGATTCGTTTATGCACAATTTTGCATTATTACTCTCTGATAATTAATATTAAGTATGGAAAATATACCACCTCGTCGCCGACAGATTGGTTAAGGATAAGGTAATAAAGGAGGCTGTTATGCCACTGGGTGACGGAACAGGACCGCGAGGTTTGGGGCCGGGAACGGGCCGGGGCCGTGGAGGGTGCAGAGGTTTTTCTTCATTTCCTGCCGGTTTCGGGAGGCGCGGGACGGGTATTGTGGGAGCGATGCTGCCGATTGCCGTGGCAATAGTGCGGGATCTGGCGAATTACAACGGACTGCTGCGCTCTTTCAGCAGAAAGCTGCTGCCGAAAAAACGTACTGATTCGGACAAGCGGGTAAATGCGTCATATACCATAATTGAAGAGGGGAAAAGCAAGGAGAGTAAGTAATGCCTACCTATGAATACGAGTGCGGCGTATGCGGGAAGCGGTTTGAACGGTTTCAAAGCATGAGCGAAAAACCGCTGGAAACGTGCCCCGAATGCGGCGGCAAGCTTGAACGGTTGCTTGGTACCGGTGCAGGGTTCATACTCAAGGGCAGCGGTTTTCATGCAACGGACTATCCTGAGGAATCATCATCGAGAACACGCTGCGGAAGAGCGACGACTTGCTGCGGCCGCGAAACGCCCTGCGACGCGCCGCCGTGCGGGAATACATGAGATGGGACTTCCCGGTAAAGCGCCCTTCGCTCTGGCTGCGAAGGAGTCCGTTTCAGACGCTTCGGAAACAGCGCGCATTTCGATTAATAATTTAATAATTGAAGAAGAGGATGAATATGCCGATTTATGAATACTCATGCAGAGATTGCGGGGCCGAATTCGAGGAACTTGTGTCGTTGGCTGCGAAAGAGAATCCGGCGTGTCCTTCATGCCGTTCGGAGCGAACGGAGAGGAAAATTTCTACATTCAGCGCCGGCGGAGCATCTTCTTGCGGTCCTTCGGGTTTTTCGTGAGCGACGAGATAGGGGCCGGTCGGGTTTCCCTGGGATGAAGGCGGCGCAGCAATTCAGAGGTGCATGAAAGCATATTGACAATGTCACTGTATTCCGATAACTTCCGTATTTTCGGGCCGGTGCCCTCGCGACGGTTGGGGCACTCTCTTGGCATCGATCTGGTGCCGTTTAAAACCTGCACGTACGATTGTCTATACTGTCAGCTGGGCCGTACAACGGTAAAAACCCTTGAGCGAAAAGTGTATGTTCCGCCGGAGGAGATCGTTCAACAACTGGCTGAAAAACTGAAACAGCCTCAACCGGTGGACTACATCACCCTTTCGGGTTCCGGCGAGCCGACCCTGTATTTAAAAACCGCTGAGTTAATCGGGCGGATTAAAGTAATGACGGATATCCCCGTTGCGGTGCTCACCAACGGTTCGCTGCTGTGGGATAAAACCGTTCGTGAAGGCCTTATGGAGGCCGATCTTGTGATACCGTCGCTCGATGCAGGCAATGATCCGCTTTTTCAATTGGTGAACAGGCCGTGTCCGGGAATCATCTTTGACAAAATGGTCGCTGGTATTCAGCAATTCAAACAGGAATTCAAGGGCGCGCTGTGGCTTGAGATTTTTCTGCTCGACGGCATTACGGCAACACAGGCTGCAGTTGAAGAGATCGCTTTCCATGCGCTTCATATTTCGCCGGACAAGGTGCAGCTCAATACGGTGTCGCGCCCTCCGTGTGAAAAAAACGCCCGCGCCGTTCCGAGGGCGCGGATGCTGCGACTTGCGGAAATGTTCGACGCACCTGCGGAGGTTATTGCCGACTATGAAAATATCCACGGCGAAAGCGGATTCGCCGCTTCCCGTGAAGAGGTTTTCGATCTTATCAGCAGGAGACCCTGCACTCTGGAAGACGTGGCAGGAGGACTTTCAATTCATCGAAACGAAGCGATCAAGCATCTGGAGCAGCTGGTGCATGAAGAGCGTATCGTGGCTGTGGCGCAGGGGGAAAGGAATTACTACCGGCGGATCGCAGGTGCGGCGGAAAGGGGAAGCGGGTGAGCGTTTTCGACTCGCCTGAAAATGTAGGGCACTACGAAGCCTGGTTCGAAAGCAATCCCGCTGTATTCGAGTCGGAAGTCATGGCAATCAGGGAAGTGCTTCCGGGAGGTATCGGATTTGAAATCGGTATCGGAACCGGTCTGTTCGCAGAAAAACTCGGCATCCGCATGGGAAACGATCCTTCCGGAGAAATGCTGAAGATAGCCCGTAAACGCAACCGGCTTGTTTATTGCTGCAAAGGGGATGATCTGCCGTTTCATGACGGGTATTTCGACTATACCCTGATGGTGACCACCCTCTGTTTTCTCGACGACCCCGTCGCGGTGCTCCGTGAGTGCCGGCGGGTGACCAGACGCAACGGAGCTGCCGTTGTCGCCTTTATCGACGGAGAAAGCGCCACGGGAAAATCCTATCGTAACCGCGCCTTGCGATCGCCGTTTTACCGCGATGCCGTATTTTATTCAGCGGATCAGGTGCGAAAAGTACTTGCACAGGCCGGGTTTGCGGTCGAGAGTGTCCGTCAGACGCTGTTCGGGCCTTTGACGGCCATTACCGAAGTGCAACACTCGCGTGAGGGCGTCGGGGAGGGGGCGTTTGTGGTCATGCGGGCAATGAGTGAGTTCAGATCTCGATATTGAAAAAAGTACGCAGCAGAAAACCGATCAGGAAACTGAGTGCGGCCACGGCAAAACTCAGCGAAGCCATCTCCAGAAAGCGTCTGCCGAATCGTTCATCGTTGGTTATTGCAATGTAAAAGTTGAAGACGGCAATAATCAGAAGCGCCTCGGCCATCATGCAGACAAGGCAAAGGTAGTAATTGCTCAGTAAAAGATACGGCAGGATAAGCAGCAACACGGTCACCATATAGGTCCCCCCTGTATAGAAAGCTGCGCGTAAAGGATTCTTGAACGATCGTTCCGTCTTGGTGGAAAGATATTCCGAGGAACCCATGGAGAGCGCGGCGGCTATGCCGGTGATCGAGCCGGTCAAGGCGATAAGTTTGCTGTTTTGCAGCGCCAGGGTGAGGCCGGCCAGGGCACCGGTCAATTCGACCAGCGCATCGTTCAAACCCAGAACTATCGAGCCGACGTAGCGCAGTTTCTCCTCATCCAGCAAGCGCAGCAACTCCAGTTCGTGCTGATTCTCCTCCTGAATGATAGCAGGAGCTTCCGGGATCTTTTCCGCCAATTCTTGATAGTTTTTCTGGGCGTCTTCTTCGCCGCGCTCCATCAATTTAACGCCGAACGTCAGGCCGAAAATACGGCTGATCCAGTAATACCTCCACAATTTAAGCCGATTGGGCCTGACTTCAGCGTGTGTATATGCCTGCCACTGACGATAGTGGCGCAACTCGTCATCGGCAATTTTTTCCAGTAGTTGCCGGTTGGGTGTCATGCGGGTTTTTTGCGCCAATTTCTTGTACAGGTGGTATTCCGTGATTTCATTCTTCTGGTAAAGAAGCAGTCGCTGCAGTAACTCAATAGCATCATTCATTCGATTTTCCTTATGCGGCAATCACCGATTCCGATTCAAGGACAGTTCAATTAAAAATTACTATATCGATCCGCCTGGAAACTGCTATTTTCGGCGGAGAGTGATCGATTGACGTTTTTAACGATATCGATGGTGCAATAAATTTCTTTTTACTGCGTCTTTTATCTCATGACCAAATCTTCGCGATGGCGGCAATTGAGACGGTTTTTCAGTACGGAGCGGCGCAACCTTGTCGCCTTCGTGCGAGGGCTTATCGATGATGCGGCTGATCGGGATGCCGAAGATATCGTTCAGGAGGTGGCGTTTCATCTCTTTGAAAAAGGGGACATCGGCGAGCCGGTAGAACATCTTGGCGCCTATATCTATCAGGCATTGCGCAACCGGGTGGTTGATGCGTTCCGGCGCAACAGGGTTGTCCGATCGCTGGACGAACCGGTGGAGGAAGGGGAGGCGGTCCGGCT
>JAFGNB010000066.1 GCA_016927235.1 Chitinispirillaceae bacterium
GAACCCGGACAACCCTTTACTGCGGTATAAAATCAGAAAAAAAATCGGGGCCGGAGGAATGGCTTCCGTTTTTCTCGCCAGCGATGCGGTGCTTAACCGCGAGGTCGCCCTGAAAATGGTACACCCCCATCTGCTCCATCATCCGGAAACCATGAAACGCTTTTCAAACGAAGCACGGGCGATCGCCTCACTCTCACATGAAAATATCATCAAAATATTCGATTTCGGCGAGGCGCGGTCGCGATCATTCATCGTTATGGAGTATATCAACGGGATCACGCTCGAGGCATTGATCGCCCGTGAAGGAACCATCCCCAATCTCGTGGCGACGGAGCTCGCCCTCCAGTCGCTTTCCGGACTCGTCTGCGCGCACGAAAAAGGCATCTACCATCGCGATATCAAACCGGCGAACATACTCATCGACGACAAGGGCCGCCTGCATATCACCGACTTCGGCATCGCCCATCTTGTCAATGCGGAATCGGTGACGCTTACCGGCTCTTTTCTCGGCAGCCCGCACTACATCTCGCCCGAACAGGTATCGAATAAACCGGTGCGGGGAAACACCGATGTTTTTTCTCTGGGCGTTGTTCTCTATCAATGCCTCACCGGCGGCGTTCCCTTCAATGCCGACACCCCTCACGGGGTGATCAACGAGATTCTCAACGTCGATCCGCCCTCTCCGGGCGTACGGAATTCGCAGGTTCTGTTCTGGCTCTCCGACATTGTCGAATCCTGCCTGATCAAGGATGCATCCAAACGGCCCGGCAGCCGGGAGCTCTATTGCCGTCTGGAAAATGCCTGCCGGACCGAAGCGATCAGGACCGGAAAAAATCGCGTTTCCGCATTTGTGAGTAATCCGGCGGTCGCGCGTGAGGCGGAGGATGCGGAAATCTTCACGTTGTATCGCGAGAAGGCACTTGCCGCACTGCGGCAGCGGCATATCGCAGCAGCCTTGCGCGCATTCGAGCAGGCGTCACGCTTCGGCGCGCTTGCGGCTTCCGACCGGAAAGTGATCGACCGGGCAGCCCGGCAGTCGTTTTTTCGGCGCGGCTTGCTCATCGGCGTCGGTTTCGTATTTGGCGCGGGGCTGATCATCCTCGTCACGGCATTCGTGTATAAATCGATACTGCTTTCGCCCCGCTTGCCTGCAGAACCCGTTGTGCCGCAGCCGATCAATACCGCAACCCCTGACAACACCACTCCCTCTTCCGTTCCCGACGACCGGTTGCCGTCCGCCGCTTCTGTCGCCAGGGGGTCGCCCGCTCCGGATTCCGGCACAACGGCAACCACGAACAGCCCTTCTTCCGTCCTCCGCACAGCCGCACCCTCTTTACTTCAACCCGACAACGACACCCCTGCCGCGCCCGACGCGCCTGCGACGTTGCCCGTCGGTTTTCTCAAATGCCTCACCAATCCGCCGTGGGTAACGATTTATATTGATGGGATCGAACGGGGGACGACGCCCACGCTTTCGGCAGTTCCCCTGTCGCCGGGAAACCATACGATGCATCTTGTCAAGAATCAATTCGTCGATTGGTACGACACCGTCGCCATCGTACCGGCGGAAACCGCTCTGGTGCGTATTCGCCTAAGTCCTGAAAAAAAGAAAAGGGCGACGCCGTGACCGGACATTCGTCGGTTATCCGCCACCTCACCCCCGGCGGCAGTATCGATTACCAGCTGCGCCGACGCCTGTTTCTTATCGGCTGCAATGCCGACAACGATGTAGTGCTCCGCGGCAAGGGGGTGGCCCCGATCATGATGAAAATCGAGCCGTGCGAGGATGGCTACCGCTGTTCCGCCACGACGAAAACACCGCTTTCCATCAACGGGAAACGGGTGAAGTCCGCCACCCTTGCTCCGGGGGATTCGATTTCCATCGGAAAGGAGCGGTTCGTTTTTGAACGGGCATCCTTTTCTGCGGCCGCATCACCCGGGCAGAGGAATTCGATACTCGATAATTTCAGACGGTTTGTCGACGCGGTAGGCAGGGAGCGGCAACTGCAGCCGCTGCTGCAGAACCTGATGGGCATCCTGCTCGAGCTCACCGGAGGCACCGACATCTTCATTTTCAAACTCGACCCCGAAGGAAAGCCGCAGGTCTTCGAAAGCAACGGATCGGGAAGCGCGGAAGTGCGTTTCAGCGATACTATCGTTCAAACGGTGCTCGATCGCAAGGAGGGAATCTTCATCCCGAACGCGCTTGCCGATCCCGCCTATAAAAACGCCAGCAGTATTTCAGATCTTAAGCTCAGGTCCATTCTCTGCACTCCGATTCTTTCCGCGGGAAAATGCGTCGGCGTTATCTATATCGGCTCGAACAGTCCTGCAGTTTCTTTTACAAAAGACGATCTCGATGTCGTCGCCATCTATGCCGCGATCGCGGGGATGCTTTTTCATCACATCGATTTCATTGCGGATCAGCAGTCGACGATCGACCGCTTTACCGGCGCAATTGCTGACGACGGCATTATTGCCGCCAGCCCGTCGATGCTGCATGTGCTGAGGGCAGTGCAGGCGATAGCGTCAACCAACGTCACGGTGCTGCTCGAGGGGGAGACGGGAACCGGCAAAAACCGGATCGCCGAGCTGATCCACCGTCGCAGCCCGCGCGCTTCGGCACCGTTTGTGGTAGTCAACTGCAGCGCCCTGCACGGCGAGCTTCTCGAATCGGAACTGTTCGGCCACAAGAAAGGAAGTTTTACCGGCGCCGTCGGCGACCACGAAGGTCTTTTCTTGGCCGCTCGGGGGGGCTCGCTGCTGCTCGACGAGATCGGCGAACTTGAGCTGCCGCTGCAGGCGAAACTGCTCCGTACGCTCGAAACGGGGGCCGTCAGGCCGATCGGCTCCGCCCGCGAAATGCCTGTTGACGCTCGCGTCATTTGCGCCACCAACCGCGATCTGAAAACGATGGTCGACGAGGGCGGCTTCCGGGCGGACCTCTTTTACCGGATTAATCAATTTCCGATTGCGATTCCCCCCCTCCGCGAACGGGATGAGGACGTCGTGCCGCTGGCGTATTTGCTGCTTAACAGGTACCGATCGGAGTACCCGCAAAAAGAGATCCTTGATTTTCATCCTGCCACGCTGCACTACATGCGCACCCATCAATGGCCGGGCAATATCAGGGAACTCGCGAACGCGATCCACCGGGCAGTGCTCATGTGCCGCGGTCCGCTTGTCAGCTTCGAATCAGGTGAACCGGCGGCGGCATCGGGTCCGGTTGATTTTGAAAGCGCAAGCCGGCACTTCCAGAAGGAATTTCTGGAAAAGGCGATTATCGCCGCAGGAGGAAACAAGGAAACGGCCGCCCGGAATGTCGGATTAAGCAGAAGCACCTTCTACCGGTATCTGGCGTACTTCAAGATTTGAAGCGGGAGGCGGGGCAACGGCGCCGCATAAGTTATTTTATGTGCGTATGAGTTTACGGATGATCATCCTCACTATCGCGGGTCTCTCTGCCGCCTCTTTTCCCTATTCGCCGGAAAAACTGCAAAACCATTTTGAATGGGGCGAATATCGGCAACTGATCGATTCGCTGGAACCGCGTATCGTCGCAACGCCCTGCATGATCGACTCCGCACGCTGCGCGAAATATCACTGTTACCTCGGCGTTGCCTATTTCGGAACGGGAAGGGTCGGCGACGCGCGGAAACAGTTCCTCTCCGCCTTGTCGTTCGACCCGGCAGTCACTCCCGACAGCAATTACATCTCGGATGAAATCAAAGAACTTTTCTTTGCCGCACGCTCCGATTTTATTGAAACACAAACGCGCATCCGCACCAGAGACTCGCTTCTTGCCGCGAAACAGCGGGCTTTTAACGCCAACCTCGATGCGATCAAGCGGGAAGAACTTCGTAAAAACAGGAGGACCGGTTCACTTATGGCACTATCGTTTATCACCCTCGGCGCCGCATTTACCGCAATCGCAGGGTATGAGTACTACGCCGCCAGGGATCCTTATGACGATTTCAAGGCCGCAGCCGAAACAGGAGACAGGCTTTCCTATGACCGCCTTCGTCCAACGATACAAAGAGCCAACAGCATCATCACGGGGTGTGCGGTTGCCGCAGGACTCTCCGAGACGGCGGGAATCGTTTTCACCATCCGGTCGATGAGAATGAGATAGAGCTGTCCGATGCGACGGTTTATGACGAATCGCCGTTTCCGCTGCACGCTGCTTACCGGCGTCCTCTCATTGTGCGGTCCCGCCTGCTTTTTCGATGCCGGCCTTCCGCTTGAAAACGATCCCCCGGCCTGCAACCGTTCGGAGATCGTCGCGTCGCTTATCTATCCGGAAAGTTCGGTGTGTACGTTGTCAATTATTGACCGCAACGACACGACGGTATCGATTTCGGTACTTCCGTGCGATTCTCCGAACGTCGATTGCGTACAGGACGATTCTTTGCCGGCACAATCCTGGCCCGGGACGTTCGAGTTCCTTTCAACCGGGTATGGGGAAAAACTGCTGCACCTGCTGCTCGACACCAGCCGCATGGGACGTTACAGCGGTATCCTTCTTCTTGAGGACGCGGTGTCGGCAACGCTTCGAATTCCTTACGTCGTCGAAAAGAAACTTATTGATCCCTTCGATGCCTACCCCCTGTCCGAAACAAACTGGCAGCCCTATATTTTAGACGACTCGCTGCATCTCGGGTTCGACTACATCGACAACAAGCTCTCCTTCGTATTTTCCCAGAGCAATGATACGCCCGGCGCCCCGCTCTTCACCGGCATTCGAAGCAGGTTTTCACTTCCCTCCTCATTTTATGCAACAGTCGATTTCAAGCTGCGGGATGAAATGGATGAGGCATTTGAAGTCGGCTTTTTCATCTCCAGCAGCCCGGATACCGGCAGATGGTCCGGAGAGAAGGCCGGGATATTTGTTTCCGGCGTCAACGGCCGGTTGCGCTTCGAGTGCCGCTCAATCAACCTGCAGAGCTACAGTTACGAAAGCACCATCACGGCGGGTGAGCTGGGAATCGCCAGAAACGATTCGACGATACAATATTATCTGCATGACGGCAATCCCGCAGTAGTTCCCCGCCCGCTCACGTTTCAAAGCTATCGGGCCGATGCGCCTGTCTATGTTCACCTGAAAATGATCGTTTTTGACTTCGCCAAAGAACGGAAGTGCTCATGGAATGATTTTACCGTTTCCGAAGGCGAAATCAGCTTCACTTCGCGCTGATTTCGGACATGGTGTCTCAAAAGTGGGATAGAAAATCCCGATTTTGAGACAATTTGCCGGATCTATCCGTTAAAAACAGGAAAAACTCGCTGTTTTTCTGGCATACTATTTGATTCAATTTTGATTTAATATGGAAATCTGGCAAGCTGTAGTTAAAATAGTAAGCATACCATCCTTTTTAAGGAGGAACCCATGAAGAGCAGTTTCTGTTCGAGCTTCCAAGCACACCGCCTCGTATCCGGCGCTCTGATCGTTATTGTATCGATCGCTTTATCGGTAAAAGCCCAGGAAGAACCGCAGCTTGTGGCTCACTGGTCGTTTGACTCCTCCTCCGGCAATACGACTTTTTACGACGTCACCGGCAACGGATTCGACGCCACCTGCAGCAAAACGCTCGGTACTGCGGATGGCATTGAAGGAGAGGCGCTTGTTTCGAATGTGACGGGATATTCATTCAATGTGGCCGATTCAAAGGATGCTTTTTCGATGCCGGAATTTTCGCTGGAAGCCCTGGTGAAACTTAATGCGGTGACGGGTGCGAACTATATCGTGTTAAGCCATCAGTCATACCCTGGCGCTGCGGACGATGGGGGTTATGCCCTCGAAATAAACGAGTATGGGAAGGTCCGGTTTACCATTGTCGCGCAGGGCGGAGGAAGCTGGATATACTGTGAAGGCACGACCACCCTGAAAGCAGGCGGATGGTATCATCTTGCGGCAACGTACGACGGAACGACGATGAGCACCTATCTGAACGGCATTCTCGAGAAGGTGGTTTCACGCCCCGGCGGCTATGCTCCCTCAAAAAAGGATGCATCGATCGGATGCCAGGAAAATATCAGCGGCGTCTCGCGCAACTGGATCAACGGGATGATCGATGAATTAATGGTGTTCAACTACGCCCTTTCCGCCGATTCGATCGCCGCCCACTTCTCGGCGTATGATATTCCCGAACCTCCTGAACCCGAACCGCACCTCATCGCCCACTGGTCGTTCGACGCCAATGACGGAATAGCAAGTTACACCGATGTTACCGGAAACGGGTATAACACCACCGGTACTCCCGTATCGTTGGCCACCGGTGTCGCCGGAAAGGCGCTCGATTGTAAAGATTCGGCGTTTTCGATAACCATATTAAAATCGAGTGAAAATTTCAACCTGGCCAACTTGACGATTGAGGCATGGATCTATTCATACATCGATCTCGTCAATCCCGGCTCATTTTACAATATGAAATCCATATTCGAATTTACCCGCTGCGGTATGGAAGGATCGGGCATTGCCAGCGGGTATGCCATGAAAATAAGCGATGCGGGCCGCCCCATAGGGGTAATTTCCATGCCCAACGGCGGAGGATGGCAGGTGTGTGAGGGCTCCGATGTACTCCTTCCCCGGAAATGGTATCATATGGCAACAACGTACGACGGTACCGATATTAAACTTTATATTAACGGTGTCATGGTGAAAAAGCTCGCGGCACCCGAGGGCTATCTTGCGCAATTGATTCCCGCCCGCATCGGCGCCCAGTTCCAGGTGACTGATCCCGCCAACAATACCGGTAGGCTCCGACAACGGTTCAACGGGAAGATCGACGAACTCAAGCTGTACAATTATTCGCTTGACGCCCAAACCCTCAAATCCATTTATGAAGCGTTGAAGCCCCCCGAGGAACCGCCCTTCGAGATCAATCTCGGTATGAAAACCACCTATGCCCGTGCCGGCGATACTGTCGTCATGCCGGTGTATCTCGCCAATCACGAGGAGTTTTCAATCAGCGCCGTTCAGCTTACGCTGGAATATGACCCCGATCAATTGACTCTTCTCTCGATCAGCAACGACAGCGGTCTTGTGCGGAAATGGGAGCTTTTCGACTGGAACAACACTACGGCGGGCTCGATCCCGGTCGCCATGGCCGGCATCGAAACCAAACTCGCTTACGGAGAAGGCGAACTGATCCGCAGCCTGTTTGTCGTGGCCAATTCGGTGGATGAAGGTGATACCTGCATGATCACCCTCAACGATGTTGATATCGACGAAAAAAACGACTTAGTTATCACCACGGTTCAGAACGGTCGGGTCATCATTTCTCAGGACACCATTCTCTACGGCGATGTGACGGGAAACAAGGAGGTTAACATCGTCGATGCACAGGCAGTGCTCAGGTATGTGGTCGGGGCGCTGCAGCTCCCTGATTCCTGCTGTCCGAATTTCACCATTGCCGTGGCCGATGTAAGCGGGAACGGCACGATCACGAGCTATGACGCGGCGCTTATTTTCCAGTACGGCCTCGGCCTGATCCCCGCTTTCCCGGTGGAACCCGTTTCATCGCGCCCGCTTGCCAAACAGATGGCGCCGACCACCGGTGAGGCGAGGTTTTCCTTTACGATGGTCGGCAGTTCTAAAAGTGAAGTCACCTACGACCTTGTTGGAACCAACCTTCTCGGTTTTTATGCCGGAGAGTTCGCCATTGCATGCAATGCACCGGAGGAAATACTCTCCCGGAGCACCATTACCACCGAGGTCCGTGGGGCGACGTTCAGTTCGCGGTTCAGTGCCGGCGACAACCTGCTCAAGGTGGCGGTGAGCACCAATGACGACATTGATCACGACGACCCGGTTACCATCGTCCGGATCGTCCTGCCCCCCTCGGAGCAGACCGCACCTGAATTCACCATCAGAACGGCATTGATCAACGAGGGAGCTATCTTGACGGAATATGAGAACAACGGCCTGGTCGGCCTTCTGCCGACAACAATCGACAGGGCTCCCCTCCGGCCGTCAATACGCTTTTTCAATAATCTGCTGACAATCCGATCAAGCGGGAGCGGCCCGGCGAGCCTGACCATTTGGGATCTTAACGGTAGGAAAATTGCCCGCCATACCGCCGCTGCCGGCCTGCAGACGACGTTCGATCTCAGCCGGTACGGCAGGGGGACGTACATCTTCCGGCTGCAGGAGGGAGGTAAGACGACCGGCGGGCGATTCATGCTGATCAACCGATAAAATAAAGGAGCAGTCAAAGGGGGCCACGGCGCTGCGGTGAAGATTTTCCTCCCGCAGCGCCGTTTTTATTCTCAGGGAATGCAGCGGCCGCCGGTTAAAGCAGTGTCCTGATGCTTTGCGCAAGAGCGGCGACGACATCCCTTGCGACGACCGAATACTCACCGAGGGTTTGAGCGGCGATTGCGCCCGCGGTTCCATGAAGATACGCCCCCAGTATCGCGGCGTCGGTAATCGGCGCACCCTGGGCGACAAGCGATGCGATGACGCCGCTCAGCACGTCGCCGCTCCCGGCCTTTGC
>JAFGNB010000067.1 GCA_016927235.1 Chitinispirillaceae bacterium
ATCGACGACGATCTGCCGGTCGAACCGTCCGGGCCGCAAAAGCGCCGGATCGAGCACGTCGGGGCGGTTGGTGGCCGCGATCAGAATCACCCCGCTGTTGACCTCGAACCCGTCCATCTCGACAAGCATCTGGTTGAGCGTCTGCTCCCGTTCGTCGTGCCCCCCGCCCAGGCCCGCACCCCGTTGCCGGCCCACGGCGTCGATTTCATCGATGAAAATAATGGAGGGGGCGTTGCGCTTCGCCGTTTCGAACAGATCGCGCACCCGCGACGCGCCCACGCCGACGAACATCTCAACGAAATCCGAGCCGCTCATCGAAAGAAACGGCACCCCCGCCTCTCCCGCCACACAGCGGGCCAACAGCGTCTTTCCGGTGCCCGGAGGCCCCAGGAGCAGCACCCCCTTGGGAATTTTGCCGCCCAGCCGCTTGAACTTTTTCGGGTCCCTGAGAAAATCGATTATTTCCTGCAGTTCGACCTTCGCCTCCTCCACGCCGGCGGCGTCGGCAAAGGTGTTCTGCGGCCGGTCGATCATATTCAGTTTCGCCCGGCTCTTTCCGAAAGAAAAAATGCCCTTCTGCCCCGCCTGCATCTGCTTCATAATGAAAAGCCAGAAAAGAATCATGATGGCCCACGGAAGCACGCTCACCAGCACATCCCCCCAGTTGAGTCTCTCCTGTTCGAAGGTATATTCGAACCCGGCTTTGTCCCACTGGGCAAGCATTTCGCCGTCAACATAGGGCAGATTGACTGAAAAGTAACCGGTGGGCGTCGTGTTGCGCAGCGACGGCACTTTCGTCAGACTCACCGGATCGGCTATTTCACCATGAAACTGCGCCCGGTCGATCCCTTTGTACACCACCTGCGCCTTGACGATTTTAATCTCGGGATGAACAAGCAGTTCCTGAAACTGGCTGAAGCTTATTTTCTCTTCCCGGGGGCCTCCGGCGCCGTCGAGCGTCCGAAGCGCAAACACCACCGCTGCGGCGATGGCTACCCACATGAGGACGGTTTTTACCGGATCCTTCCGGGGCCTTTTTTTTCCGGACTCGCCCTCTTTTTTACGGCCGCTTCCTCCACCGGAGCCCTCTTTTTCCTTTTTCTCTTCCAAAACGGTTCTCCTACCGATAATGCAAACACGCCTTTCCGGTAAAAAAACTGCCGGGAGGCACGTCTAAAATACATAATATTATCATAAAAAGCTTCTGGATTGTATCTTTATCGCTTTTTTTGTTTCGGCGGTAATTCGAAACCGCTCATCAATCCTGATTCCGGGAATCCATATCGGTTTATTGTCACTGTCGACCAGGAGGCCGGTGCGCCGGCGCTGCGGCAGGGAAATGCCCTGCCGCGCCAGGAATTTCATCACGCTGACCTCGCGACCGCCGCCGAAGGGAATAAAAGTATCATCAGGCAAGACGGTCCGGTACCTGCATCGCTCCCCGACCTTCGCTCCGTCAACATACACCGTCCATTTCCCTTGGTCGAGGTCGTTCGGCCTGATCGCGGGAATCGTGATAATGAATCGCCGCCGCAGCTCCGTGCAGTCAAAAAAACCGGGAATTGCGACAGGGTAATCGAAGCGCAAAAACGATTTTTCAAAAAAGAGCGACTCCCTGCAGCAGTAGTACCGCCACCCCTCCGGAAGCAGGAAGGTCCTGCCGGTGCGGCGCGCAGTCCCTAGAATCCCCGAAATATGGCGCCGTGAAGGGGTGATACCCCGCTGAGCAAGAATCCGCCTTACTCCCTCGGAGGCACAGCCGGTCTCTGCGAGGCCTCTCTTTTCGATCCGGAAAGAGCCGTCCGACGCCTCGGAAACGTGGCGCTTCAGCCAGAGGGTAACGCGACGCCGCTCGGTTTCCCACTGCTGACGGGCTGCCGCAGCCACAGCGGCACAGTGTTCGATCGCCCCGCCGCGGCACGCCTCAAGCTGCGGCAGAAGTATATGCCGCACCCGGTTGCGGAAAAAACGGGTATCGGCGTTCGATACGTCGCTGCGGAAGGCGATTTTTTTTGTTGTGAGCCAGTCGATCAGCTCCTGTTTGCGGATTGGAAGCAGCGGCCGGACAATCCCATCCTCCCGCAACGGAGCAATGCCGCGCAGTCCGTTAAGCCCGCTCCCCCGGATAATCCGCATGAGCACCGTTTCAGCCTGGTCGTCCATGGTGTGGCCGGTGGCGATAAGCCCGCAGCCTGAAGCTTCGCGGACTTCGTCGAAAAAGCGGTACCGTTCCTTCCTGACCGCGGCTTCCAGTCCCGGTTTGCCCATCCGATAGCCGCTGAGTCGCCTGGTATAGCACCGAAGCCCCAGTTGCCCCGCATACTCCATAACCAGCAGTTCGTCCCCCTCAGAATCCTCGCCGCGCAGAGCGTGGTTAAGGTGAGCGACCACCATCTCGGCAATTCTGAGCCGCTCCCTGAGCTCGAAGAGAAGGAAAAGAAGAGCGACCGAATCTCCCCCGCCGCTTACAGCGACAACGACCGATGCTCCCGGGGAAAAAAGAGGCCGGGCATAACGAAGCATCTTCTCTGACAACCGATTACGGGACATATCTTCATCAGGGAGGAAATAGCAGCGGAGGGAATCGAACCCCCGACACGTGGATTATGATTCCACTGCTCTAACCGACTGAGCTACGCTGCCGAAAGTACATTTAAAATATATTGAAGAGGCAGGAAAAAGCAATTTTAAAAGCCTTTAGCCGCCCAACGAAACAACCGTGCGGGATCTTTTGGCGAAGGGACCCACCAGTCAGAGCATCCACCACGGGAGCGCCGTGATCCTTTCGGACAGGAAGCGCCCGGCACGCATCTTGGCTCCAGAAAAAGTCGACTAATTAATTATAATTGTTAAAATAGTCAGGTTATTATACTATTTCATTAAAATATATTGAATTTATGTCATTTAATTCACAATTTCAATTGAATTTATGTGAAAATAATCGTATTTTACCCTTATGAATTACATCAATCGTGATCTGGAAGAAACTCTCTCCTCTTTTCTGAAATCCGACAGGGGGAAACATATCATCCTGTTTTCCGGTGCCCGGCAGACGGGAAAAAGTACGCTGATGGAATATCTGCCCTGTCCGGAAAAAAAGATTATCATCAATTTGTGGGATGAGGAGAGGGAAATTCTGGCATTAAGAAAAGCTCCGACTTTTTCCGAATTCGAGCATATTTTAAAAACCGTTTTCCGGTTCACCCCCGGCGGCAATTCCGTTTTAATCATCGATGAAGCGCAGGCATCGGAATATATAGGTCTTTTTATTATGGAAATGCAGCGAAAATGGAGAGGGCAGAAGGTCATCCTTCTGGGGTCGCTGCTGGCGAATCTTTATAAAAAGGGCCAACCTATGCCGGCAGGCAGAACGGTCGAATTCATATGCCGGCCTCTTAACTTCAGGGAATTTCTGAGGTTCGGCGGAAAAGAGCACCTGTACGGCCTCGTTAACAACGGCATTGCATCATCACCCGACATTCACCACTTGTTCATGGATGAATACCGGCACTATCTGCAGATCGGCGGGTTGCCGGGGATCGTTGCGGCATACCATGAAAACGGAGATCTGCCGATTCTTTTCGAATCACTGATGAACCACATCTACCGCGACGCCGACCGTGTTATCGATCCGTCAACCGGTTCGCGCCAGGGCAGGATACCCCAATACGGCAGAATCCTGGAAACCGCAATGAAATCGATCGCCTGTCACATCGGCTCCCCGACGCAAAACGCCACCCTGCTTTCCCCGGATTCACCGGCCTACCGGACCGTTCTGCCCCACGTGCTTGAAGCGCTCAATATATGGCATCTCGTCTATACGCTGCCGTTACAAACGGCGCAGGTGTCGACAAAAAAGGGGTACAGTTCGAAGAAATATCTATTCGACACCGGAATCGCCAACTTTATCATTACCCGCCTTATGCCGGTGCGCTTCGGAGAAGGAGATCAGACCGCAGCGATGCTGCTTGAAAACGGCATTTTACAGGATTGCATCAGTTGTGTGGAAAGTATCAACGCCATACAGTGTTACCGCAGCAACAACCGCGTGCCTACAGAGCTTGACTTCATTGTCACTCTCGGGGGGAAATCCGTACCAATAGAGGTAAAGTCTTCAGCGAGCATCAAGTTGAATACCATCAGCCAGCTTATGGAGTATTTGGAACGAACGGATAAAAAAGAGGGATATGTGGTGGTTACCGGCCTGCCTGAAACAAAGGAGTTCCGGGGAAAAACCATCCGCCTGATACCTCCCTATATGCTTCTCGAAGTACTACGAAACCGTTGAAATGCGAGCATTCGAAATACGGATAATCTCACCCGGCACAGGCGTGGGTCAATCAACGACACAAAGGAGAGTCGCTGCGGAAAGAATGGAACCTTGGCCCCCACGCGGAGTATGATTCCACTGCTTTGGGCGACTGAGCTACGCTGCCGAAAGTACGTTGAAAATATATTGAGAAGTCAGGAAAAATCAATTTTAAAAACCTTTAACCGCCCAACGGAGCACCCTTGCGAACTCTTTTTGTAAGAGGGACAACTGCTTCACCAGCGCGCCTACCGGTTCGACGAGAACGGCCGGTGGGAAGAATCGCTGCGGTTGTCGAGTGACTCTCGTGATACTCTCGTTCGGCATTGACATCCCATATCGCTTCTCTGGACACCTCCCCACGTAAATACAGATCAACGGCGGCCATTGCCGACAGCATCGAATGGTCGGTGTTGTTGTAACGGTGCATACCGCTTCGTCCGATGAGATACAGATTCTCGATGGTGTCGGTGTAGCTTCTGATTTCGGAAAACCGGGAATAGGTTCCGAAGTATGCAGGATATGCATAGGGAGCGCGGATAACAACGGCATCCAGCACATCTTCCCCAGACGCGAGAGAGAGCATATTGAGTTCTTCAACAGCCTTTTCTATAATCTCCTTATCTTCCTTTGACCAAAAACCGTCTCCTTTCGTGCAGAAATATTCAAGACCGATCCAGACGCCGCCCTCGTATGCAACCATATAAGGGCTCCAGTTGTTGAATATCTGAATACGACCCAGCAGAACGTCGGATTCCTGGACATATATCCAGTTATCGGGAAGAAAAGTATCACCGGACCGCTCTTCGGGCGATCTCATTTTTTTAAGCAGGATGCCGACGGTGATGAAATCGCGATAAACAAGCCCCTCTGCGACCTCTTTGACATTTGCAGGCGGATGATCTCCCAGCGCATGGATGAGTTTTTTAACCGGCATCGAAGAGAATACACAGTCAACGGCGACCGCTTCACTGTTTCCATTCTTCAAATCCGTAAAAGTCACTTCCGAAATGCGACCACCGGAAACCGTCATTCGCATTACTTCGCACCCAAGACGGATGGAAATGCCCTTTTCAACCAGGCGACTGGCGACCTCTTCCCATAGTTGACCAGGCCCCAATTTCGGATAGAGATAATTGTTAATAAGGGATGTTTCAATATGCCGCTGTTGCAGAGAACGGTCCTTTTTTATCCTGCTGTGAACGGCATGCCGCAGTGCCTTGAGAATGGAAAGCCCCTTGATCCTCTGCCGCCCCCATTCGCTTGAGATTTCACGACAGGGCACCCCCCACACCTTTTGGGTATAATCCCTGAAAAACATCGAGTAGAGCGCTGAGCCGAAACGGTTGACAAGAAAATCTTCCAGGTTTCTCTCCGGTTTCCGGGGGACCATCCGCGCACGTAGATACGTAATCCCGATTAACGCCACACGACGCCACCCCAGAATGCGCAACGTTCTCAGCGACAGGTCGATGGGATAGGGAAAAAGCCTGCGAAGGTACAGGATTCGTGACAATCGTGACCGGCTTAAAAAAACAGTATCACTCTTTTCAGGATCGGGACCGCCTTCGGCGAGGTTTATTTTCCGTTTGAGGCGGATATCATCTTTTGACGGATGACCCTGAAGGGGAAGAATAGAGAACCACCAGTTCATCACCTTTTCGGATTTCGAGAAAAAACGGTGCCCCCCGATATCGATTCTATTGCCTTTGTAGTTCTCTGTTCGCGAGAGACCGCCAACAATGGAGTTAATGTCGCAGATGATAATATTCTCATTCGTTTTGATGCCGAGTTCCCGCCCCGCGCACAATCCCGCAGGACCGGCACCTATGATTAGGATTGTTTTTGGCATAGAATTGCTAGATTTTTCGGAAACATTATGATAATACCAGTATAAAATCAATGGCTGCTATTTTTCAATTTAAATATTCGGCATTTCGATGATCGGCTTGGCCAGAAACGATAAACCTATGCACGAAGGTGCCTAAAACCGGTTACACCCCTTTCTTGTCGCATTAAAATAATTAATATATAATTGATCGAGTCGTTATCGGAGACACGGGAAAACAGGCTTTTCATCTATCGAGGATCCTTGCAAGGATCAATGAATGAAGATTGGTATTTCTCATTGATAGATAGAAATAGACATATGGCTTTCCTCGGAAAAGGCATCATATTGCGGAATCACGACGTGCATAGCAATTTGATCATTTCCGGATTATTTATTTTGGGAATAGTGCTTCGTGGTGTACCCTGTTTCACCCGGCCGTTATGGATCGATGAACTATACACCCTAGATTCGATACAACATGCCGTTCGATCAATAATTCAAGGTCGTGTTAATCTTCACCCCCCTTTGTATTTCCTTTTTTTTAAAGTGCTTTCAACCTTCACAAAAGATACGGTTGTTTTAAGAATCTGCAGTGCAATTGTCAGTTATACAGGCGGGTTCCTTTCAGTGGCGCTGGTCGGCAAACATTTCAAATGCTGTGCAATGGCCCTTCTAATATTTGTCTTTTCTCCGGCACATATTCAATATTCATCGGAACTTCGCATGTATTCATTCCTTTCCTGCTTCTCCGGATTTTCATTATACTTTTTGCTTGAGTTATACGCGCGACCGATATGGTCGAAACGAATTGTTGTTTTATCCGGGAGTGCAATGCTCTTTTTATCGTTATCCATGGCAACTCACTTTTTTGCAGCACTTCTGGTATTTTCCGCCCTTGCCGGAGCCGTCGTGTTACTCTTTTTGTTAAAGAATAACGTCGTACGACAGAGCGCCCTCACATTCATTTTATGGAACATCCCGGTTATAGGGGCGGGATTTCTATTGATAAACAACAATGTTCTGAATACGATTTCCACTGCAGCAATATCCACCGACGTGTATACCATCGAAGGAAAACGTTTGTTCGATGCTATTCTACGTCAAAACTGGGGAACCTCCTCAATTCTACAGGATGCGGTGTTCATCATTTTAACGGGAGTCGGCTTTTACCATATAGTTAAATGCTACAGGCGGGAAGCTTATATTATGTCAATCGTTACTGCATTGCCGCTGTTGGCGATTCCGATACTTCCGCTGAGACATTTCTGGCACGAACGATATTTTTTCTTTCTTTTCCCCCATTTTTTAATTATGGCAGCCGTCGGATTAAAACTCATCGTTTCAAACCGTATCGCGCTACCGGTGCTATGCCGCTCACGTGCAGCAAGGTTCATCTTGCCGATTATTCTGATATTAGTCTGGTACACTAATGCACTGCCTGTCATACTGCCAGCCACGGAACGATGGGACATATTAAAAACGGCTTTAAAGTCGAATGCCAATTTATCAACCGATTGTATCCTTTTTTATCCAGGGTATATCGCTCCCGAGCTTTTTATCGACTCGTCCTTGGCCGCTATTCCCTGTTTTCCGGTTTCTCTGCATATCGTTGATTCCCTTGCATCGAGCGAATCGCAAAGAGTCTGGTATGTCGCTGGGTATCGGGAAAGCGGTAGCCGCTGGCAGCAGGCGGGTTGGTACCGGGGTTATCTGAAGGCGCGTTTTCCCTTTTCAGTAACGATCTATTCCGAAGTCGTACCGAACGATTTTCTACCGTCAAATCCGCGTGCTATTTCATTGTATTTATTCAATAACATCAACCGTTCGACGCCATCGCCGCACAGTATTTTACATTCGGACTGAATGGCGGCAGGATATGCTAAGAATAGTAAATGACATATAATTTATATATAAAGTAAATCAGGTCAAAAATGAATAATTCAAGTGAGTTTATTTTTATCAGAAACTTACACCGGTTTGCAGCAGCGTGCCATTACAGGATGAGAAATTTTTTGGTCGGCATGAACAACAGCTTCAACGGTGAATTTGCAGCCCTTGTCGTTATGACTATTTGCATTATTTTATACAAGCATTTCACCTACATTGGCATTGCACATGATGCCCGTCTTTACGCTTCCGACCTTTGCAGGGTGCCGTCGATGGCGCCGCAGGACATGCTTTCCACCAGCCCTCAGTACAAGGGGACGATTTTCCCGATCGTGTTTATGCCTTTCTGTAAAGCATGGTCAATCGAAGCGTTCTTCCATGCCGCCCACCTGCTGTTCGGCGTGGGCAATTTTCTCCTGACCTATTTTCTTCTTAAAACCATCATTCGGCATACATTGACGGTTAACATTGTTTTAGCTGCTTTTTTCAATATCGTTCAATGGGAAGTGATTGCGCAAACGATCCACTTGAACGAACCTTTTTTTACGGTACGTCCCGTCTCCTTCTTTTTGCTGCAGCTTGCGCTTCTGCTCGGTATGGTCTTCCACCGAAGCAATAAATCACACTACCTCTTCGGCAGCGGATTCTGTGCCGGTTTATCTTTCTCCTTTCATCCCATTACCGCATTATACTTCTTCTCTGCGTACCTGGCTTTTTCTCCAAAAACCTACCGGTCTCTTTTTGTCGGTGCGTTGTGCGGGCTTGTCCCATTCATTCTAATGCGGATTTTTTACATGGGGGATGGAGTTGCAATTGTCAGTCAAAATGGGGAATGGACACCACAGCTTATCCTGCTCATCACAAGGAACAATCGCTACCTATTCCCATCAATGTGGCGCGAAATGTCGCAATCAAAAATCTTCTCCACTGTCTTTTTTCTGTTTTTTCTTTCGTTTATCTATCGAAAGGAGACGTTGGGGAAAATCGCATTCATATCCACCCTTTTTTGCGGTACTCTCATGGCACTCTATGTTATTGCGGATTATTTCCAGATCGACAATGCATTTTTCATTTCAATTCAACCAATGCGTGCCTTTTCGATATTAAATCTGTATCTTTATTTTCTGCTCGCGAAATGGATGACGGACGCCCGAACCGATTTCCCCCCGCAGGCATTAAGGATAATGGTTTTCTGTATCTTCATCATACTAGCATACTGCGTATCAATTGAACTTTCGCTTCAGCTGGCCGCTGTTGCCGCCTTATGGCCGATGTTCCCTCCTTTACACAGGAATAAATACCTTCAGTGGCTGGTATTGATCATTTTTCTTATTGAAGGATGTACGGAAATTTTTCCGCTGTTTTATCTGCTCGGTTTCGACTTTAAACCCATCCATCTGCTTTTCATTTTTTTCTCAACAGCTGTAATCATTCTGTTAAGAAAACGGCTGACCGTTTGTTTTTGTTTTGTGGCAGCCACAACCATGGTCTTACAAATTAATCACTATGTTCGGCAAAAGTATTCTGTGTGTATGCCCTTGCGCAGGGTCGACGCCCTTGCATCACTGCAAAGAAACATTGATCACGGTTCTACCGTTGTTTTTTTGCCAGCGTCCAGAACGCTTGGCAGTATGGACCTCAGCCCTTTGCGCTATTCCCGCAAGCACTTTAGGGTGTTTGTTACCTTGGTAGATAAAGGTCCTGCCTGTTTCTCGGCACATTATGCTCGCGAATATCTGCGCCGTAAAAATAGGACGGAATTTTTTGGAACAGTCAATGACTCAAAACAGTTACGTGAATTTTTAAAAAGCGAAAATATCCAATATGTGATTTCACCGATTGAGCGTCCATTGCGGTTGGTGGACACCTATAGAGGGCTTAAATTATACGCGTTGAATTAAGAGGGGCCCTATTATGGAGTGCCGTTGTTCAGCGTGACATCAGCACTACAAAACCAGACTAATGATCGATCAAAAAGGGCGACGATTCCATAAGATCATTATACCATAACTAAATAATCTTCAATAGCATAAAAAGCTGCAGGCTGCATATTTGTCCATTTGATATACGAAGAAATGCCGGCTACCTGTATAAAAACAAAAAGGCGGCTCACCGCCGCCTTTAACACTTATTGTAAATGCTAGTGCGCTTATTAAGTTCCGCTGCCGGCCCCAAAATTCGGAATATACTGGGTACATGCATCAACATTATTACTTGTATGGGTTGGCGTAGCGTCCGGATCAGTATCGTCGAAATCTGTCTGGATGTAGTCATTCTCGTTAAAATCTCCGATATCTCCACTTGCCGTTCCTCTATACGTCCCAGTGGCTTGTTCATCATAATCGAACCATTTGCTATCGCTCGGAGCGTCAAAAACAAGTGTTGCTAATGCTCCAAGCGCTCCGGTTTCCGCCACACGGGCCATCTGCGCATTTTCATACGACGCCAGCACCGTAGGTGCCTCGCTCATCTTCGCCTTTGCCGATGCATTGGTGAATTTCGGGATCGCCAGAGCGGCCAGGATACCGATTATGACAATAACGACCATCAACTCAATCAAGGTAAAACCCTTGTTGTTCCCTACCATAAAAAACCTCCTAAAAAATGATTGTTTTAATTACACGTTTGAACGGATAAAATAGCTGTCCCCTCGAAAAAATCAGAAGAAAATCGCTTTCTTCCCCCCTTTCCCGGACATTGGCATCAATGTCCCGCAAAAGACAGAGTGATACTTGAAGTATATCGCAGCGTAGCCGTAATATCAAGCACTTTTTTTTAAGCGTTTAATATTCAATAATCTACGCGGTTACTGTTCTTTCGCCCGTTTCGCCGTCAGATACAGATGCTCCACCGGCAGCGTTCCGGTGCGGATGATGGTGTGCGACGTCATGGCGGTGACCTCCCACCCCTGTTCGCCTATTTTGGAGAGATAATTATACAGCGTCACATCGGTCCAGTGCTGGAGGGTTTCGCCATTGACATAGTGGACTTTCCACGACACCTCTTTGGGCAAAACGTGGCCGAAGATGCCTTTGCCGTACTTCTCGGCCACAATGAACTGGTGTTCGAATTTCGTCATATAAAGTCGTTTCTTTCAGGAGCGCGGAGGCCGGGGCTGCCGGCCGCCTTCCCCTCACCTCTTTGCCGGTAATGTATGCCTTGTATTCTACCATCCCCGCGCCCGTTGCGGCAACCTTTCACGGCATCATTCGGTTTCCCGCCGCTGCAGCTCCCTGATTTTTGCCGCCAGGTGGCGCCGCACCTCCGGGTTGTCGGAGGTCTCATAGGCAAAGAGCAGGAACTGCAGCCCCTCGTGAAACGACCCCGCCTGTGTAAAGAACGCGTTCGCCGTTGCGGCGAGTTTTCCCCGGGGAGCCCCGGCGGTCATGGCCGCGCGGGCCATATACTGCGCCGCAGTCTTACGGTCGTCGTAATATCTCAGATGGATCGTTCCCATGTAGAAGGCGATATTCCACCTTGTCGCCCCAAGGTGCGTCAGCCCCCGCTCCAGAATGATCCGCGCGGCTTCGGGATTGCGGCACACCTCGGGCACCATGAGTCCGGCGAATTCGTACGCCGGATAAAACCACGGGCAGAGCCGGGTGATGACGTCGAGCATGTCGATGAGCCACGGATACTGTTTATCGGTGATGGCGTGACCTCCGAAGTAAAGAATCGTCCGTATCCAGAGATAGTGCGCGAGGGTGGTTTCGAACCCGAGCAGCGCCGGTTTTAAACGCTCCCCCTGCGGCAGGTAGGTCATGCTCTCCTGCTGCCACTGCGGCCCGGCGGTGCGGTGAAGGCCGCTCTGCAGAAAATTGATTGCCGCAACGATTACGACGATGGCGGCGACCGGGAGCGCCCTGCGCAGCCTCATACATCTTTCCGTGAGAAAACAATCATGGCGCACAGCAGCAGCAGGACGGTATACAGCATACCGTAAAGGGCCGCCTGGGCAACGAAAAGTTCGGGAATCGCCAGATCGTAAACGATCCGGGTGCGGATGTTGAAATGTTCGAGATTGGGCAGGAGGCGGTTGAGCGACACGAGGACGAAGCGCCACACCGGGTTCTGCTGCTGCTCGGCGCCGATATTCATAAGATCGTTGAGGTGTCCGGCGATATAGAACCCGACGGTGAATATCGCCGCGAGCGTGGGCGTGGTGAACGTCGAAAAAAACATCGACGCGGCGACGATAAGCGCCATCTCGACTGCAAGCAGCAGCACCGCATACAGCATCGCCGCCTTCACCGTCACCCCCAGAAGCTGTATCGCGACGAAGAAGACCGCCGCAATCAGAATGAAATTCAGCAGCAGGGTGGCGCACAGCCCGCAGAATTTACCGATAATAAACGCTTCCCGCGACACGGGTCGGTTCAGCACGCCGTACACCGTTTTCGTCGCGATCTCGACGCCCAGCAGGCCTACGCCGATGAAGATCGCCAGAAGCAGGCCGGTGAGCGACATGGTCGCCAGGCCGAAATCGCTCATTACCTGCGCGCGAGAGAAGACCGACAGATCGCCGAAGGAGAGCGAAAGCAGCAGGGCGACCGCGGCGACGAGCAGGATATTGTAAAGCACCTTGTTGCGGATCGTCTCCCTGAAGGTATTGACGGCGACGGTAACGATCGTGTTCATGACGCGCCCTCCGTTTTCCGCCGGTAGAGCAGCTCCTCGAGCGTCATCGAGCGCGGAACGACCTTGCGGGGAATGACACTGTTGCCGTAGAGGATTCGTTGCAGCGCCGCGACATCGCCCTCTTTGGGGACGAACAGGGCCCATTCGCCGCGCTGTTCATCATGCTGCAGCCTGCACCCGGTACTTTCGAGCGATTCACGGCACTCCCGGGTAATTTCGC
>JAFGNB010000068.1 GCA_016927235.1 Chitinispirillaceae bacterium
AATGGGCTGGCTGGGCGATATCGGTGAGCGCGGTCTCGACACGCTGTTCGTTCGTGTAACAGGAAAGGTGCCCGTTTTCCTCATCGACAAGATGGGTGCTCACGCCGTTGCCGGGCAGCCCGCACCCCGCCATGCGGATGTCGCGTTCGATGATGTTGCTCACCGTGATGATGTCGCGCTGCAGCTCAGCCTTCTGTTTCTCACGGGTGGAACTTACGGTGAAGTAGCGGTACGCCCGGTAGGTGCCGGCGATCACGAGCCAGCCGATGAAAAGGGCCATCATCAGTTCCAGAAGGGTGGCCCCGAACGGGTTTCCGATGCCGGCTGCTCTGCGCATGGTTTACGGCTCCGCGATGATGGTTGAGAGCGTGAGGGAGTGATTGAGCAGTGCAAGGGGCCAGTAGACGGTAAGGTCGATTTTGGTATGGGCGCCCAAGTCGGTAACTCTCCAGTCGCGGATGTAGCGGTCGCGTACGGTATCAATATCGGCCACCAGCATGGAGTAATCGGCGCGCCGCAGCTCTTCAAACTTCTGATTGCCGACCGCGGTCGCCGCGGTGAGCTCTTTTGAATTGACGTTGGACCTGATGAGCGATACGACGCCGGCGTTCAGTCCGACCACCACCAGTGCCAGAATCAGCAAGGCAATGACAACCTCGAGAAGCGTACTGCCCTCCTGTTTACAAGGATACATATCCGCCTTCCTGTGCTGCGTTCTTTAATTCCCGATAGGGGTTCTTTTCATTATACTGGAATTTCCGTTTAAAAAACGGAAATGCAATTTCCGGTTTATCGTCAAAAACCCGCTTCGCCGCTTCAGCCGGGTCGCCCCCGGCCGGGAAGCAATGACGTTTCACGACAGCATGAACGTTAGCAACTCCTGATGCTCCTGAAAGTAGGCCTCAAGCCGCGGCGGAGAAAACCGTCCGGAGGCGAGACACTCTTCACTGCTCCCGAAAAGGAGCGTTTCATAATGGACGAATGCGTTTTTAAGGCAGTGATAGAGAAAGAGCACCTGTTTCGCGCCGAAGCCGCTGCCGGTGTGCCAGAGGTTGCGCAGCTGTCGGTCGGTGATACGCAGGCGTTCGGCCCATTGCGTCACCGAACCCGGACTCGTTTCAAAGAGCGTCTGGGTCGCGATGTTCAGGGTATCGCCTGCGCCTTCATTGAAACGGTGGTTGACCACGTTGACGAGCACCAGACGGTTGAGCGTCTGAAAAAAAAACCGGCTGTCGAATGACGCCCCTTTTTCGAACACCGCCCGGGCACCCAGTTGAATGCAGGTCGCCCCTTTGCGGGGAGAGGGCGATCCGGTAAGCACGATGATGGAGCTGTGGCGGCCGTAGTGCCGCAGCAGATAGTACTCGTCGTCGTCGACGTCATTGATGCCGAGGTCGATGATGCAGGCGTGGAACCGCTTTCCCGAGCGGAGCAGTTCGAGCGCTTTACTGTTGGTGGCGGCGGCGTGGACCGCGTAGCAGGCGGCCGGTTCGAGCATCCCGGTGAGCAGATCGCGGCCGAGCGGGTCGTCTTCGACGATCAGAACAGTGAGCATCCGGTCGATAAAATGAAACGGGCGCGGGGCGGATTGCCGCGACGGGGATGCTTTATTCCTGTTGTTCAACCCGGTACCTCTCCCATTTCCGTTCAAGATAGGGTATCTTTTCGAGCAGGCGCGCGCGGGTGCTCAGACGTACCTGCGGCCAGATTTTATAAAGCGCCCTGAAGAGTGCGTCGCTGGTCGTGCCGGCGCGGGGGGATTTGTAGCGAACGGGCAGCGAATCGTAACAGTTCAGGCAATTCCGTATTAGAAGGGCATACTGGTCGGGATCGATCCTGTTCGCGGCCAGATCGTCGTTGAGCAGGTCGAGCGAATTCTTTACCGCGGGAGCGGCGGTTTCGAGCTTCCGGTCGACAAGCCCGGGGGCGACCCTGCCGGTCATGACGAGCCAGGTGATGCCTGTGGAGACGATTGACAGAGCGATCGTGATGTAGACGTACTTCATCGGCGTGATGCGGCGCCTGCGATGAGTGATGATGGCTTTCTCGACATGGATGCCGTCGGCGAGCTTCTTCGCCATCGAATCGACGAGCCGGTCGCGGCGCATGATTGCTTTGGGGGTGGTAAGCTTCATATTCCTGCTGATCGGATGATTGAGTACTCACTGCTTCCTTGACGGCATATCATTGCCCCTTCCGGTGCCTCCATACCGTTCTCACCCCGTCAACACGGGAGCCCGGGGGAGAATCGGCCGTACAAGGACCTGCCGGTTCCTCAATTGTACCACGGAGGCGAAGGGGATTTCAATTTGAAAAAGGGGAGGGCGGGCGGGATGGCAGGTGGTTCTGTGCCGCAGCAGCCGGCAGGCCGTTCAGGCGGGCAGTCCGTTCGGCAATGGAACAACGACCGCTGCATTTTGAAATGGCCGCCGCTGCATGGAGGCCTGCATGTATCCGGCAATAGGGAAACAGCCCCATAGTGATTTGGCATGCTCCTTGCGTTTACCCGTTTACCGACGATTTATTATGGAGGAATGGTGACATGAATATGGAAAAAATGACGAAGAAATCCCAGGAAGCGCTCACCGCGGCGCACGCCATCGCCGTTGAGTCGCACCATCAGGAGCTGCTTCCCATTCACCTTTTCGCGGCGCTTCTGCAGCAGGAGGGGGGGCTTGTTCCGTCGCTCCTGCAGCGCATGGGAGTGCCGGAGGAGCAGACCGCAGCGGCGGTAACCAGTGAATTGAAGAAACTGCCGGCTGTTCAGGGTGAGGGAGTGCAGACCTATATGTCGCGTTCGCTTACCGCGGTGATCTCCGATGCGCAGAAAAAGGCCGTACGGCTTAAAGACGACTTCATCAGCGTCGAGCACCTTTTTCTTGCCGCGGTCGACAGGGATGCCGCCTGTAAAAGGGTGATTCAGCAGCTCGGCATTACGCAGGAGAGGCTTCTTGAGGCGCTGCGTCAGGTCCGCGGCAACCAGCGGGTGAGTTCGCAGGATCCGGAAGCCACCTTCGGAGCGCTCGAAAAGTATGCACGCAACCTTACCGACCTTGCACGCAAGGGAAAACTCGATCCGGTGATCGGCCGCGACGAGGAGATCCGCCGCATTGTTCAGATCCTCTCGCGCCGCACCAAGAACAATCCGGTGCTGATCGGCGACCCCGGGGTGGGGAAGACGGCGATCGTGGAGGGGCTTGCCCTGCGGATCATCCGCGGCGACGTTCCGGAAGGGTTGAAAAACCGTGAAGTCGTTTCCCTTGATCTGGGCGCCCTGGTTGCGGGCGCAAAGTTCCGGGGGGAGTTCGAAGAACGGCTCAAGGCGGTGCTCAAGGAGGTCGTCGAGAGCGGCAACACCATTCTGTTTATCGACGAGCTTCACACCGTGGTCGGCGCGGGCGCCGCCGAGGGGGCGATGGACGCAGGGAATATGCTCAAGCCCATGCTCGCCCGGGGCGAGCTGCACGCCATCGGCGCCACCACGCTCGACGAGTACCGCAAGCACATCGAAAAAGACAAGGCGCTCGAACGGCGGTTCCAGACCGTTCTTATCAATCAACCGTCGGTCGAGGATACCGTCTCGATTCTGCGG
>JAFGNB010000069.1 GCA_016927235.1 Chitinispirillaceae bacterium
CGGAACCGGTAAAAGAGGGGGCGGCCGGAACTCCGATGATCGTTACTGCCCGTAGGGTCAACATTCGTTCCTCCCCTTCCCTAAACGCAACAATAGCCGGAAAACTTTCCCGCGGAGAGACGGTGACCGTTGTTCAAAAAGGCGGCGACTGGTATGAGGTGGAGACGCAAGGCATTACCGGGTACGTTGCCGCAGCGTTTCTTCGCGAAAGAAACGCCGGTGACGATGCCGCCGGCCGGGATAGCGCCCCCGACCTGCAGAAAGAGACGCGGGTTACTCAAGCCATTGAACCCCCCTCATCAATAACCACGGTCTCGCGGGTAGACGAATCGCCGTCCGTTTCCCAGGCCGTACCGACGGCGTTGAACGATACAATCCGTAAACAGAGCGAAAGTAAAGCCATCGGTTTGCCAGGCGTTCAGAAACGGATAATTCGCTATCAAGCCGGCGGGCGCGACCCGTTCAAACCGATTGTTTCCAGTTCGGTTTCGTTGAGCGGACTTCCTTTTGTCGAAAACCTGACTCTCGTCGGCGTTCTTTTTGACGATGAGGATCATATTGTTTTATGTGAAGATTTAAAGAATGGAAACCGCCCTTTTTCATTCCGGGAGCACGATCCGGTCGAAAAAGGTAAAGTACTGAAAATCTACAGGGATAAAGTAGTGTTTCTGATTACCGAATATGGTGTTTCACGATCATTTACCCTGGAACTTTCTCAGGCATCGCCAGGGCAGGAAGCAGGTACAAAATGAAACGATCATTCTTCTCCATGCTGTTTGTCGCCCTTTGCAGCGGGACCGCCGCCACCGCCGACGGCGCCGATCTGCGAGGCAGGGGCGGTGTCATTGACCATTACGAGGTGCACAACGCCCAGATCGCTTCGGTATGCAAACAGCTCAGCACCTACAGCGGCGTCGACATTATCGTCAGCGACAAAATAACCGGACCGGTCTCGCTTACCGTTTCGAATAAGACATGGAGAGAAATACTCGAAATCGTCTGCAGAATTAAAAATCTGGCCGTTTCAAACGAGGGCTCGTACCTTTACGTCTGCTCCACTGAGGAACTCAGCAAGCGTATGATGGACAATGCCACCAGTTCCCAGGCAGTCCAGGACATCGGCCCGCTCAAACGGGAGATCATCAAGATCAATCACACCCCTGCCGCTGAAATCGAAAAATCGATCCAGACGCTTCTTTCGGCACGTGGTAAGCTGACGGTGATAGAACATACGAATGCCATCATCGTCTACGATACAGAGGAGAACATCAATCAGGTTCGCCGCATGATTTCCCAGCTCGATGTCGAAACGTCCCAGATATCCATCTCCTGTAAAATCATCGAGGTGAGTTCAGGGGTGATCCAGCGGCTGGGGATTCACTGGGGGTATACCGATGGGCAGGAAGGGGTTGAGGCGGAACACCTCCCGAAGCCCGAGAATGCCGGCGATCTCGTTGCCGGAGCGCTGGAACGAATTACGTATGGAATCATCAACCAGCAGAACCTGACGGCGGCGCTCGAGTATCTCTACGGGGACAACAAAGGGGAAATCATCGCGCAGCCGCAGATAACGACCGTCGACAACAAGGAGGCGAAGATATTCATGGGGCAGCAGATCCCGGTCAAGTATCTCGACGAGGCCGGCAACACGGTCGTGAAGATGATCAACGCCGGCACCGAGTTGATTGTCAAACCGCATATCTCCGGAGAAGGACGCATTCTGATGGAGCTCAGCCCGAAAAAGGAATCGTATGTCCGCCAGGCGGACGGGACTCCCATCATCAATCAGCAGAGCGCCACGACCAACGTGGTGGTCAACAACGGAGAAACCGTGGTCATCGCGGGTCTTACCTCCAATGAAGTAACATCGAACGAGGAGGGAATTCCTATTCTCAAGGATATCCCGCTGCTTGGCAACCTGTTCAAGCGTTCGGCAAAAAGTCGCGAGAAGAAAGACTTGATCATCTTCGTCACTCCCTACATCATCAACAGCGGACTGACCGCAGCGGCCGCGCAGGCTTCGCCTGAAATTCCCGCGATGAGATAGGGAAGCGGCGTTCCCGCAGCTCACCCGCCGTCAAGCACCATTTCGATCGCATCCGCTCCGCCGGCATGGATCACTTCTCTGATCCTGTTGACCCGGAAACCGTTTTCCGCATACAACCGGACGGCGGGTGTGTTTGTGCTCGCCACTTCGAGAAACATCCTTGAATACCGCCCTCTCATGTTTTCGATAAAGTTGCATAACAGCAGTTTCCCGTATCCCCGGCCGCGGTATTCTCCGTGGATGCACAATTTATTGATGGTGATCTCATCACATGCTTTTTTGGAAAAAAGGTACCCGAGCAGCATCTCATCATTTACAAGGATCATGCTGGGGGAGTCGCCGCCTTCCAGTTCGTTGATGAAATCGTTTGTTGTCCAGGGAGGATCGAATGAAGCGGTTTCGATTGCGCGGATAGAATCGATATAGTTCTTGATAATCGAAACACTTGAAACGAAGGTGCAGAGAAGACTCGGCGTACGTGATCGAAGTTCCGTCTCCGATATCATTTTTCCCCTGTTTCCCTGCTTTCTTGTCACATCTTCCACTTTGCCGCCACTACTCCCACACCCGTCTTCATTACCGCAATTCCGATTGCAATCGCCGCCATGCCGAAAAACGGGATCAGAATTGTTGATGCGAGCGCCATTCCGAGCACTCCGCCTGCGTTGTCGGCGACGTAAAGAAGGCCGGCCGGTGTCGTTTTGCGCGTAACGAACTGCGCGGCGGTAAGAAATCCGGCGGCGGCATTGCCGAGAAAAAAGAGCGGGGGAGGGGGAGCATCGAGCAGCGCAAGCATGAGCAGCGATCCGCCGAGAACGATACCGATTGCAGGGTCCGACAGAGGAAATTTACGCACGAAACAACCTGCGGCGAACCCCCCTGCAAGGAAGAGCAGAAGAAGCGACAATTCCGCATAAACCGTCCCGAAGATCGACTGGTAGAGCAGGATCAGCGCAACCGAATAGATCCCCGTGCAGCAACCGCTGCTGCCTATCGATACGCTTTCCATCGTCCACCGTAGCGCCGGCAGAAGCAGCAGCACCAGCAGCACCGGAAATGCAATGAACATCCAGCGCTCGAACTTAAACCGCTCCATGTAACGTTCGAGCGATGCGAGCAGGATGCGCGGGTGGGCGGCGGTATGGAGGAGATGCTGCTGCGGGGGGCGATTGGCCGTCTCGATTCTTTCCTGCGTAAGACCGGCGAGAATCATATCGTCATAATACTCATTCGCAACACGGCAGCTGGCGGGAAGGCGGTAATCGGTATCGGAGGCGACGAAGGTAATTCCCTCTCCGGGGAGAATCTTAACATACCGGAATACCGACACAACCGTCGTGACGATGATATCCCGCAGCAACCGATCCTGCCGGTCGGCATACTCGGTTGAAAACGGCAATGTAAAGGAATAGACCCCCGAGTCCCCTACAAGTTCATGCATTCGACCGAGAAAGGTACGGGTGAAGAATCTGCTTGTTGCTGCATTGTCGGGCATACCGCACCCCAGCACCACCGCGTCGAAAGGACCCCATCGTGCGGCCTTTTCGAGACGGGTGCGCGGACAACAGGTGTCGCGGATCAAGCGGTCGGTGCGGATGCAGCGTACATCGGCTTCCTCATACTTACGCGCTTCGAACAGATGCCCCGTGCTGTTGACAATCAATACATCATGTGGATGAGGGTGCATCCCAAGCGGCGTATGGACCGCCTGCTCGATTGCGGGAGTGGCGTAGGTGGCCGCATAGAGCGACCCATTAACATAGGTTATCCGATGCCCGTCGACCGTTGCCTGTGCGGTCTCTCCTTCATGTGTATAGGTGATGCGGTCGACGGGAAGAGGATATTTCCATGCGGCGGTCCAGGGGTCGGAGAGAAGAAACAACACCAGCAGCGCACCTCCCGTGAAGCGCTGCACCGCTCCGTTCAGCAGCGGAACGATTACCAGGAGCGTCACTGCGGCGATGAGGTAGTTCGGTGCGAACGCCGTCACCGCGCCTGAGAGCGCCAGAAGCCCGGTGAGCGTCCCTGCCTGTTCATGCCGATACATAGCCTCCCCCCGGCCCCGTCTCGCGAGCGTTCCGAAGATGTTCCCGCCCATGAACGCAACGGGCGCTTCACATGCAGTAAGAATCAACAGCAACAGTTTCGGTGTCAATGATTCGCCCGGCAGCAAGAGCAGCCTCACCGCTCGGATGCCCGTCATTCCTGCAATAAAAAGCAGCATCAGGGAAATGAGCGCCCTGTCGGGATTGGTGAAGGGAAATCTGTCCCCGAAAGCGCTGCCGGCGGCTGTTGCGGCGAGCCAGATCGCAAGCATGATCCCGATGACGAGTTCATTTCCCGAGACTACCGCGAACACCTCGCGTACGAGCAGGGTTTGAGCAACGGCGGTGACGGCCCCTGCGGCAAAGATGGTCGCCACGTCCCGGTGGAACAGTTGCTTAAATCGGCCCGCAGCGCTTTTTACCTCGTTCTCACTCATAACGACCGCAGGCTTATTCCTCGAAATGGAGCGCCCGGTAGATCTTGACTTCCGCCGTCTTCCAGCCGTCGCGCGGCATGCCGCCTTTTATTGAAAGCTGTTCGAGAAACGTCACCTTGTCGGGCAGATCCTCCCACACCTGGGGCAGATAGGTTGACTGGTGGCCGCCCTTGCGTAAAATCACTCCATCTCTTTTCGGAACCAGTTTATTAAGAAGGTCATCAGCATCATTGTACGCGAGCGGTACCGGTTTAGTCAGCACCGAAATCTCGATCTTGATTTTTTTCAGTTCACCGGGCGTGACCCGGGGGAAACGGGGGTCATGCAGCGCCGCATTCGCGGCATTTTCAATGACCGCCCGGTAAAGGGGCTTGATCGGTTCGATATACCCGATGCATCCGCGCAGCGCCCCGTCGACGGTGAGCGTGACGAAACAGCCGCTGTTTTCCTTTACTTCTGCAGGGACCGCTCCCGGCCCCTCAAAGGGTTTGCCGCGTACCGAGGATTCGAGGCTCTGACGCGCCAACTCTAACAGGAGCTTCTTGATCTCCGGTGTCGGTTCGCCGAGAGCGTTTGCCGCCGAGGTTTCATTGTCAGGCGAATGTGCAGCAGCGCTGGCCGCCGAAACATAGGCAATGGAAGCATAGCCGACCACCCTTCCGTCGGAGCAGTGCTGCGGTGCGGTCTCGTATGATGTACGCGCATCGAGCGTTACCGGCTGCAGCTTCAATCGCTTCGCCAGGTGCATGACGATCCGGATCGGCGTTTCACCGCACGCTTCGATCGGGCCGGTGTCGTTTCCTGAAAGAATAGCGGCGATGGTCGCGTCGTCGAGTGCGCGGGCCTTTGCCTGCCTCTCGTAATGGGAGAGGTCGGATGAGGCGATGACGGCGGTAGCGGCATCGATATGCGGTATAAGCATGTCCGCAACCTGTTTTGGACTGACCTTCCCGGTGAGAATCGGTACAATGGTGAAATCCTTCAGCTGCACCTGCAGAAACGGCAGCTGTACTTCGAGGCAATGTTCCGGTTCGTCAAAGCCATCGGCCGTAATGACTCCCGGTTGACCATGGAGCTTTTCGACGACCGCACGGTCGATTCGCACTTTGCCGAGCGGCGTTTCATAATAGTCGAATCGCGACACCGCGATCCCCCCAAACCCCTCGTAATGCGACGGACCGATAATAAATACCCGTTTGACATTAGTGTCGATGGTGGCATAGCCTTTCCCCGCCACCGGCCCGGAAAAGATAAAACCGGCATGGGGGCAGATAAGGAAACGAGCCGGCTCGGCGAGAGACTTGCCGCCGGACAGATAACGCACTACCATAGTGCGCAACAGAGCGGGATTCTTCTCATAAAACGTTCCGGCAACCGCGGGTTTACGCACCGCGTCCTGCGCCGATACACCGAACAATAATCCATTCATCATCATCACTCCACACGATATAAGTTTGACAACGTTTCGTATCAGCATATCAATCCCCCCAGAGTCCCGGTATCGGAAAGCCGCAAAACCCGCACTTCCCGTTAGTAACTTTATGATCAGTGACGGTATACCCCGACCGGTCGACAATCACCTTTCCGCACGACGGACACCGCGTCGTACCGCCGATACCGGCCACATTCCCGATATACACATATGATAACCCTTCTTCCGACGCGATCGCGGAGGCTTTTTTCAGGGTGGCGACCGGTGTGGGGTAGATGTTCGATAGTTGGTACATCGGGTAGAAGCGGGAAAAATGAAGAGGCGTTTCGGCGCCGAGCCGTTTTTTTACCCAACGGCTCAAAGCGCGGAGCTGTTCAGGGGAATCGTTCCACCCCGGGATCACGAGATTGATCACTTCAAGCCATACCCCCCGTTTTTTCGCCAGAAGAAGGGTATCGAGCACCGGCTGCAGTTTTCCCGCATTGAGATTGCCGTAGGTGATGTCGCTGAAACTTTTCAGGTCGATCCGTGCCGCGTCGAGGACGTTGCAGAGTTCCTGAAAAGGGGCGGGATTGATGTACCCTGACGAAACAAAGGCCGTTTTGAGCCCCGCTCTGCGCGCCGCGGTCGCGGTATCGATGACATACTCGAGCCAGACCGTAGGTTCCGTATAAGTAAATGCAACGACCGTGCACCGTTGTTCAATCGCTTCCGTGACCGCTCGATCGGGCGGCAGGTGGACATTGTCGGTTTCGAGCGGACTGCGTTGACTGATCGTATAATTCTGACAGTTTTTACACCGTAAATTACAGCCGGCGACGCCCAGCGAAAAGGTCCGCGCCCCGGGCAGCATATGGTACAGCGGTTTTTTCTCGATTGGATCGACATGCACTGCGCACGGCCGTGCGTACCCGAGCGCCACAAGTCTGCCGCCGCGATGCTCACGATTGCGGCAAATACCGGTTTTCCCTTCGGGAAGGGAACACCCATGCGGACAGAGCTCGCATCTGATAACACCGCTGCTTTCTCGATGCCAGAAACGGGCCGTCTGTTCCGGAGCCCGCAAGGCGGCAAAAAGAGGACTTGCCCTGCCTAGTGCCGCCGCACCGAAGGCGGATGCGATCCGCGCCATGCATGTTCGTCGCGTCACCACGTCAATATGCCTCAAAAAAACGGTTTTCGATGCCGTCCTCTCCAATGGGAAAGTGCACCCGTTTCCCACACCGGGGGCAGCATCCGTCATAGGCGGTGCCGTCGGGATTACGATAAATGCGCTGATAAATTTTACAGCACTGGAAATGAACCCCCAGGAATTTCTTTTGCTTCATTTCCTGCCGTCGTGGTTGCGGCGCCGAATACGACATTATCCGCCTCCGGATGAGCGTTTTCCGTATTGTCAATGGTTCTGTTTGCATTTTACGGCGCGGATCGTTGTTCCGCATTGCCGGTAAAGTCCCCTAGTAAATATATACTCACGGACTCCCTCAGGCAGCAGGTGTTTGCACTGGTATCCCTGTGCAAGGTAGGATCGCAGCAGCGAAGAGCTGATTCCCCACTGCGGCGAGGGAAAGGTCAACAGCGGCGTCGTTGCGACCGCCGGGGGAATTTCCATCGAATAACCGGGCCGTTCGGTTACACAGAGCGTCACCATTTCAAGGATATCTCGGTATCGGTGCCACGTCGGGATCTCGACGAGGTTATCCGCTCCCACGAGAAAATAGAGCGGTGAACCGGGATGGAGTTTCGTTAATTCACTCAATGTATCCACCGTGTAAGAAACTTCCGGCCGTCTGACCTCTTTTTCCCAGATGAAGGTGGAGGTTTCACCTTCCAGCGCAATGCGCAGCATTTCGAGCCTCTCTTCGGGAGAGACCGAGGCGCTTGTCACTTTATGGGGGGGGATTCCCGCAGGAACATAGATGATTTTTTCAAGGTTGAAGTGATCGAAAGCGAGTCTGCCGACGGCAAGATGGCCATAGTGGACCGGATCGAAAATGCCGCCGAAAATACCAATCGGGTTGGACATATAGCCTCCTACATCCTTTTCACGACCGCTACTTGGCGCCGGCGGAGGCTCTCTTCGCATTGGCGAAAAGAATTTTCGCTTCTTTCTGGAGCTCTTTGTTCTTTCCTTTTTCGATCAATGCATCGTACAGCTCTTTCGCTTCACCGATGCGGTCGAGTTTTAGGAGCAGCACAAACGCATTGAACCGTGCCTGGTCAACCATCTTTGAATCGATAAACTGGCTTATAAAGGCGCGATAATAGACTACGGCAGCCTCGGGTTCATTAATTTTTTCATAAAACTGGGCATTCCTGAAATCCTTCGTTGCAAGCTTTTCATACGCTTCGGTCCGATAAAAGGCGGCACTGTCGACAAAGGGACTCTTCGGATACAACTCTATGAAGTTGTCAAGAAGACGGATCGCTTCTCTGGTCTCTTTTTGATCACGGTTCGCGGGATTCGACTGCTTGAACACGACATAGCCGATCCGGAACTTCGCCTCCTCAAAAAAAGGCGATCCCGGAAAATCCTGCACCAGACGTTGAAATTCTACCCGTGCCTCGAGATATTTTTTCGTTTTGGCGTTGGCCATTCCAAGAAAAAACAAAACCGTATCCATAATCGAAGTCCCGCTGCACTGCATACGGGCGTCTTCGAAGCGGGTAAGGGCCATCGCATATTTTTTTGTGTTGTAAGAGAGCAGGGCTTTGGAAACACGTTGAGCACAGTCAATCTGCATCTTTTCCAGTTTGTTTTTTCGGGCGGCACAGGAGGTTACTAGTAAGAATCCCGCCATAAACAACCCGCCATATCGATGGAGCATCATAGTTATTCCAGAAATTAAAAAATCAGAGATAACCGCCACCCCTCAGTACCTCCCCTGTTTCCTAAAGGCGTAGCGGTTTGAAACAATCAATAAAAGTGGTTTATGAAGCGGGCTGAAGGCAAGGAGAAGAGAAGAGGGATAAGAAAGAAGGCAACAGTCGGTGTTTTTTACCCCCCCTGACTTCTTTTACTTGATCTCTCCCAGGTACTTTTTCGCCCGTTCAATATATTCGCTAGCCGGGTAGCGGTCGATGAGCTTGTTGAGTTCCGCTTTCGCCATTGCCTGCTGACCCATTTTAAGATAGGAGAGTCCGATTTTGAATTGCGCGTCGTCGGCCTTTGACGAGTTTTTCCTGTCGAAAACATGGATAAATGAGGCGATTCCCGATGCGTAATCACCGAGTGCGTAGTAGCACTCCCCGATCCAGTACCGTGCATTATCGGCATATTCACCATTTGGATACTGTTTTATGACATCGGTGAAAATTTCAATCGCCTTGTCGTAAACGCGGTTGTTGAACGTACGCAAACCGCTCTGGTAAAGTTCATATTCCGTCGAACCCAAAAGCGGTATGGCGGAGGCTGGTGAAAAGGTGGCTTTACCGGCGCTTTTTTTTGCATACGAACGCGGCATTGCTTCCAAGGCGGTCAGCTGTGCCTGGAGATCTTTATACGCCTCGATAAGCAGTGACAGACGGTTTTCAAGCTCCTCGATTTTAGCGATCGAAACACTCGATACCTCTTCCGAAAGCAGGAGAAGACGGTTGTCGGTTTCGGTGAGCTTGTTGGTTACCATCTCCACATCCAGTTTTGCCTCCTGTGCGAGCTTGAGTGCTTCATCGGAGTGCTCCTTCACCTGAATGACGTCGATCTCCGGCAGAAGCGCCTCATTACCGAGCTGTTGACGGGAAGCGGCACACCCGATTACCGATATAATCGGAACAGCTGCCAGTAAGTATAATCGTATCATCGGTGACACCTCCGTTATTGAATGATATAACTCATTATATCGTAAAGCGATAAAAGGGTCAATGGAGGTCTTCACGCTATCGCTCGCCGCATAAGCGGAACAATCGATCAGGTTTTCGGCGATTCAAATGTATACTCTTCGAAATCGCGTGGCGCCCGTTTTCCCGTCAATTTGATATATTTTATGGCGGAGTCTTTTCTTCATGACTGCTTTCGGAATAGGATTCGGAATAGGATATCGAAAGGAAATGAAGCGTTTTTTTCTTGGTTGTATTGTCATGTTTTCTCTTTTCGGCTGCTCGCACCGGAAAATGTTTACGCGGGGCGGCGTCGAACCTCCGTTCCCTTTCGACAGGGAGGCCTTCGAACGAACCTGCGCGCTTGCCGACGCTCTTGCGCGCGACGACCTGGCCGCGTGGCGTTCTACCGATTCGATCATGGCGGAGAAACCGCTGTTGCTCGATTCGCTCGACCAGACATGGTTCGTTGACGAGAGGGATGGAAGACGGTATGTCTTTTACGGAAGATATTCGGCGAAGGACGACTCCTATCGCCTGAAGTATGCGTTCATGGCGGAACAGGACGGAGACTTACAAAAAATACCAGCGGTGACCGACGAAAGAGCCCTTCAATTCGCGCGGGCGGTGACCGCCGGAAAACAATTTTTTCAGGCGCTCGTCGACAGTATGCAGCTGGATGTCGACTACAATCATTACATTCGCAGAAACGGCGACGGTTCCTATAAGATGTGGTTCTTCCCCGCCGGTTATGGAAATTATTGCGCACACGGCGTTGATATCTATCTTACGCTCGATCGTATGGGGAGCACGGTCACCGGCCGTCACATTGTCGGAAACTATCTGCGCTACTTCGAACTTGATAAAAAAATGCGGACGGTCGAACTGGATAACACCTACGATTCGATGCCCTCTCTGGGAAACGTTTTCTTCACCATTATGAACAGGGAGCGCTTCGAAAGAATAATCATTCTAAACAGTCAATCAACGAGCGCCATGACGTATTCACCGGAAAAAAAAGAATGGGTATGGGTGCACCGGAGGAGGGAGTGAACGGAAACAACGAGGGGGAGGATTGCATGTCAATGCATCGTCATCATATTTTTCAGGCCGTATCGGCAACAGGCGAAATATATATTATATTCGAAAGGACATGCGGCACGGCTCCTCGGTGATTGCTTGCATTCAACGGCGCATGTCCTGCTCTCAATCAGGCGTATTTCATCGATAAAGGAGGTCTCATGGTACGCATCCCCGGTCGGTTCAATGCAGCATACGTCATTTTCGCCGCGGTTGTTTCATCACTCTATGCCAACGACCTCAACACCGGCGGACAAAAGGGCATTGTCAGGACGCTTTCTACCGAAACACTGGGGAAAACCGGTTTCAACCTCGGCGGGGCTTTAAAATACGGCACCGAGATGGAATATATCGCCGGCCCCAAGGGCGAGGGAGCGGTCGTAAACTCCGCAAACAACCGTCCGGCGGAGAGAACCGCCCCGCACCTTTTTTCGGGAAATATCTTTGCGGCATACGGGATCACCTCGTTCTGGGACTTCGCCATCGATCTGCCCCTCTACTACGATATCGCCGGGTGGAACGACGAACGCCGGAGCGGCATCGGCGATCTCGAACTTACCACGAAAATGGCTTATCCGTTCGGCCGCGCGGCCGCCTGGTTGACACATGCCTATTCATTGAAAGTCCTCCTGCCCACCGGCAGCACGAACCGCGGATTCTTTTCACGTCATGTCTACTACCTTACCGGTTCGACACTCAACGATAACGACGCCGTTTTCGCATTAAAAACGGTCTATTTCAATCCCCAGATGATCTGGTCGATGGATTTCAGCCGCCTGAACAGCAGATTACCGCTGCTCTTTCACGCAAACTTCGGCGGCGTTCTGGCAACGAAAAAAAGCAACAGTGCCGTCGTCGCGGCGCTCGGCCTCGAAGTGCGTCCGCATCCGTTTATCACGCTGTTTACCGAAATCAGCGGTGAAAGCCGCGTCAAATGGTATACCGAGGTCTTTTCCGTCAGGGATTTTATTAATGATCCCTTCTGGGTGACGCCCGGCATGCGTCTTAACCTTCCCAACGGGCTGTATATGCTATTCGCCGGCGATATCGGCGTCGCGGAGTCCAAGAGTGCGTTCCGGAATAATTTTGCGCGGGAAGGCTACGCTTATTCGACAAAGGCCGTCCCCCGTTACAACGTACAATTTACTTTCGGCTGGGAGGGCATCAAGAGCGACCGCGACAAAGACAATATAGCCGACAGGGACGACGGCTGTCCCGACGATCCGGAGGACAAGGACGGCTTCGAGGATGATGACGGCTGCCCCGATCCGGACAACGACAATGACGGGATCCTCGACATCCGCGACTCCTGCCCCGACGAGCCGGCGGTCTGTTCGGGATGTCCGGTTCGAGACGACGATAACGACGGCGTCAGCGACGATGTCGACCGGTGCCCTAAAGACCCCGAGGATTTCGACGGCTTCC
>JAFGNB010000070.1 GCA_016927235.1 Chitinispirillaceae bacterium
CCCCACGCGACGATATTGTGCCATTCGGTACGATCCTGCCGTTGACCGTTGCGATCATTCCACCGCTCGGTCGTGGCGAGGGGAAACGATGCGACGGGCTGGCCGCCGGGGGTGTAACGCAACTCCGGGTCCTTCCCGAGATTACCGATTAATATGACTTTGTTGACACCGATCATGGGATCCTCCAGAAAAATCGGATGAATGCCGCTCCGGCCGACACCTGCCGCGCAGGCAGCCGCCGTCTGAATGACTATAAAATGATCTCACTGCAACAAAAAGGCAAGTGAAACGCGCTTTTTGACGATTAACCGGAATCGGAACTTTGTATCGCCCAGATTATCCAGAACGTAACACCCGCAACGACGAATGCAGTAAGCACCATCCAGAACGTAAGCCGGTTTCTTCGAGACGCAATGGTTCGTAAAGGATCGAGCGGCATCCAGAGCTGCAGTCGCAATACTTTTCCTTCGATGATCCATGACTCGTAATGCCACCCCTCCTGCATGGCCATGCTGATCCTGGCGCTTTTTTTATTGAGGGCCATGTCGGTTTCGTCATTGGAGACGACCAGATCCTTGACGACAGAGGTGCCTCTAATGGCAAGGGGAGGAGCATCTATGTGAAAACCGACAAATTCGATGACAAGGCGCCCCTCTTCCCGGCGATAATGGAGCCAGTACTCCGGCGGGCAGCGGTCGAAAACAAAATCGATATTCAATCGAATGATTTTCTTTTCGATGACCGGCGCCTCAACCATTGGAACCGCCTTCAATCGTATGTTTTCTTCCGCATGCCCGGACGCGATCACTCCGCAGAGAACAGTACAGAACATGAAGTTCCTCACTGCAACAGCGTACGATGGTATTGACATGGCTTTCACTCGATACCGCCTCGTTAATCCGGATGCATGATAAAAATAATTCGACATCTTTAAGGCATTCTCGTGTAATTCCTACTATCATAACATTATATTTCATTTAATTCAAAAATCATATTACGGTAAACCCGATGACGCCGGTGTCGGGGTGAACTGAAAAAGCGCGTTACTGTATCACCGGCTATTGGAATGTACTCCGTAGAACTGTCAACAGCCATCAATCTGGTTCTGCGAGCCGGATCTCTCATACGGAAGTCGCGGCAATCGAATCCGGTGATCGATAAAAAAGCGGATTCGTCTCCGGTAACCGGCCTCGACAGGGCGTGTGAAGCGCTCATTCGAAACGAGCTGCTCCGCGCCTTTGCCCGCGATGCATTTCTCGGGGAGGAGAGCGGGAGCGTTGCCGGCACTTCCGGCCGGTGCTGGATTGTCGATCCGCTCGACGGCACCCGCCCCTTCATCCGCAATATCCCCACCTATGGTACGCTCATCGCGCTCGAAGAGGATTCCGTTCCCGTTATCGGGGTCATCAATCTGCCGGCCCTGAATATCACCTGCTGGGCAGTCAGGGGCGAGGGCGCTTATCTCAACGGACAACCGATCCGCGTATCATCGACAGCCGTCCTGGAAGCGGCGATGGGAAGCGCTCTTGGATTTCGCGAACATCCACAGGCGCCCCTCCGTGAAAAATTGCTCGAATGCATGAGGGTATGGGATTATGCCTACGGATTCATGGACGCGTTTTCCTATGTCTGCGTGGCGAGCGGCAGGCTGGACCTCTGCATCAACCTGCTGGATAAGCCCTGGGACTGCGCGGCCGCGGCATGCATCGTGACTGAAGCGGGCGGAAAATATTCCGATATTCGTGGAGCGCCATCGGTACATAACGGTTCGATCGTATTCTCCAACGGCCTGCTCCACAGCCGGATCATCGATTTCATGTGCTCCTGATCCGTCTCGTTCGCCTCCGGCATGACATATTTTATACCGGCGGAAGAGAAGGGCAGGTAAATAATTAGAGCGACAATATCGAAATCTTCACTCTTCGTCACCTTTTTGCAGTGATTTTTCAAGGGAGGCTTTTTGTCGGAGAATAAAGGCAGGCGGTCTGAGCAGGCGGGTATTTTCCATTTTTTCCGTGAAATGGGATCGGCGCTGGTCATGGCGCTTATCGCGATCGTCTATATCATCCAGGCGTTCAAGATACCCACGCCCTCCATGGAGCGCAGTCTTCTCGTGGGGGATTTTCTCCTGGGGCTGAAATTCGTTTACGGGGCTCCGTTTCTGCCCTTCTCGCTGGACTTGGGCATTTCGAAACGGTTTCCGGCGATTACCAGTCCCAAACCCGGCGATGTCGTGATTTTCAAATACCCCGGTTCGGAGCGAAAGGATTACATTAAGCGGTGTGTGGCCGGCCCCGGATCGGTGGTCGAAGTCATAAACGAAAAACTCATTGTCGACGGGAAAGAGATCGCGCCGCCCCCGCACGGGTACCACAGCCGTCACGGACGACTCGACCGCATCGCCCGCTTCGAACCGCTCCGTATCCCGGCGCGCGGCGACCGTATCCGCCCGGCGGAACTGCCCACGCGCGAATTTCTTTTCTGCAAACACCTCATCCGTCAGGAAAACCCGCGCGCCGAAGTCAAAGCGGTCTATCAGCTTTATATCGACGGCAGCTTCGCGAACAACGCGACGATCGCCACCGTCAACCCGATGACCGGCCGTCCGGTCGAGGTGCCGTTCGGCGGCATCGATTTCGACACCGACGACTGGACCGTCCTTCACATGATGCTCTCCGACGTCAGGGCGCGGCTGGGCGACCGCGACGTCGACATCAGAAAAATGCTCTACCTCAACGGGGAGCCGGTCCGGGAGTACACGGTCAGATTCGACAACTACTTCATGATGGGGGACAACCGCGACAACTCCGCCGATTCGCGTTTCTGGGGATACCTCAACCGCAATTTCGTCAAGGCGAAAGCCTTCATCCTTTACTTTTCTCTCGACAAAGACGTTCCCCTCTGGAAGCTGCCGGTGAAGATCCGCTGGAACCGCATCGGGAAGCTCATCAGGTCGTGGGACGGGAATGCCGCCGCAGGCGGCGGAAGGGTAAAATAAACGTAGAGACGCACGGCCGTGCGTCTCTACGCGGCATCGATCAATTCTTCAGCAGCGCCGGTTGCCCCGTCGCCTGGATCACGTCGCGCCAGAGCGGACTCTCCGGATCGATGCGGTTGCGCTTTGCGACCGCGAGGTCCATGGGCACATGGACGAAGGTATTGTTGATGAGGCTGACGAGCGCTCCCGTTTTTCCCGCCATGGCCGCGTGCGCGGCATTGTTCCCCAGACGCGTGCAGTAGATCGAATCGTTCGGGTTTGCCGGCGTGCTGCGGATGATGTAACTCGGGTCGATATACTTGAGGTTGATTTCGATTCCTTCTTTTGTAAAATACGCGGAGATCCGTTCCTTGAGGAAGATCCCGATATCGCCGAGTTTCCTGTTGCCCGATGCATCCGTCTGCGCCGATGCGGCAAGGTGCTCCTGACCCGCCCCTTCGGCGATGACGATCAGCGCGTGGTTGCGCCGGGCAAGCCGCTCCCTGATGTTCGTGAGAAGGCCGCGCTCCCCCTCCAGATCGAACGGCACCTCGGGGATGAGCACGTAATTGACGTCGTTGTTTCCCAGCGCCGTATGGGCGGCGATAAATCCCGATTCGCGGCCCATCACCTTGACGATTCCGATGCCGTTGACCGCATCGTGCGCCTCGACATGCGCTCCGGCCACCGCCTCGACCGCTTTCCCGACCGCGGTTTCGAAGCCGAACGACTTCTGGACAAAGCTCAGGTCGTTATCGATGGTCTTGGGGATGCCGATCACCGCCGTTTTGAGCTTCCTGCGTTCGATCTCTTCGGCGATGCGGCAGGCGCCGCGTTGCGTCCCGTCGCCGCCGATAGTGAAAAAGAGCGAGAGGTTCATCCGTTCGATGCTGTCGACCAGCGCCTCGATGTTCTCGCCGCCCCCCCGCGAGGAGCCGAGTATCGTTCCCCCCTGACGGTGGATTTCGGACACCGTCGTATGATCGAGATCCATTGTCTCGTATCCCCACTGCGGCAGCAGGCCGCGGTAGCCGAAACGGATCCCGGCGATCGACCGCACGCCGTACTGGTGCCAGAGCGTCATCACAATCGCACGGATCACATCATTGAGCCCCGGACACAATCCGCCGCAGGTGACGATTCCCGCCCTGACCTTCGACGGGTCGAAATAGATAAACTCCCGCGGACCGGCCTTTTCGATCAGCTCCCGCCTCGCATACGTTACCGGCGTATCGGGAACCGCCTGCACGTCATAAACGATCAGCTCATCGTCGCTCACGTAATTGGCGATCAGGTCGTCGTTCCTTTTGGAAAGTGCTACCGGGGATTTGACCGACGCTTTTCCAAGGGAGGGGATGGAAAAATCGTTTGTAGGCATGGAGGGCTCCTTTAAAGAGTATCTGAAAAATATACAATGATGAGCGGTTTTTTTCCGCCACTTTCACACCCCTTCCCCGCCCTTTCTCCCGGCGGGGCATTAATTATAAGCAGTGCACACGTCGCACCATGATGCTGGTCATCGGCTCCACGCTGCTGGTCCACCCGGCGGCGGGAATGCCTGAGACGGCAAAGAGAAACGGGGCGTATCTTGCCATTATCAATCTTTCGGAGACTCCCTGCGACAACATGAGCGATCTGCTGCTGAAGGCGAAAGCCGGCGAAGCGATGCAGGCCGTCATGCGGAAAATTGCCCGGTAAGTTCCGGTGATTGCCGAAGGAATTTTCAAATCGTCCGGAGAACTTTTCAGGTCATCCTGAGAACTTTTCAGATTGTCCGAAGAACTTTTCGAGTCGTCCGGAGAACTTTTCGAGCCGTCCTGAGAACTTTTCGAGTCGTCCGGAGAACTTTTCAGGTCGTCCGGAGAACTTTTCAAGCCGTCCGGAGAACTTTTCGAGCCGTCCGGAGAACTTTTCAAGCCGTCCGGAGAACTTTCCGAGCCGTCCGGAGAACTTTCCGAGCCGTCCGGAGAACTTTCCGAGTCGTCCTGAGAGCTTTTGGCGTTGTTTGCCCTGCCTTTGCGGCAGGGGTTGGCGGTACGTTCGATGCCGATATAATATGAATAGGGCGCAGCATCGGTTTACCTTACGCTTACAATCACGGCAGTGACATTCCGGCTCCGATTCCGAAATACGACCCCGATGCCGATTTTTTAAAAACCGATTGCTCACCTCAATTTGTTCAAATTATATTATTTACATCCCTTGATCCCGCATTATTCTCCGGGAGACGACATCATGACGACAACATTCCGCTTTCATTATTTCCGAAATACACTGCATCATTGATTCGCCGACAGCGGAAAAGGTGTTCGTTGGCAGGTAATTTTTAGTATTCAAGGGACTCGATCGTTCCGAATGCGCGGTACAGCCGCACTTTCCACCGGGACGTGAGGGGGGAAAGGTGCGCCTAATAAGCCGCTGTACAACATGTTGCTACCTGTTAAATGGTAAAAATTAAATGTCAGCCGCACGTCGTATGCGGCTGAGAGCAGATATCGAGGATACTACGATGAAAAAAATTATAAGGATAATTAAAAAAGACGAAAAGCATCAAAATGTAAATGATAGAGATGAATACATTGATGACCCTGAAGAAAGTTTAAAAATACTTGAGAAATTGAGAGAGGAAGCGATGGTATTATTGTATGGAAATAAGACCTCATTTCAGCGAACTGTTAAAGTTACTCGAAGACAAAAATGTTGAATATGTGATCGTGGGAGGCTATGCTATGGCCTACCATGGGTATCCCCGATTCACAAAAGACATTGATATTTTTTATAGAAACACCTCTGAAAATATAAAAAGAATAAGGACTGCTTTAATTGGATTCGGATTTAATGAAAATGATTTACCGGAGTCAATATTTTCAGGATTAGGAAGAATAAAAAGGAATTGAGGATAAAGAGTGATTATGCAATCAGAAAATCTCATTGAAAACAAAAAGAAAATAGAAGTCTCAATGGATCGTTCGACAAAAACGGCGATACTCAGATTTCCGTACGACTATACGATTGTCGAACTGATCAAAAAAATCCCGGGAAAACGATGGGTTCCCGAGGAAAAGGTATGGACCATACCCTTGAGAGATGATTTGAAGGCGTTTCTTCAGAACCATTTCACCGATTACGGGCAGTGCATTTTTGAAACAACCGAAAAGAGGATCGAACACCCCACCGGAAAACAACTTGAAAGATCGGAAAAACCCCTTGACTGGAAAACAAGCGAACAGGAAAAATTCACCGTCACGAGTGAACATGCACACGAAAAAAACATTCATAAAGAGGAAACTGCCGGACGGCCCGCAAAACCACTCCTTCCCAAAGATTTCATCGAAACCATGAAGAAGCGACGAAACGGCAGAAGTACCATTAAAAGTTATTCCCATCACCTCGAACTCTTTCTCAGGTTTATCGATAAGCCACCCGAAGAAGCTACCGATGAAGATATCTCCGACTATATCCTGCACTGCGCCGAAAACGATTACCGCTCCGCATCATTCCAGAAAGCCGCCATTAATGCAATCAAATATTATTACGTGAAAGTGCTTCATCGCACCGTCAGCAAAGACGCAGCGACATGGCCAAGGGTCGAACATAAATTACCCGTCGTCTTCAGTATGGAAGAGGTCACTATTCTATTGAAAAACGTCGAGAATCTAAAACACCGGTGCATTCTCTACATTATTTATTCCGGCGGACTGCGGCGGCAGGAAGTAGTCAGATTAATGGTCTCCGACATCGACTTCGACCGCAAACAAATCCGTGTCAGACAAGCAAAAGGAAAAAAAGACCGTTATACCATACTTTCAGACAAAGCCGCCACTCTTTTACAACAATACCTCAAACAGTATCAGCCCTCAAAATGGCTTTTCCCCGGCCAAAACGGAGGCAGATACTCAACCAACAGCATCCAGCAGTTCTTCCACAAGGCACTTAAAAAAACCAAAATTACAAAACAAGTAACCCTCCACTCCCTCAGGCACTCATTCGCCACACATCTTCTCGAACAGGGGGTGAATCTCCGATATATCCAGGAATTACTCGGGCACAGCAGCCCGAAAACTACACAGATTTATACCCATGTAACCCGAATGTCGCTGAATAAGATAAAAAGCCCCCTCGATGGATTGGATATCTGATGGAACTTCTCGAAACCTACCACTTTTTCGAGATATCGAGAAACTATATTAACCTATATCACCGTTTGAAGGTCGATTTTAAACAATTCCGACAGGGTAAAAATAAAAACAATCTAGCGGTTAGCAGGGAGTTGGAGTACATTTGCTTGGCAATTAATAATGGAACGCGCGCCGATATGGCGGCCGTCCAGGCCGCAGGAAATTAGGATTTGAAAGG
>JAFGNB010000007.1 GCA_016927235.1 Chitinispirillaceae bacterium
ACTGGCGGCCCGATAATCTTACGAAACAGGTGAGCGCTCCCGTCCTCAGGCGTGAAGGCACGACCCTCAGCTGGGATGACGACGAAAACACGCTTTGCTGGGCGGTCTTTAAAAACGGCAAATACTACAAATGCGTCACCTCACCCGGTTGCGACATCTCCTCCGACGCGCAGGCGAACTACACCGTGCGTGCGGCCAATGAAATGGGAGGGTTGGGCCCTGTGTCGGACCCGGCAACAACGGTTGCCGCTTTCACGCCGGGTACAGAGATGAAAATCGCGGATCCGTCATGGTCGTTCAACCCCGCGAGAAAGACGCTTTGCATGAGGGTGTTTGCGGCGAAGAATCTCAAAGCGACCATCTTCTCTTTGAACGGTAAAACAGTGCTTTCAAAGGATGTTGACATCGGCCCGGATGCAGGCGAAGTCGCGATACCGGCAGGCCGCCTCGGAAAGGGGGTCTATATCATCAGGACGGAATTCAATGGTTCCGTGAAAACGGGATTGATACATGTATGGCAACAGCGTGGAGGCGGCTGAAGATGTCCGATGCGACAGCAGGTATTTTTATAAATCAATTAAATTACAAAGAATATTTCAATAGAAAAAATTTCTTCAAGGGGTGTTACATATGAATCGTCTGTTTAATTCTACGGCTGTCATGCTCTTACTGGCGTCATCCGGATATGGCTTTTCGGTTTCCGAAACCCCCGAAGGGTGGGCTTCGCAGTCGGGAGGTACAAGCGGCGGAACCGGGGGAACCGAAGTTACCGTCAGCAGTATGTCGCAGTTGCAGTCGGAAGCGAAGTCGTCGGGTAAAAAAATCATCATCATTGCCAAAGGCACCTATACCGGAAATCTGTCGGTCTCCTCGGATAAGACGATCGTTGGGAAAGAACCGGGAGTAATCATCAAAGGCAGTGTAAAGGTCTCTAATGTAAACAATGTCATTCTCCGCAATTTCGCCGTGCAGGGGGACCGATGCGACTCCTATGACGCCTGCAAAGGCGGCGCCGATGCAGTGGGCATCGGCAGCACCGCGCACCATGTCTGGCTGGATCACCTCGATATTTCCGACGGACAGGACGGCAACTGCGATATCAACAACGGAGCCGACTTCGTGACGATCACCTGGTGCAAATTCTGGTACAGCTACGCGAAGGAGCACCGTTACTCCAACCTGATCAGCGGTGGCGATAATGTTCCGGGAGATAAAGGTAAACTGAACACCACCTACGCCTACTGCTGGTGGGCGGACAAGGTTGATCAGCGCCAACCCCGCGGCCGGTCCGGTAAAGTGCATGTCGTTAATAACCTGTACACTTCCAGCGAAGCCTCTTACGCCTGCGGTCCCGGCGTTGATATTCAGATGCTCATAGAGAACAATGTTTTCAACAACACCGGCAGCGCTATCCAGATTTTCGACGGCTCTCCGGCGCCGGCCTTCAAATCCATTGGGAATATCGGATCCGCAAGGAATATCGAGCTGAATCAGGGTACGGTATTCACTCCTCCCTATACGCTCTCTTTACTGGTGGACGCTTCAGAAGTCGACTCCATGGTGAGACCGGCGGCGGGCAACACCATGACGCTCGGCGTCAGCGAGGTGCGCACCATTGCCGCGGCAACCGACGCACTGCGGCCGTTTATCTTCGTATGCAGAACCGGATGGGGGCTGAGAAATCCCTCATCAGCGGCAATGACATTCAAGGTCATAACCCTCAACGGCAGAACAGTGCTCACCACGACACGGCTTGAAGCCGGCGGGAGCTGTCCCCTGCCCTCAACGAATTCTCCGCTTTTTATACAATTCAAAGGCGGATCAGCCGCTTTGAGGGATATGTATATTCCACCTAAATTGAGTGATTTTTCTTTGCGCTGATGCTGCACCCGGCCCCGCACGGCGGGAAGAGACGCGGTGCGGCGCGCCGTCAGCGCAATCGCCCGGCAGGCCTCCATTATCTTCCGCGAAAAGGAGCATTCTTAATATCCATCTTTTTTCACTATTTTTTCAATCGTATTTCCCCGCCTGCCTTCCAAGCAAAAAATATAGCATCCGTTTGAGAGTGAACCGTTATGCACCATGCATTTGCTCCCGTCGACTTTCTCCCTCATGATCAGTCTGCCCAAGCCGCTGTACAACGTTATCCGCATGCCTTCGAAAGAGCTTCCGTTTAGCACGACGTCAAGATTGCCGGATACCGGATTCGGGTAAACGGCAAACCCATGCGACGGCGAGGCGGCATCACTGCGGGGAGCAGTACCCGTTGTGTTGCCGAATACGTTTCCCGCGCCCGCCTGGACCAAAGCTTTAACATCGTCCACGGGGTCCATAGCATACGAATACGGCGGCGTGAAAACCGGAAATGAATTCGGGGCATAGGAGGGCTGGGATGCGCCGTTGGTGAATTTAAGGCCTTCCCACCCGATTTGACCGTCAGTGCTCACGCCGCTATAATCTTTCCAGGGGTTGTTAACCTCGTCAAAATGGCTGTTCTCCACTCTGATTCGACAATGTACCCCGGTACCGATGCAATACAGGCAACCCTTGCTGTTGTAATAGTTGTTATAGATATGCACATGACCGTAACGCACACGGGGCATCCGCTGATCGCACTTTTCCGCAAACCAGTTATGGTGCATGGTCACATGCAGTTTACCGGCATCGGTGGAAACGTTATCGCCGTTGCCGATAAGGATCGTATTCAGGTGGGTGGTCTGGTCCACGTAGTAGAACTTGCACCATGAAACCGTCACGTTGTCGCTTGCACGCACGATATCCAGCGAGCCGTCCGCGCCGTCATAGAAAGCACATTTGTGAACAAACACCTTTGTCGCCCCGGATACCTCCATTGCGTCGGTGGGTGATGGCCCGACTGTCAGGTTCTGGAAGATGCAGTTGCTTCCGCGAACCCGCACCGATCCTCCGTAAAGCCCGGAAGCGGTATCTTTGCCGATTACTGTTTTATTTGAACCGATGGAGACCTCTCCGACATTAAGCCTCCCATCAACAACAATAACGGCGGAAGTATTACTCCCTACAGCCGATTTAAAAGCGGATGCGGAAGAGACGGTTGTCGGCGTTGCACTGCCCCCTCCCGTGGTTCCCTCTGCATATCCGTCGGGAACAGCGATTGTCTGTGCATTCGCTACGGTGATATAAAAAAACATTACTCCAAGAGAAATGAAACATCTGATGAAGATATTCATAAATCCTCCCCTTTATATATAATTTAATCATATTCTTCTGGTATAGGGTGAAAAACGTATGCATGGCGGGATCGGTCGCTATCCCGCATACTCTTCCGTTATCAAATGATAACCTTTTTTACTTTCATTCAATACATTGATTATTATTTCATGGTATAATTATTAAAAGGATAGGAGATATGTTTGGTTACCATTTTCGATTATTCAGACTATAAAAAATACCTTGAAGACTATTACCATGAGCGCAAGTCGGCCAATCCCGCTTTCTCGTATCAGCTTCTTGCGCAAAAAGCCGGAATGCGCAATAAAGGATTTATTTACAATCTGTTAAAGGGCAAACGGAGCATCTCGCGGCAGAATTGCGTCAAGGTCTCACGCGCGATCGGCCATTCGCGGGCTGAAGCGGATTATTTCGAAAACCTTGTTGCTTTCAATCATGCCGAAGGACTGCAGGAAAAAAAACATTTCTTCGAGCGGATGAATCAGATAAAAAAAAGGGGTGCTGGATTCACTAAAGCGCAGCTTGTGCGGCAGGACCAGTATGCATTCTACTCGCAGTGGTACCACAGTGCCGTGCGGTCGCTGATCGATATGTATCAATTCAACGGCGACTACCATTTGCTAGCCCGGATGGTTCATCCCGCCATCACGGTCAGACAGGCGAGGCAGTCGGTGGAGCTCTTGGAGAAACTGGGAATGATCGTGAAGGGTGAGGATGGGGTCTACCGTATAACCGACAAGAGCATCACCACGGGGAAGGAGGTTGCGGGGCTTGCGCTTCAGAACCTCCATCTGACCTTCACCGATCTCGCCAAAGAAGCGATTGCCGAATTGCCGCGGGGAGCAGCGCCACATCACCGGGCTGACCCTCGGCATCTCCCACGGCGGCTACGAACGCATCTGCGAGGAGACGCTCCGGTTTCAGGATGCCGTCATGAAAATCGCCAATGAAGACAATGGGGCGGATACCGTTTACCAATACAATTTCCATCTCTTCCCCCTGTCGAAGAGCGACAGGAAAAGGAACACCGTATGAACCGCATCACCTTGACGATTTATTCCGTTATAGGCATCAGCGCCGCACTGCTGTTTGACTGCACCTCCCCCGCCGATCAGGCGGGCAACTCCTCGCAGCTCGGAAACGGCAGGACCGCTGCCATGCTTTTTAATGCGGACGGCACCCCGGCCACGGGGGCGAAGGTGGTCTTCGTTCCGGTCGACTATACACGGCAGCCGGGATTGAAGAAGACCGCAGGGGCCGTCGTCTGTTCAACCACGACCGACAGTGAGGGCAATTACCGCTTCGCTTCGGTCCCCGGCGGCACCTACAACATTTTCGGCGAAGGCGACAGCGGATTGTCATACCAGGATTCGGTCCCGGTAGCCGCGGGTGTGGCGGAGGTGGAGAACGATACGCTGCGTCAACCCGGGACGCTGCAGGGATACGTCAAACTAAGTAACGGTCTCGATTATAAAACCGTTTATCTGCTGGTGCCGGGGAGTATGGTGTTTTCGGCGATCGATTCGGGGGGGCTCTTCGAACTTGCCGGTATGGCGGAAGGAACCTATCCGGTCCGTTTCTTCACGCTGCTGGACGATTGGGAACCCAAGGATACGGTGCTTGCCGTCGTCTCGGGGGTCGATACACTTCTGGCCGATTCGATCGAGCTGAAATTCAAGGGAGTGCCGGCTCCCCGGGGGCTTATCGTCGGCTACGACACGCTGAATGAAACGGTATTGCTGAAATGGGATGCAATGGACACCGCTCTTGTTGACGGATTCAATATCTATCGGGCAATAGAGGGGGAAAACTTCAGCCTGTTGACCAAAACCCCTCTGCCCGATACGGCAACCGGTTATGCGGACGGCAGTGTCGAAATCGATACGGTTTACGAATACCGGGTCGTTGCCCGCAACCGGGCGGGCGAGGAGAGCAGGCTTGTCGATATTGAGGATGATATTGTAAAGACCGTTTCCTGCTCGGAAGTGACGACGACTGTCAGTTGGGCCATCTTGGGAACAATTGGAGACACCGCAAGCATCGGCGATACGGTGGGGATCGTCGTAACCTATTCCAACCCGACGCGGGTGATAAGGGAAGTCGCGTGGTATATCGACGGCTCCGATACAGCAATCGAGAAAAACGTTGATTCCTCACTCTCAGGGAGCGACACGCTCATGTACCAATGGGATGAAGCCGGTGGAAAAAGGGTGAACATTATAATTACTGATGATGCAGCAACGCAATGGTGTGACAGTTTCTGGGTGGCCGTGGTGGCCGATTCCCCCGTTGCCCAAGTGGGGACCGATACGACGGTGAGTATTAATGACACATTCTTCGTCGATTTCAACGGCAGTGATCGGTTCGGGGCAATCATTAAATACCGCATCGATCTTGACGGCGATGGAACGTATGACGACAGTGCGAGTGAAAACGGGCGGTTGACCGGGGAGGCGTCTTCCT
>JAFGNB010000071.1 GCA_016927235.1 Chitinispirillaceae bacterium
GACCTCATGCAGCTGCACTGTATTCCGCAGCGATATCTGGAGAGCTGCGAAGTGTTCGACTGGCTCCGCGAGCTGCGCGACGAGGGGAAAATCCGCGCCTTCGGCGCGAGCGTCGAAACGCAGGAGGAGGCGGAAATCTGCCTCGAGCAGTCGGACCTCGCTTCGCTGCAGGTGATTTTCAATATCTTTCGTCAAAAGCCGGTCGACCGGTTATTCAAGAGGGCGAAGCGCAACGGTGTAGCCCTCATCGTCCGCCTGCCCCTGGCGAGCGGTCTGCTCGCGGGAAAATATTCCAGAGAGACGACGTTTGCGCCGTCCGACCACCGTACCTACAACCGCAACGGCGAGGCGTTCAGCGTCGGAGAGACCTTTTCGGGGCTTGAATTTACTCTCGGTCTCGACTGCGTCGAGGAGGTGCGGCGTCTTGTTCCGGCGGGGATGGACATGGCGCACTTCGCGCTCCGGTGGATCCTCGACCATACGGAGGTGAGCGTGGCGATTCCCGGGGCCGCGAAGGTTGCTCAGGTGAAGAGCAACGCCGCCGCATCGGACCTTCCGCCGCTGCCAAAACCGGTCCATACCGCGCTGCGAAGACTTTACGATGAGAAGATCGATCGGCTGATCAGGGGGCGACGGTAGGGGTTCACCGCGGAGCTCAAAGGATTGAGCCGCGCGGTGAACCATGACCTATTGCCGCTCCCCCGTCGCGAACTGGATATCATAAAAATATTTATACCGTTTGCCGAGCGCGAGCAGTTCCGCATGCGATCCCTGTTCCGTGATGCGACCCTCTTCGAGAACGAGTATGGTATCGGCGTGGCGGATGGTGGAGAGACGGTGGGCGACGACAATCGCCGTACGGTTGGCAATCAGGTTGTTGATGGCGCTCTGAACGAGAAGCTCCGATTCCGTGTCGAGCGAGGAGGTCGCTTCGTCGAGAATGAGAACGGGCGGGTTGCGCAGGAGCGCCCGGGCGATCGAAAGCCGCTGGCGCTGTCCGCCGGAGAGCATAACCCCCCGCTCCCCGATCATCGTATCGAAACCGAGCGGCATTTTTTCAATGAATTCGAGCGCGTTGGCGGCGCGGGCGGCTTCGATGACGAGGTCGCGCGGCGCGCCGGGGCTGCCGTAGGAGATGTTGTTGCACACCGTGTCGTTGAACAGCACGGTCTCTTGTGCGACAATGCCGAAGAGGTGGCGCAGGCCGGTGAGGGTGCAGTCGCGGATATCAACACCGTCGATCAGGATGGCGCCGCCGGTGATGTCGTAGAAACGGGGCAGAAGGTCCAGAACGGTGCTTTTTCCCGCGCCGCTCGAACCGACGAGCGCGACTATGGACCCCTTCCTGACCGTAAATGAGAGGTCCCTGAGTACCTCCGTGTCGGTGCCGGGATAGGCGAAGGTGACATGGGAGAACTCGATTGAACGGGTAAACGGCGGCGTCGCACCGGGGACGGGCTCGGCAAGCGGCTCCACCGGCGCGTCCAGAACCGCGAACACCCGATCCGCAGCGGCGAAGCCGCTCTGCAGTGTGTTGGTGATGGTGGTGAGCGCCTTGAGCGGCGTGAAGGTGGAGAAGAGGAAAATGAGAAAACGGACGAAATCCTCGGCGCCGAAACCGTCGGCTCTGAGCACCTGCCGGCCGCCGTACCAGAGCAGGATGATGACGACCACGACCCCGAGCACCTCCGTAAGCGGGCTTGAAACCGCGCCGACGGCAGTCGAACGGAACGAATGGTGGATGAAACGCCGGTTTTCGCCGCGGAATTTTTCCGCTTCAATCAAGTGCATGTTGAACATCTTTACCGCACGGATGCCGACGATCGTTTCGTGCAGGATGGAGACCAGTCCTGCCATGTGCTCCAGCACCCGTTTGCTCCGGCGGCGGACCGCCTTGCCGACCGCCGCTATGAGGATGCCCAGCAGGGGGAAGATGACGAAAATGACGAGGGTGAGCTTGACATTAATGATGAGCAGCAGGGTGATGAAAAAAATGACGCGCATCGGCTCCACGAATAGCCGGTCGAAGGTCGACGTCATCGATGCGTTGATGCTCGCGGCGTCGTTCAAGATGATCGATATGATGGCGCCCGATTTCGATCGGTCGTACCACGAAACGGGGAGCTTCAACGCATGACGCTGGAGCTGATTGCGAAGGTCTTTGACCACATTGAGGTTGAGAGTCGCCATGACCAGCGATTTACCATAAATCAGCACGTTCTTGGCGAGGAAAGTGGCCGCCATGAGCAGGCAGACCAGTTTGAGCGAATCGAGCGGATTTTCGCGGCGGATAAGCCGCCAGGTGTGGTATTTGAGCAGACCGTTGAGGCCGGCGAGGGTAAAGGAAGGCTTCGCCGTTTCGACCGCCGACGGGTCGAAAAGCGTCTGCAGGAGGCTCGCACCGAACCAGAGCGAGAGCGCCTCGAAATTGACAACAAGAAACGACAGCAGCACCGACAGCGTTATCCACGGCCAGTATGCCGAAAGATAGGAAATCATCCTGCGGTACAGCTTGAGGTTCTTCATCGGTCGTCCGGCGGATTACTGTGCGCTGAGGCTGCGGAGATGCCGTTTCTAATACACCATTCCCGCACCATCAGTGCGGGGAAGAGACCTGTCCATGACGGTGCCGTCCATGCCGGGCATGTTATGCTCCGTTGCTTTCACCCGGGTTCCAGATCATAATCGAACCGCAGCTCTGGCAGAGGATGACTTTCGACCCCTTCCTGATTTCATTGTAGAACTGGGGTTCGAGCACTTTGTAACAGATCGTACAGGTCCGGTTGTTGGTCACCGTGCTGATGACGCGTCCGCTCTTTCGCCGTGAGCGGATCAGCTCATACTGGCGGAATATATGCCGGCCGATTTTCGGGATGACGGCCTCGCGCTCTTTGTTGATCGCAACAATGGTCGAGTCGATGGCGCCGATTTTTTGTTGGAGCCCATTGATCTGGGGCTCGTTTTCGGCCTTTATCCGGTCGAGCTCGGCCTGGTGCTCGGCAACGGATTTCTGAAGCGCTTCTATTTCGTTGACGAGGTTGTTGCGTCGCTGCTCCGCGCTGTTGATGATGCTTTTCTGTGCTTCGATTTCGGCATGGACCGCATCATACTCCCGGTTGGTCCTGATGGAATTAAGCCGTTCCTGGCTTTTTTCCAGACCAAGATGGGCTTTTACCACCTGATCCTCCCAGTTTTTTTTATCGTTTTCCGCCTCCAGCAATTTACCTTTTATCTCATCGAGCGCCGCCGCCGTGTGGGCGATCTGCTTAGTGAGTTTCTCGACCGCTGCGGGATACTGTTCCTGGGCAAGCTCCTGTTCTTTTATTCTGAGGTCAATCTCTTGGAGTTGGATGAGATAGTTCAAATCTTCAAGCATAGTGCCTCCCAGGAGCGCCGGAAAATAAAAAAAAGCACCGTGGTACCTCGGTGCTTTAGTGGTAGTAGGAAGATTGGACTGAAGTGATGTACGATACTGCAAACTTTATAAGTTTGCAAAATTCCACCTCTTTCTCGTAACTGGGCCTACTAGGGCTCGAACCTAGGACAAACGGATTATGAGTCCGCTACTCTAACCAACTGAGTTATAGGCCCTGAAAATAAGAAGTAAAAATAATTCAAGCTCCCTGCTTCCGGCAAGGAAGCTATGCGCATGCGGCCAGCAGTTCCTCCGGGCCGACCGACACGGTCCCGAGCTGCGCCACGGTCAGACCTGCCGCATGATTTGCCAGAAACGCCGCCTCAGGCGGCGTGGCGCCGCCGGCGATTGCTGCGGTAAAAACACTGATCACCGTATCGCCGGCGCCGGTAACATCGAACACCTTCTGCGCAACCGTCGGCAGTCGGGTGAATTGTTGTCCGTCACGGCAGAAAAGCGCCATGCCCCGTTCGCTCAGGGTGATGAGAAGGTAGCAGGTATTGTAAATATCGATGATTTTCCAGCCGAGCGCATTGATCTCTTCGTCGGAGCAGTGGCGGTATGGAACTCCGGCAAGCGTATGCGCCTCTTTAAGATTCGGCGTGATAACGGAAGCGCCCCGGTACAAATGAATGGAGCGCTCTTTCGGGTCGATTGCCGTAAAGGTGTTTTTTTCAGCACACTTTTTCATGATCCGGCCGGCAAGTGCGGGCGAAACGACGCCTTTTCCGTAATCGGCGATGATGACGCCGTCCGCATGCCCGTGGAATCGGTCGAAGGAGTCCGTCAGCGCCGCGCACTCATCTTCGTCAAGATCGGCGATCAGTTCCCGGTCCGCGCGCACCACCTGCTGGTGCCGGGCGATGATGCGCGTTTTTATGGAAGTCGGCCTGTGTGGTGATCGGAAAAGCCCCTCGGCAGAGCAGCCGATCTCCCGCAGCATGCCTCCCAGGGTGACGCCGTTCTCATCCGTCCCGCACACGGCAATCAGGTGTGTCCTGACTCCCAGTTTCGAGAGGTTCTGCACCACATTCGCCGCGCCGCCCAGGCGGCGGCTGACCGATTCCACGGCGACCACCGGTACCGGTGCTTCGGGTGAAATGCGGTCGACATCACCCCAGAAATACTCGTCGATCATGCAGTCTCCCGCCACGATAATCGTCGTACGGCGCATGGCATTGACGATTTTTTCGAGACGCTGCGGCGGGAAAGAGAGCGTTTCCGTCACGGCAATCTCCAGAAGATAAGGGAATGGACGAGCGTGTAGTATGGAGTAAAGAGCGGGTAGATCAACCGGGAAAAGATTGGTACACGCAGGCCCCATTCGAGTATCAGCAGCACGATGAAGACCGTCGGCAAATACCGGCTTTTCTGAATATACGCCGGAACAAGCCGGTCGGGGAGCATCCCAAGGAGTATCTTTGAACCGTCAAGCGGCGGTACGGGGAGTAGATTAAAAAAGGAGATGCCGATATTGATCATGATCGAAAGATCGATGAATTTAATAACGTCGGGGTGCATGATCAACGACGGGAAGAGAATGCCGGCCATGCGAAGGAAATAGCCGAACAGCAGTGCCAAAGCGACATTCGACAACGGCCCCGCCGCACTCACGTAAAGGATCCCCTGTTTCATGTTCCTGAAAAAACGGGGATCGATCGGTACGGGTTTCGCCCACCCGAACGGACCGAACAGCAGCATCATGGTCCCGAAAAGGTCCAGATGAACGAACGGATTGAGCGTTACCCTTCCCGCGTCCCAGGCCGTCCTGTCCCCCAGGCGGTATGCCACCCACCCGTGGGCGCACTCATGGATGGTAAGCGCAAGAAGGATTGCGGGAATCCGCAGAATCAGATTTTCGGGAGTTACGTTCATTTGGCTTCGTTACACGTTACGCCTCACCCCAACTCCCCCGACCCCTCTTCCCCTCTCCGCGGGCGGAGAGGGGAAGAGGGGCGCTCCCGCAGTGCGGGGCGGGGTGATAGGGTGAGGCGATACTATGTTGCACAACAACCGATTTATTATTTCAAAATTACTGGTTTATTGAATATGGATTCTTTCCCGCAATGATGCAAGATCGACGCCTGACGATGCGATCATCGCCGATACCGGAACGATCCGGTACCCCCCTGCGCGGAGGGTGTCGATGAGTGTTCCGAGGACCGTATGCATCTGAGTCGCGGGGCTTTTACGCTTCGACCCGAGGTGAAAGAGCAGTATTCCCCCGTTGATGCCGTACGGTGGCTGACGGGCGAGGGTGACGACCTTTTCGAGCAATTCCTCAGGCGTATGATACCCCGGCGTTTCCGGATCGGGCACCCAGTCGTTGCTGTCGAGACCTTCGCGCCATGTTCTTCCCTGGCGCCAGCCGATATGGAGGTACCCGGCCTCAAACGCCCATCGGCAGATTTCGCGGTTGAATTCGCCGTAGGGAGCGCGCCAGAGGGGAGCGAGGGAAGATCCGGTGGTTTCATGGAAAATCCGTTCGGTACGGAACAGCTGCCCGCGGAGGATCGCTTCATTGACCGAAGGCAGGGTGGTCGCGGTGCGGTCGATGCCGTAGTGTGTCAGGTGGGGATGGTCGAACGTATGGTTGCCGCATTCGTGGCCTTCTGCGGCAATGCGTCGAATGATCCCGGGAAATCGCCGGATAAAGGCTCCGGTGAGGAACATGGTGGCAATTGCCGAGCGTGACGCCAGGGTATCGAGAACGGCATCGGCGATATTGGCGAGCGAGCCGCCGTCGAAGGTCAGCGAAACCGCCGGGCGGTCGACGGGGCCGTTGGAGAAATGGTGCGGAGTGTTTCTCTCCGCCGCACGGGCAGTGGGCCGGCCGGCGTTGTGCGTCTCGATGCGTGCGCGCCGGTTCGGCAGCGGCGGCGAAGCGGCGGCCGGCGCCGTTTTCCCGCCGCCCGCCCGCACGTGCTCATTCGCCGAAGTCAATGAGCCGATCTCGCGGTTGCTGTGTTTCAGTTGCTCGATGAGGGAGAGCCGGCTCGTGCGGAGTATCGCGTTCTCGGCGTGCAGCTTCCATGTTTCGCGCAGCGCCCACGCGGCGAACACCGCGGCGCACAGGGCGATGGTGATCGACGACC
>JAFGNB010000072.1 GCA_016927235.1 Chitinispirillaceae bacterium
CCGCCGACCGTTGTGGCGGCCACCACGCCGCAGCGCAGCTCCTTCCGGCCGGGGAACGTCCGCATCGCCTCATCGGCGGCGACGAGCGCCAGGGCGAGCGTTCTGAACAGGCCTTCGCGTCCGGTAAGCATATCGAGGTCGCATTCCACGGAGCCGCAGGGCGGCGCCGCGAAGGTCCGGAGGTCGGGGTGGAAAAAAGGCTTCAGACAGTCACGGCCGCCGCGCACGGCGCTGAAGCACGTGTCAACCCCGTTTCCCGGGGCGCATACGGCGCCGGTCCCCGCGATAAAGACGGCCATTGCACAGTCCCGTTGCGTTCAGGCGGGCGGCTGCAGCCGGATGTGCTCGGCCATCGCGCGCACCGACGAAAAAACCCGGCGGCCGGCATTGACATCGGGTACGGTGACGCGGTAGTCCCGTTCGAGCATGACAAGCAGTTCGAGCGTATCGATCGAGTCGAGTCCCAGCCCCTCACCGATCAGCGGGGCATCGGCATCGATCTGCTCAGGCGTAATATCGGTCAGTTTGAGCGATTTGATGATCTTCTCCTTTAACTCCCGTATCAACGTTTCCATCACCCTTCCTTTCATGAGCAATGCAAAGAAATATAACCTTTGAACCCTCCCGATGAAACAGGGATGCGCAGCGATGCGGCGGTACGGAGCGCGGCGATCAGGCGGGAAATCAGTTTTCGTTCATCCTCAAGAGATGATAGGTCGTCCGGCGTCCCGATTCGTTCCAAGGTTATCGAAGCGCTTTGGAGCGACAGGGGGGGTGGCGGTGCGGAACAGGCGCCCAAAAGCAGGGCGCAGGCGTACGGGCTCGACGTTGTTTTATCCGCCGAAGCCGCATTCCTGAAGATCGCCGTTCCTTCATCGACAAACAGGATAAGCGCATCGATGAGACGACCGCTCTGCAGCATCATCACGCCGTACTGGAGTGCCGTGCAAAACGGCGCATCGCCGCCGGCGAAGACCACGTCCGGCCCTTTGATGCGATGGTAAATGGCGATGTCCGTTACGGCCGATGAAGGCAGAGTGGCCGAAAAAAGCGCGGGGCTGGGGGTGCCCCCTCGAATCGATTCACGGTACAGCAGATCAGTCGAGAGCGATCCGCGGGGAATGCCGAGAAAGATGCCGGTGTTCTCCGGGTTGATGGGCGCATTGCCGCGCAGCGCCAGTGAGGATGCGCTGAATGCAAGTTTATCGGGAAGGGCGAGCTTGCCGAAAGAAATATACGGGGCAGGCAGGACCTGCGGCCGCCTGATATCCCGGGGTCCGGCCTGGCCGCTCTCCCATGAGACAAAGCTCCCGGGGGTCGTAATGCCGGCGCCGTCTATTGACGAGAAAGAGCGAACCGTGACGGCAGCGTTGTTCATGACCGCCGCTTCTCGAGCAGGAGTGCCGCATTCAGGCCGCCGAATCCCGCACTCAGGCAGAGGATCGAGGGGATGGCGAACGATACCGCTTTCCCTGAAACGGGAATCGGCGCTTCGGGATCCGGCATGGTGAAATTGATTGTCGGCGGGATGGTTTTGAGCCGCAGGAATTCCTCCGCGAGCAGCAGTTCGATCAGTGATCCCGCACCGCTGGTGTGACCGATCGCTCCCTTCATAGAAAAACAGGGGGGCGGCCGGTCGGCAAAGCAGAGGTTGATTGCCTTAGCCTCCATGGCATCGTTATAGACGGTTGCGGTGCCGTGACATTTCACTGCGCCGACCTGCTCCGGCCCCACGCCGCTGTTTTTCAAGGTTCCCGCGGCCGCCAGGTAGAGTCCCCTGCCGCTGCGGGACGGACCGGTGCGGTGGTTGGCATCGTTCGACTGGTCGGCACCGGTAATAACGGTATCCCCGCCGGACGGTTCACGGAAGCGAAGGACCGCAAGGGCGGCGCCGTCGCCGAGCGTCAAGCCGTCGCGTGTTGCGTCGAAGGGGCGCGCGCCCGTCGGGCTGAGCGCTCCCAGCGAATGAAACCCGCTGGTGACGAACCGGGAGATGACGTCGAACCCTGCAACGACCGCGCAGGAATACATTTCACGTTCGAGCAAAAACTTGGCGACCGCGACGGCGACGATCCCTGATGCGCACGCATTCGATATGACCATGGTGGAGGCCGGAGTGATGCCGGTGATGCGGCTTACCTGTTTCGCCTGGTCGGCAAGCAGAGGGGAAGGGAGCGCCCGGGTCATTGTATCGGGCTCCAGCGACCGGATGTCGCCTTTTGCCGCAGCATAAATGAAGAGCGGTCGTTTGTTGCGCACCTCTACAAGGTCCACCCGATCGGCCAGGAGTGAGAAGGCGTTATCGAGTTCTCGCAGGCGGCGGTCCTCAAAGGGGGCGTGTGCAACCGGAATAGTGAAACACGGGGCTGGCCTGATCGCGGAAATGCCGCTGAGGATAGACTGCGTCGTTTCATGGAGGCCGCCCAGAGCGCACAGGAGCGCCCGTTGCTCAATGATGACACCCTTTTCCATAAGCGTTAAAAATACACTTTGCTCAGGAGGATGAGTTCCGGCATCGGGCTTAAAGCGGCTCAACCATTTCAGAAAAACGGGAAAAAAGCCCCGGACGGTACGGCCGAGGCATCCATACGGATCGGATGCTCACATTCCGTACCCGATCCCGACTTCCGCCATGAAGATGAATTCGTTTCTCTTCGGCAGATCGACTTTTCGATCGATTCTTGACCTGTCGATCTGGGAATAATACTCTTTCGTGCTGGCGAACGGGCGTGCCACGCCGGTGATCAGGCCCACCGTGAAAAGCACCTTTCTGGATTCTCCGAAGCGCCAGCGATGTCCAATCGTGGCGCCCATGCCGACCGACTGGTGCCAGGCCTCGTATAATTTTTCATCTTCGTACTCATTGTAGGATGAACCTGAATAGTAAGCATCTTCAAAGGCGGTATAGCCTCCCCACATATACTCTCCGAACATGCCGAAATAGAGCATGTGCGGACGTGAAGGAAAGGTGATGTAATACTTTAATTCAAGACCGGCGGCCGCGCTCTGCGGGTAGACTTCTATGGTGCTGACGTTCCAGTTGGTCTCCGACTCCGCCCGGCTTTCAAGGAGCAGGTTGTAGAGCATGCCCATGGCGGCATACCTGCTATGGAGCCCGATATAAAGATTGGGAGCGGTGCGGAATTCAACACCCGCCGTTGGCCCGAACTGAATGAAACCTACCGGGTTGAACCAGATATCCCATAGTCCCGGTTCCGGAAACGTTTCCCGGGCTTCGTCATCCTCATCGTCCTCAATTTTCTCAACTTCAGGGGCTTCCGTCGTCGCGCCGATGGTTTCGGGCCGGCTATCGGTGGTCTGCGGCTTGAGCGTATCGATCGGGAGCGTCTCCACCGCAGGGGTGTCATTGACATCAGGTTGTGGAGCCGGATCAACACACCGGCTGTTGACGCAGATGCGGTCTCCCTTGCAGTCGTTATCGTTACTGCACTCTCCGTACAAAGGGCGCTGCACGAGAACGGCGACAACCATGCCTGCGATCATCGCAAAATGTCCTCCCGCGCATCGGCGCAGCCCGGCGGGCTGCATGCTTCCAGCACTCATACAAGCTCCTTGAGAAGATGAAATCACCCCGGATGCTGATGCTCCGGATTTGCTTAATATACACTTGCTGCCGCCGTTTTCGATCAATTATTTATTGATGCCCCCCGCACAAATCGTTTCCCTCTTCACGAAAAATAATGCAGCTCGACACTCACATGGGCGATTTTGTCGAGCTCCCTCAGCCGCTCCCTGAAATCGGCGATGGTTTCCGCCGCCATGGTGAGCGCCGTGAGGCCGACGACAACGCCGATTCTGCGCTCCGACCGTGAGCGGTCGGCAGTATACGGATGATCATGCTGCAGTTCGGTAGGGCTCCGGTGCATGTTTATTTCTTGTGCTTCTTTTCCTTCTGTTTCTCCAGCGCGGCCAGAATGCTGCTTGCGACCGGCGGGCAGCCCGGGATGTACACCCCGGCGTCGCGGTAGCGGCGGGTGCAGTTGCCCACGCAGATGGTATTGGGAGGAACGCCCCGGTGGCCTTTGCCGATTGCGATGTTGATCGGTTTCTTGTCGGGAAAATATTCGGCGAGCTGTTCGGCGTACCGTTGCATGAAAAGCAGGACGGTCGATTGACACGCGCTGCACGATTGCTCGTCGAGAATGACTGCGCGGGGGAATTTCATGGTGAGGCTCTGCGGTACCGGGGTAAAGGGGCGGCAGAGCGATTGCCAGTCGGGGGTGGCGACGAGAAACGATGCGGGGTTGAGACTGCCGTAGCCGCGCTGCGCGGCGATTCGCAGATGGGGCACGCTGTTCGGGTCGACTCCCATGATGCTGCAGGCGATGCTGTCGGCGGCGAAGGCGTCGTCGCCCGCGATGACTAGGTCGAGCGGTTTCGGCTCCCCCGCGCTCGGACCGAGTCCCTCCATGCCCACGGTGCCGTCGATGATCACCAGATGGGGGCGCAGCACCGAGGACATGTCGGCAATGGCGATGTCGAGCGATTTGTCGTCGGAAAAGGGAACGCGGGGAAGCATGTGAAGATCGACCTTGCTGCGGCGCCAGAGACAGCCTTTCATGTTTTTAACCGAAAGGGTGACCACCGTATGCATGTGCGTTTTCATGACCGGTATCGAAACGATCAGGTCGAAATCGAAAATATCGGCGCAGACTTTGAGCGCGGCGATCGCCGCGCCGCCGCGAACCGCGATCTCGACCGGGTCCCGCTTGTCCATATCGATGCATCGGCAGCCCCGCTCCTGAGCGACGAAGCCGATGCCGGATTTTTCGAACGCCTGCTCCATTTTTACCCCGGTGATCGGGCTGTCGCCCACCGCGATTTCGGCTGCGCCCGCCGCGCGAAAGGCATCGATCGCCGCCGCCACGACCTGGGGGTTGGTAATTACGCCCGAGTACGGTTCGGCGATGCGGCCGATGTTCGGCTTGAGCAGTATGCGCTTTCCGCTCGCCGCCGCGAGGTTGAGACCGGCGAGCGCGTCGAGCGTATTGCGGTAGGGACCGTGGTCGGCGGCGATCGTGATACGCGGCTTCCGTGAAGGGTGGCGAAAGGGGTTTTCGCGCATGCACTCTATTTCATCGGGAAGTTGGGGTTGCGGTTCGGTTTCCCCGGCGTCGACCCGTGGGTACGATCCGAGTAGTTTTACCCGGCACCACTTATTTACGTTGAGAAGCGCCTCTTGAAGCTCCTTGGTCAGGACGTATCCCGTGCATTCGATGAAAAAATGGTAGGTGCCCATACGTTCGCGGGTGGGGCGCGATATAACGGAGGTGAGATTAATCCCCCGCGAGGAGAATGCCGTCAGCACGTCGCTCAGCACTCCCGGGCGGTCGTTCGCTTCGAGAATCACCAGCGAGGTTTTATACGGCCGGTCGGGGAGAAAGCGCCCTTCCTGTGCGGCGAGAACGATGAAACGGGTCGTATCACCGGGGTAGTCGTTTACATTTTCAACAACCAGGGAAAACCGGTCGGCGGGAATCATCCATGACGGAATGAGCGCTCCCGAGGCGGCGTCCCCGTCGGATACCCGGGCGATCGCCTCGTCAGCGTCGGCGGCGGCGTTCAGGATCATCGACGGGAAGGTCCCTATGAATTCGGAGCATTCCGATCGTGAATGGTAGGTGGTCAAGAGTGTGCGCAGCTCGCCGGGGCTGCTGCACCGGGCGACTAAACCGTAGCGGGCGGGAATGACGATCTCGTCGACGATCGTACAACTGCTTTGCAGGAGCAGCTCGAGCACCGGTACCACATGTCCCTCGACCATGTTTTCGAGCGGCACGATGCCGTAATCGCATCGGTCGCCCACGGCGCGGAAGACCGATTTGACGGATGAAAAGTAATCGACGGAATCGATTTCATGCCCGGCCGCCCGGTAGGTTGCCGCCGCATGGGGGGCAAAAGGATCGACTCGACCGAGCGTTGCGATTTTTGCCATGGAGTTGCCTGCCTGTTAAGTTCCTGCCGGTCACCGTAGACGTCCGCCGGAAGCGATATGAGGGCGGTCGTTGGTAAAATATGATCCGGTCGATGAAAATGCCACGGTTGTGCGCGAGTCCCCTTACGGTTCGATCCGGTTGTTTGTGCCGCTTACCCGGCCGGACAGCGCCTCATTCATCGCGCCGGTGCGGTATCCCCGCAGGTCGAGCGCACTGTAGACGAATCCCGCTTTGCGGCAGGCGGCGTCGATTTTTTCATGCAGGTTCCATGCGTTTTCCATCTCGTCGGGGGCGACTTCGATGCGGGCGATGTTGTCGTGGCTCCGCACACGCAACTGGCGGAAACCGAGTCGTTTCACCGCTTCTTCCGCAGCCTCCACCCGCGACAGTTTTTCGCGGGTGATGGTTTCACCATAGGGAAAGCGCGAGGCAAGGCAGGCATACGACGGCTTTACAGCGGTTTCGAGACGTAGTTCGGCGGAGAGGGTGCGGATTTCATTTTTCGTCAATCCCGCCTCGAGCAGCGGCGAGATGACGCCCAGCTCCTTCAACGCCCGTTGTCCCGGCCGGTAATCGGACAGATCGTCGACCGTACTTCCATCAAAGACCGCCGTAAGGTTCTCCTTTTCCGCAATTTTTTTCAGATGTGAGAAGAGTTCATGCTTGCAGTGATAGCAGCGTTCGGGGGTATTCTGAGCGAAGCCGGGGATATCGATCTCTTCGGAAACGACGACCCGATGCCGCACCCTCAATTGTCGGGCGAGACGCTCCGCCTCGGTCAGCTCCGATTTCGGGTAGGTGCACGATGTCGCCGTGACGAGAAGGAGGCGTCCTCCGAGCACGCCTGCCGCCGCCTTCGCCAGAAAAGTGCTGTCGACCCCTCCTGAAAATGCAATGAGTGCGGAGTCGTATTTCCCGATGATTTTCCGAAGATCGTTGAACTTCTTCACATTGTCTCCACGATACCCGATGCCGTGTCTTTTAATTTATATTCGTTTTCTTCAATGAAAAAGTGTTTTTTCCCATTTCATTGCAAAAACGAAAAACCGCCATGTAGTTTTATTCTATACATTAGCGGAGGGTGTTTCACTGCTTACTGCCATCTCCCGGTAGTGTTCCGGAGGGCATTCGTGTCAACCGGAGGGGGGAGGCTTATAGATAAAACCATGTGATTGCTGACGTGCTTACTGATGAAATTAAAGAGTGACTATGTCATATCATGAGCAGCAGGAGTTTTTCCGTGAGATTTACCGGGCTACCAGGATACTGCGTAAACCGATTTCGGGCATCATTTCCGGCTACCACGAGCTTCCTTATATCCTCATTGCTCCGAATGATGAGAACAGCGACCGTACTATTGAAGTGAACGGCACCATCAACGTCTCCCCGAAATTTGTGATTTCTCCCCATATGTTGCAGGAAACGTTCGGCGATGTTTTTAACGCCGAAACCTTCGATAAGGACATCGAAGGCCGCATGTTTTCGTTTATTTATGCGGGAAAGAGGAACCTGAAAATCGAAAACATCGGTTTTACCATGACACACGGCGAAGGCAATCCCGCTGAATATCTCTCCAGGGTCGAGGACCGCCTGATGCAGCAGGAGAATACCCGCACCGGCCTGATTTTCTGCCCCCGGTTTAATTTTTATCCGGTATCGATTGACCGGTTTATTTCCGAGGTAATCGACCGTGAGATGCAGGTGTAGCGATGCCCTCTAAAAAACGTTTTTTCACGACGGAAGGGTATAAACGGCTTGAACAGAATCCGTTCGTCGATAAGGAGATGTTGCGGTTTGTCAGGGAAAAGTGGCGGGCGGCGGCGGCAGCGACACCGCCGGAAAAGCCCCCGGCCGCCAAAAACAGGCAGCAGAAGACCCACCCGGGACGCCGCACGTCACGCAGCACTGTTCCCGAGAGCCGGAAGAAGCGGTCGGAGGAGGATGCCGTAGAGCTGATGACCGCCGCCATCAGGCGTTTGTTGCGTGAGTAGCTCTATGTGGGTGCTGAATTTTTACCGGTTCTACATGGCAACGGCGGTCGGTATCGGTGCGGCGCTGCTCTTTGTCCGCACCTGGTGGTTCGGGCTTGCGGCAACCGTTGTCGCACGCATCTGCTATGCCGCGGGGGAGCATTTCATCGCGCGGCTCTCCGTCGCCCGGCTCTTTAAACAACATGCCTATGCCTTCAAGCAGCAGCTCGGTCCCTACGGCATCCGTATGATCAACAAGGCGGAAAAAGACGCCGTCGTGAGGAAGAGCCTCGCCGAGGTCTTTACGAATAATGAAAAGAAACTCCGCCGGGCAATCGAGAGCCTCGAAATGATGGATATCCTGTTTCGCGCCGGAATGCGTCCGGACGGTGACGCATACCAGTTGCACGATCTGAAGCTGAAATACGGAAGATTCAGGATCGAGCAGTTGGAGAAGCGCGCGAGGGCGGTGCAGCCGCAGGGAGGCGGAGAAAAAACCCCCGATGCGACGGAGAAAACGGGCGGGAGTGCCCTTCTTTCTTAAAATGAACCAAAGGAGACGGTGTGACCATTCCTTTACGAAGTGCGGAAACGACGCAGGGGCGCCGGATGGCGGGCGCAAGAAGTTTATGGCGTGCGAACGGAATGCGGGATGAGCAGTTCGGCAAGCCGATTTTCGCGGTCGTCAACTCATTCACGCAATTCGTTCCCGGACACGTGCACCTGCACGAAATCGGGCAGCAGGTGAAGAAAACAGTCGAGGAACAGGGCTTTTTCACCGCGGAATTCAACACGATCGCCATCGACGACGGGATCGCCATGGGGCACGACGGCATGCTTTACTCGCTGCCCTCGCGCGACCTGATCGCCGACAGTGTCGAGTATATGTGCAACGCCCATAAGGTCGATGCCATGCTCTGCATCAGCAACTGCGACAAGATTACCCCCGGAATGCTCATGGCGGCGATGCGGCTCAATATCCCAGCGATTTTTGTTTCCGGCGGACCTATGGAGGCAGGAGTTTATAAAGGGAGAAAATACGATCTCATCGATGCGATGGTGATGGCGGCGGATACGGAGGTGGCCGATGAGGAGATTGCCGCCGTTGAAAAAGTCGCCTGTCCGGGATGCGGCTCCTGCTCGGGAATGTTTACCGCGAATTCCATGAACTGTCTCGCCGAGGCGCTCGGCATGGCGCTGCCGGGAAACGGGACCGTCGTCGCAACGCATGTATCGCGATTGTCGCTGTTCGAAAAAGCGGCGAAGCGGATCGTTGAGATCACCCGCGCCTGGTATGAAAACGGAGACGCCGCGGTGCTGCCGCGCTCAATCGCGACGCGACCGGCTTTTCTCAACGCCATGTCGCTTGATATCGCGATGGGGGGATCGACCAACACGGTGCTGCACCTGCTCGCCGTCGCCCACGCCGCAGGGGTCGATTTTTCCATGGAGGATATCGACAGGCTTTCCCGGAAGATACCGGTGCTCTGCAAGGTGGCGCCGAGTTCCCATTATCATCTTGAGGATGTCAACCGTGCCGGTGGTGTCATGGCAATACTCGGCGAGCTCGAACGCATCGGCCTTATCGATCCGTCGGTCCATCGCGTCGACGCCGCGACGCTTGGCGACGTTCTCGCGACACACGATATCATGCGTCCGACATGCTCCGACGGAGCAAAGCAGCTTTACCGGAGTGCCTCCGGCGGCGGCCGGAGGAACCTCGTGCTCGGCTCCCAGAAGACCTTCGCCGAACTTGACGTGGACCGCAGCAGCGGATGCATTCGCGACGACGGCCACTGCTATATGCGCGACGGAGGGCTTGCGGTGCTCTTCGGCAATATCGCCGAGAAGGGGTGCATTGTCAAGACCGCAGGCGTCGATGAGTCGATCCTGAAGTTCAGCGGCAGGGCGCGGGTGTACGATTCACAGGAAGAGGCGTGCGAGGGCATTCTAAGCGACGTGCAGGCAGGTGAGGTGATCGTCATCCGGTACGAAGGGCCAAAGGGCGGCCCGGGAATGCAGGAGATGCTCTACCCGACTTCCTACATTAGAAGCCGCCGCCTCGGGAAGGCGTGCGCGCTCGTCACCGACGGCCGTTTTTCCGGCGGCACCTCCGGACTGTCAATCGGCCATGTCTCACCCGAAGCCGCCGCGGGCGGAGCGATCGCGCTGGTTCGAAACGGCGATACGGTCGATATCGACATTCCCGGCCGGACGATCAACCTGCGTGTCGGCACAGAGGAGCTTGCAGAGCGACGGAAGGAAGAGTCGGCTAAAGGAGAAGGAGACGCCTTTCATCCGCGGCAGAGGAAGCGTGCGGTCTCGCAGGCGCTTCGCGCCTATGCGTTCTTCGTTGCGTCGGCCGACCGCGGAGCGGTGCGGATACTTCCCGGCGAGGGGGAGTGATTATCGACACATCGCGCGGTAGTTCTTTGGCGGCCGGTGATTACGGATCGGCGCATGTGACGCCCCGTGCCGCCGGTGCGCCGCCGCGGCGCGAACGCATCGCCGGACGGGCAGTCAATGCCGGTCTGGCGGTCAATGTGGTGCTTGCGGTTTTAAAGGTGGCGGTCGGCGTGATCGGGCACAGCCGCGCACTGCTTGCCGACGGGATCAATTCCACTTCCGATGTCGCCTATTACATTGCCGTCAAAATTTTCACCCGGCTTGCCGCGCAGCCTGCCGACCGGGAGCACCCCTACGGACACCACCAGATGGAAAGCATTGCGGCGGTGGTCATCGGTGCATTCGTCATCACCACCGCAATCGCCATTTTCTGGGATTCGATCAACGCCGCCTACGACATCTGTACCGGTCGTGGAGGCGATCCCGGCACTCTCAGGCTTTTTTCCCTGTTGACCGCGTGCGGCACCATTGCCGTGAAAATCATCCTTTTCATCACTACCCGTTCCGCGGCAACGACAACGAAGAACGCCGCTCTTCTCGCGCTCGCCTACGACCATCGAAACGATATTTTTTCTTCGGCGGGCGCTGCCGTCGGCATCTCCCTCGGCTGGGGGGGAATGCCCTGGGGCGATCCGCTCGCCGGCGCGTGCGTCGCGCTGATCGTGCTGCGCACCGGAATGCACATTCTCCAGGAGTCGGCGGCGGAACTCATGGACACCGTTCCCGGCGATGAACTTGAACGACAGGTAACAACCCTTGCGGCAGGAGTTGCAGGGGTAAAGAGTATCGAGCACCTCCGGGCGCACCGGTTCGGTCCCTATTTCGTCGTCAACATCACCATCGGCGTCGACGGCGCTCTCACGGTCGCCGAAGGAGACCGTATCGCCACGGAGGTGGAACGACGGCTGGATGACGGCATAGAACTGCTAAAAAACATCTATGTTCATTTCCACCCGGCATCGTGAAGACCCCCTCCCGCGGCAGCGGTCTTCGATGCGGTGATCGGAAAAATCGACGACATGCACCTATCGGAGGGAACGGTCATCGGACAAGGCGCACCGAGCGATGCGATGCATTGAGCATTGTTGAAATGTCGAGGTGCGGTGCAGCAGAGACCTATCCAATGAACAAAAAAAACCTGGTAATGTACAGTAAATACGACTATTGATTGAATAGTTATTATGGTTGAAACCGGAATGGAAGGAAAAGCTTCTTTTTAACCGACGGAGACCGAGAGCCAAAGGTAAACCTGTACATTATGTCAAAAACAGACAAAAAATATGAAAATGTGAGCTTCGTCACATCTTTCATTCCACAAAAAATGTATTTTACCTCCGGTTACCTTGGAATAACCGGTATCCGGGGTCGGGTATTCACCTTACAATTTCACTACTATTTTTTCAAATAATTAAGCATGAATAACCAGTGGATGAGAGACAGTTACCCTGTAATAGTACAAAATATCAATTTCATCTTGATACTGCCCGTTTATACGTGAAACGGGGGACTCACATGATCCGTTGTATTCACACACTGCTGCTTTGCGTCTGCACCTGTACCCTTATTTGGGTCACTTGTGTTTTACCGCCCAACCCGGCGGAAGATCCGAAGAATGCCGCGGTTTCCCTCTTTCTGCCTGATGGCGACAATACCGTTCAACAGGGGAACCACAAACAATTCGGCATGTGGGTAATGTATCCGCAACATATTGATTTTTATCGCGTGACCTCCACCTGCAGTAACCTTGACACTACCATAAAACCGTCGCTATTGAACGTTGAAGATACCATTTTTTTCAACCCGCAATTTCAGAATGAAGGATCCTGTATCATTCAGGTAACCGCGGAATATCTTGATTCCCATTATAAAGGAATAACCGACTCTCTTATTCTGGTGGTGCTCCCGGGTGAGCCGGTGCTTGAATTCAGCGTTAAACCGACTGCGTTCACCACTCACTCCGGAACAACCGACACCCTGCGTTTCGTTATCAATGCATCGCAAGTGAACGACATCTCCTATACCGTAACGTGTGATCCTGAAGTGGATTCTGCGCATGCACACCGTATCACACCTGTTGCGGGTTATACGGTATTGATCCATTTTGATCCTGATTCCGCTGGTACCTATATTGTTATGCTCAGCGCAACAGCCGGTGAACTCAGCGCAAGCGCATCAGTTACCGTCACCGTCCTTGAATCAATTGCCCCCACCTTTGCGGAAAACCCGCAGACCCTGATCACCGGAACACCGGACACCCTCATTTTCACCCTTACCCCTGAACAGGTCGTAAGGGGTGTCACCATGGAGCTGCTCGATGTCGAAAACCTCCCGGCTGATATCGCCACCGTAATTCCCTCTGGTGCTGATTCACTCATTATAGCGGTCAACTCCGCTGAGGAGGGGAGTCTCTCTTTTTCCATCGTCACCACCAGCGGTGTACTCACCGATACTGCCACCTGTACATTTACCATTGTTGATCAGAATAATGCCGTGTGGACAACAGCATCTGCCGCCATCGATGCGGTGGAAGGGCAGCAATGCTCGGTTGATCTGACACCGTATCTGTTCGAAGGTGTTTTTATTAAGGCGATTGCTCCGACTGCAACCATCGGCAGTTTCAACGACAGCGGAGCATGGTATTACACACCACCATGGGGAAGCGAAGCAAGAGTGTCTGTCACGATAACCGGAAAACGGGGTGAAACTTCACAGGATCTGTCCCTCACGCTCAATGTCGCTCCCGGTGACGAGGCCGCTCCTGGAATTACCCTGCTCTCACCTGCGATTGAAAGTAAAACGGTCAGTTCCTCACAGGCGACTGTATCGGTCATCGTGAAAGATGCCGGAGCAGGTGTGGACAAGGTAACCTTTGCGACGGCGTCAGAAACGTTCGCCGGTACCCCAGACAATGACAGCACCTACACCGCAGTCATTACCGGGCTTGCCCAAGGTACTGCTACAGAAGTGACCATCACCGCAACCGATAAATCCATGAAGAAAAACAGCAGCTCAAAAACAATTACTCTTACCTACGATTCCACCATGGAAGACGGGGATGCACCGGTCTTCACACAGGTTGGCGGACCGCAGAGCGGTGACCGGGTAACAACTGCAACCGGAACAATCACGTATGCCGTCAATGATGACAGCGGGGTGGATTCGGTCTGGTGGACGCTCAACGATGCATTTGCAGCGGCAGTTGCCGCTTCGGAGGATAATCAATACACGATCACCTACACCCTCTCGGAGTATGGGGAAAATGCCATTACACTGTATGCAAAAGACGGATCGAGTGGTGGCAATGAAGGCTCGCGAACGATCACGCTGAATTATAATACCGACATTGCACCGGTAACTCCAAGCGGTCCGCAGGACGGGGCAACCGATGTCAGTCTGACCCCGTCGTTCACCTGGACCGGTGGTACTGATGCCGATGGGGACTCGGTGTTCTACCGGGTGCTCTATGGGACCTCCGCAACGGCGCTCTCACAAATGACAGCAATCCTTACAAGCAATACTGTTACACTGGGATCAGCATCAAAGCTCACACCGACAACACTCTACTACTGGCAGGTAATCGCCTGGTCGAAGGCGTTTCCCGATACGGCGCGATCCGATGTCATTTCCTTTACTACGCTCGACCCGACGGCCGAAGATACCACCGGTCCGCAAATTTCACAAACCGCCGGTCCTGAAGATGGTGACCGGGTAACAGTTGCAACCGGGACAATTACCGTGTCAGTCAGTGATCCCAACGGTGTCGCGTCGGTTACTGCAAAACTCAACAGTGGAACAGCTCTGGCACTTACCGCCGGCACGAATAATACCTATGCATACAATTACACCTTGAGCACCTACGGAGAAAACACGATAACCTTCACCGCCGTTGACGGCTCGGCAAACAGCAACAGCAGTGAATTGCCGATTACGCTCGTTTACAACACCGAGCCGACTGGCATTACATTGACAACTCCGGCGGCGGATGCAAGTGATGTTTCCGTTTCGCCAACCTTCAAATGGAGTGGCGGAGATGACGAGGATGGCGACGGTGTCACGTATACAGTTCATTACGGAACCTCGCAGACGAATCTCACCGGTACAACTACCGTTACTGGAGAAACGGCAACGCCCGGCAGTCCACTTGCGTATGCGGAAACGTACTACTGGCAGGTGACGGCAACCAGTGCTTCGACCGACTATCCCGATGAAGTGCAATCTTCCGTGGAAACGTTTACCACCGAGGGAAGCCTGCCGACAATCTCCGTACACCCGCAGTCGCAGCCGAAGGAAGAGGGGCAGAGTGTGACGTTCAGTGTGACTGCCACCGGATTCGGGACGCTTTCCTATCAGTGGCGGGAGAATGGACAGGAAATTGAGGGTGAGGATTATGATTCCTATACGATCTCGTCGGTGACGACCAGTATGGATGGCAATACGTATGATTGTGTTGTGAAGAATGAGGTTGGGGAGGTGACGAGTAATGCGGCCACGTTGACGGTAACTGAGATTCCAAGTTTCACCGTATCGTTTAATATGCACGGTGGTGATCCAATAGAAAGTCAAACTGTGGTACGTGACGGGTATGCAGAGGAACCGCCTACGCCGCAGAGAGACGGCTTTGCATTTAAGGGGTGGTTTACATCGAGCACCGATACTACAGAGTTTGATTTCAACACACCCATCACCACCAACAAGACGATACATGCCCGCTGGGCAGAGGTGTATACCGTGACGTATCACTCCAACACTGCTGACAGTGGAAGTGTACCGACGGATACCCGAAAGTATGAGAGCGGTGAGCTGGTAACTGTGGCCGGAAATTCCGGAAATTTGTATAAAAACGGGTATAGTTTTTCAGGATGGACAACAAGTGAGAATGGCACCGGTACGGTGTACAATAATCCTAATACCATCCCGGTGGGATCTGCGGCAATTCATCTGTATGCGAAGTGGGAACTTATAACTTATTCTATTACCTGTCATAACAATGACGGAACCGGAACAAATCCAACGTCTTACACGATAACATCTTCCACGATCACCTTATCCGAGCCGACAAAACTAGCGTATGTATTCGGCAGCTGGTATGCCAATTCAGGCTTTTCCGGTTCTGCGGTCACTTCTATCCCTGCAGGATCTACGGGAAATAAGGAGTTCTGGGCGAAATGGGTGATCCGGGATATTGATGGAAACGAATATACCGAGATTGCTTTCGGGAGCCAGGTGTGGATGGTGGAAAATTTGAAGGTAACACATTATAATGATGGAAGTGCTATACCAAATGTGACCGACAATTCAGAATGGTATGCTCTGTCAACCGTAGCGTATTGCTGGCATAGTAACAACCAATCGAATAAAGAACCTTTTGGTGCACTTTACAACTGGTATGCAGCTTCAGACAGCAGATTGGCACCCGAAGGGTGGCATGTCGCAAATGAAAGTGAGTGGGATTCGTTCTTAACGTATCTTGTTGCGAATGGATATAATTATGACGAATCAACTGGAGAACAAAAAGTTGCAAAGTCACTTGCTACAAACAGTGGGTGGTCAGAGGATAATGGATATGTGGGATCAGTCGGAGCTAATCAAGAGACAAATAATAGTACCGGATTTTCAGGGTATCCTGCGGCAGGTCGTGGTTATAATGGATTATTTTCTGATATAGGTTTTGAAACTTATTGGTGGACTAAAACACAAGGTACCAACAGTAGTTATGGGGTTCAGTATGGGTTCTATTCCATACAGAGTTCTGTTCAGAAATCTACTCTTAGTAGTAAATACTGTGGTTATAGTATAAGATGTATTCGAAATTACTAACAGGAATTGTGCTGGTTAAGCAGTGCACCGAGTATTCTTTTCGAAATGATTGTCAGAATATCGAGGTCAACTACATGGAGCTCCTCTCGATACTGCCTTGTACCTTCATTAATTGCTACTATCCAAGGCAACACCTCGACTTGCTCGGTGCATCGCTCGATGAGCGGTAAGGAAGAAATGCCGCCGCTGGTCGAGCGGTACAGTGGAATTGAAATCATTACTTACTGTCCGTTCAAGCATCTGTGGAAAAACCCTTCCAGGGGTTTTGCACAAAGAAACCACTGGCTCCGCCAGTGGAGTAA
>JAFGNB010000073.1 GCA_016927235.1 Chitinispirillaceae bacterium
CTGTTTTCAAGGTCGATTCCGATTCCGATACCGACAGCGACCCCGATGATTTTAAACGGGATAGTGCTGATAATTATGAGACAGTTACTATTTACTTCCCCTATCGGAGAGACAGGTTGTTCTGATAGGAGAAAAAATAGTAATCTACTTCAGAAAAATTGTATGCCCATAGACATCTTCTCCAAAAGAAACGGCTTAGTAAAAACGGGCTTCATCAATCGGCAATATACTCCAAATGAATGCCATATATGACGCCATGCAAATAAAAATGTTGAAGGATGGTTCAACGATTAATCATTGTAACCCGCTACATTCGGTGTGGGGCGGGTACGTCCTAGACCGACCGGGAAATGAAGAAATCCCACCATGCCTTATTGAGTCACCGCAACCTTGCTGCATTGCTTTGACTCAGAAATGCTTGAGCGCCGCCTCTCCCACGGGAAATACGTTGAAACCTATTTCATGAAGCTTTTCGTGATCGAGAATGTTCCTTCCGTCGAACAGGAAGGCCGGTTTTTCCATCCCGTCGAAGATCCGTTGGTAATCGAGGGTTTTATAGAGTTCCCATTCGGTCATGACGGCGATGGCATGCGCCCCTGAGGCCGCTTCATAAGGATCTTCCGTAAAGGTGACCTGCATCCGGCAGGAGGCGAGATCGTTTTCCGCGTTCCGCAGGGCCTGAGGATCGGTGATGACCACATGCGCCTGCTCCTCCGCGAGCTCGCGCGCCACATCGATCGCCGGCGACTCGCGCGTATCACCGGTATCAGCCTTGAACGCGAACCCGAAAAGGGCGATCTTTTTTCCGGCGATCGTATTGAACATGACCCGCAGCATGGTCTTCACAAAGCGACGCTTCTGGTAGTCGTTGATCGCGATGACGCTCTCCCAGTACAAGGCGACCTCGTGAAGGCCGTATTTTTCACAGAGGTAAACCAGGTTGAGAATGTCCTTTTTAAAACAGGAACCGCCGAAGCCCACGCTTGCCCGCAAAAACCGGTTCCCGATCCTGCGGTCCATGCCGATCGCCCGCGCTACCTCATTGACATTCGCCTCCGTCTTCTCGCAGAGCGCGCTGATGCTGTTGATCGACGAAATGCGCTGCGCCAGAAAGGCGTTGGAAGCGAGTTTCGAGAGTTCGGCGCTCCAGACGTTGCTGGTCAGGATGCGCTCGACCGGGACCCAGTTTGCGTAGATCTCCACCAGCACGTTGCGCGCTTTGATTCCCGCTTCGGTCTCGTGCGAGCCGATCAGCACCCGGTCGGGGTTGTTGAGGTCGTCAACTGCCGTTCCTTCGGCAAGAAACTCCGGATTCGACAGCACCTCGAAACGGATTCCCTTGTCATTGGCCTCCAGGATACGCTCCATCGCCCGTGCGGTACGCACCGGCAGGGTGCTTTTTTCGACGATGATTTTGTCGGACCGGCTCGCCCGCAGGATGTCCCGCGCCGTCTTCTCCCAGTACTGCAGATCAGCCGCCTTTCCGGCGCCGGCGCCGAAGGTCTTGGTGGGGGTATTTACCGATACAAAAATCACTTCCGCCTCTCCGATCCCCCGCCCGATGTCGGTTGAGAAGAACAGGTTTCGGTTGCGCGCGATCTTGACGATCTCAAGAAGACCGGGCTCGTAAATCGGCAGCCGGTCGGAGTTCCACGCGTCGATACGAACGGGATTAACGTCGACCACCGTCACCCGGTACTGCGGACACCTGGCCGCGATGACTGCCATGGTCGGTCCGCCGACGTATCCTGCCCCGATGCAGAGAATGTTGCGCGTAACACGGGCGCTAGCCGCCATACAAGCCTCCTCCATTATCAAAATGCTACTGCCGCTGCTGCGGCAACGAACCGGCCGCCGGCGACGTCACCCCCGTGAGCTCAACAACGGCACCCGACCCCTTCCCCCGTTTACGGGTGGAGGCGGTGGGGGAGCGAACAGTCACTCCGTCGAATGGCAAATATACCATGATCCTCCGCTATCGAACAGTAGCAACCGCTTCGAACACAATGTCCGCCAGGCCGGCGCGGACCTCATTGATGAGCGAACGGTCGCGACGGCGCCGGGGGAAGGTATGGTTCGACAGCAGCACGATCGCCGTTTTCCTTCCCGGATCGACGACTATCGAACAGCCGGTAAAACCGGTTTTTCCGAAGGTCGCGGCGCCGCACCGCTTTCCCATGAACGACCGCTTCGCGAGCTCCCATCCGTAGCCCGTACAGCCGTTGCCCCCTGCGGCGAGCGCGTTGGAGTGCATCATGCCGATCGTTTCCGGAAGAAAGAACCGTTTCCCGCCTGCTGTTCCTTTGTCAATCAACATCGCGGCGAACTTCAGCAGGTCGGGCGCGGTCGAGAAAAGCCCTGCGGAACCGACGATGCGGGGCCGCAGCGCGAAGGCGCTCTCATCGTGCACTTCGGCGCACACGACGCGGCCCCTCCAGGGGTCGTCCTCTGCGGGCGCCACCGCCCCCGCGGCCAGCCGCTCCGGGTGGAAGGTCGTCCGGCGCATGCCGAGTGGTTTAAAGAAGCAACCATCAGCCGCCTCGTCAAGCGGCCGGCCGCTTAGCCGTTCCACCGACAGTCCGAGAAGAATGCTCGTGGCATTTGCATAGGAAAATGTGCTTCCCGGCGCGCGTCGCAGGGGCGCCGAAAGGATTTTCGCGAGCAGCTCGCTGCCGCTCAGGTGCTTGAATGCGGAGAGACGGAACCCGAAATCAAGCGTATGGGTCAAGAGGTGGCGGATGGTGATCTCTTGACGATATCCTCCGTTAAACTCCGGAACCGTGTCGATCAGCCGGTCGTCACAATTGAGCACGCCCTTCTCGATCAGCGTGAGAGCAAGCGAGGAGACGGGCAGCGATTTCGTGATCGACGCTACATCGTAGACCGTCTCCTCGCTCACGGAATCGGAAGCCGGTTCGTAGGTGAGCTTCCCGAACGATCCGCACCATCGGCAATCGCCGGCAATCACCCCTGCCGAACATCCGGGAAACACCCGGCGATTGACCGCGTCTTCGAGGTATGCCGATACCTTCGCTACCAGATAATCTCCCTTCCCCGTGCTTGCAGACAGTGTCATATCCTAGTATTTTCAAAAGAAAATACTTCCGTCAGCCCTCCCGGGAGAACAGCATGCTCGAACAACTCGAACCGAAATCCGTCTGGAACTATTTTGAAC
>JAFGNB010000074.1 GCA_016927235.1 Chitinispirillaceae bacterium
GCTGTTTTACGATGCCGCCGGAATACCGCATGCGGGCATCGGGATCTCGTCCGATACCCTCTACGAATGGAGGGAGGACGGCGGCGAACTTGTCCGGAGCGTTTTCGACGCCGGCAACGGGCCCGTGCTGGTGGACCCCGCGAGTTCCTTCACGCTTAACGGATGCAGAAACGCGATCACGACGGACCTGCGGGTGAAGCAGCTCGACGGCGACATCGCCGTTTATACCGACCCGCTGCGGGAGGTGTTCCGGTGCCGGAATTGATTTCGCCTCACCCCGGCGCTCCCGCAGTGCGGGAAGGGGTGATGGGGTGAGGCGTGACGGAACGGAAACAACTATGGAAAAAATCGATTTGTTTAAAGCACTGCGCAACGACCGCGGATCGGTTCTCGTGGGCACGGTCGCCTTTGCGATCATCATGGCGATCGCGGGAAGCGGCCTTCTCATGCTCGCCGCGAACTCCGTCAGCCGGGAGCAGGAAGCGCTCGACGACGACCGGGCGCTTCTTGCCGCGGAATCCGGGCTGCAGGTCGGGCTGCGGTGGCTGGCGGTTACCGGGAACTGGGACGCGAACCACGCGACCGGCGTGGCGAATTTTTTTAACGCCGAAATCGGCGAAATGCACGATACCGTCTCGCTTGTCATTGAGGACGGAGATCTCGTGCTGAAATCGCGGGCCACCCGCCCGGACATGGATTATTTCAAGGAGGTCTCCTGCACCGTCGAACGGAACGAGGCGCCCGACCGCGTCTTCTTCAATGCGCTCGACGGAGTCAACGGCCTCGACAACATCTGGTTCGACGGGCCGTTTCATTCGAACGAGCCGATCTACATCAACACCTCCGGCTCCGGGGATCCGAATGCGGTTCGCTTTGTCAATGGACCGGTCACCGTGACGAACGTCGACGATGAAGGAAATCTTTTAGGATGGCTTTACGGCACCGGGCCGTCGGGCAACAATTACGATTTCGGGCTGCAGGTCGACGGACTGAGTGAAGACGGCATGCAAGGCAGCACCATCGACCCCTACTTCGACAACACCTTCACCCATTCGCAGGATTCGCTGGTGATGCCGGCAGGGCTAACCGCGGCGCCGTTTATCACGCTACAACAGCATCACCGGACCCTCTTGTGGCCTATCAGGTCAACGCTTTACTTCCATGTGGACCCGACGAGCCACATCGGAAATTACACCTATTATTATAACGCCTCTACAGGCGCACCCGACATCCGCTCTGAACACGGTACAATCAATGGGAACATCATTTACGCCCCGGGCAGCGATATAAGCGTTCTGGGAAAAGTAGCGGGACGGGCCACCGTGGTTACCGATCCCGGCAGGGACATTTATCCGGTCGGCGATCTCACCTATGACGATTTCGACAAGGCGATCTGTATCGAAGACGCAGCGTATAACAGCGTACGCAATTACGGCGCCGGATTCGACCATTCCAATTTTCTGGCACTTGTTTCCGGCGGGAACATCCGCTTTGAAGAGGGGCAGGAGCAGTACATGAAAAATCCCTCCACCGGAGAAATAGCTGATATAGGGAGCAACCGAACAATCTTCCTCACTGCCGCCTTGATTGCCACAAACCCGGGCAAGGGTATCGTCTGGGACACCACGTCTGCCGGAAATATCTCTCTGGGTCCGGGCGGCATTGATTACAACATCCGCGCCGTCGGCAGCAGGATCGTAAATACATTCTTCAATTATTCCAAGAGAGGCGACCCCCTCGCCAACGACCGCTTCCGTTTCTTCTTCGACCGGCGCCTGCTCGGCAATCTCACGGCGCCGGGGCTTTCGGGGCTGATGCGTCGCAGTTGGGTCGACGGCAATGCGGTTGATTTATATTTATTGAAAACCGTCTGGCGGGAGCGGAACATCCCGAAGTAGAACGGAGGAGAAGAGCATGCCGAAAGGTGCGGCTGCGGTAGGCATCGAGCTCGATTCGCGATCGATACGCGGCGCGAAAATAGGCCCGGGAAAAACCGTGAAAGCGGGAGGTTCCCTCATTGCCGCGCTTGAGGAGCTGTCCGGCCCCTTTGCCGGGGACGAAGCGATTGTCGACGGCCTGAGGAGGCTGCGGCAGAAAATGGCGATTTCGTTCGCCGACACGGTGGTGACCTGCGTGGGAGGAAAGCAGACCTACGCGGCGCAGCTCTCTTTCCGCAAGCTGCCCGATGAAGAGCTCAAGACCGCGCTCAAGTTCGAAATCCGGAAGAACCTTTCGTTCGACACCGCCGGATCGGTTGTGGAGTATCAGTTTCTCTCGGCGCCGAAAAAAAACGAGCCCGCGCCGGTCATCGTCACCTCGGTCGTCAACGCCCTGCTGCAGCGGCAGCTGCGCCTTTTCGAAAAGGCGGGGCTGCCTCCGACGATCATCGACGTTTTCCCGCTGACCGTGGCGAATGCGTTCCGGACCGGCCGCGCCGGCGCCGAGTCCCCCGAGCGCGGCGCGGTGATACTCCATATCGGGCCCGATTTCAGTACCGTCGTGATCGAAGGGGACGGAAGCGACATCCCTTTTTACAACCGGACCATCTACTTTTCCGCGGCGGAAATTTTCGACGGCGGCGCCGGGGAGCCGCTTGCGTCCCCCCGCGAGATCGAACTCAGGATCAACGCCTTTACCGCCGAGATATCCCGTTCGCTGGCCTACTACCAGAGCGCCTACCGTGCCGCGACCGACTCGTCGCTCACCGTGCTGGGCGGTTACGCCCTGCCCGAACTGCTCGAGAAGGTCGGTCACGACACCGGCCTTGCGGTAACCCGGCTCGACCTCGTCAATGAATTCGACGCCCGGCAAACCGCTCCGCCCGGAAGATTCGACGTCGCGGTAACCCTGGGAATGCGGGGAAGAGAGCTATGATGAAATACCGGATCAACCTGGTCGAGCGGATACGGCAGCAGGAAAAACAGGAGCAGGTGCAGAAGAGCACCGCCACGCTGATCACGGTGCTCTCGTTCGTCCTCCTGTTTCTGGCGTGCACCTATGCGGCGAGTACCGTTCTCAAAATGCGCACGGCGCTCGAAGCGGAGCGCCGGAAACTCGATCGGATCGAGGCGGAATATCGCAAATATCAGGAGACCCGGATGATCGTCGACAAAGCGGACATCGAACTGCTCGACCGGCTCCAGACCGGACGGATCTTCTGGACGAAAAAACTGGCGGCAATGGCCTTTCACCTTCCCAACCGGCCGCCCAATCCGTACTGGATCACCCGGTTCAGCTACAACAAGGGGGTTCTCAACGTGAAAGGGTACGGACTCATCTCGCCAATGCAGGAGCAGCTGATCACCATCGACGATTATCTCAATAATCTCCGCGCCGATACGGCATTTTCCGACGTGTTCGGCTCCTGCCACTTCAATTCCACCGTCCTCAACGACGAGGGGGGGCGCGAACGGGTCAGCTTCGACTATTCGGCGGAGAAAAAGGGGGATAAGCCCCAATGAAAACCGTACCGATTCTGACGGCCGTTCCGGCAATCATCATCGCGGCTCTTTTCGCGGCGGACCGGCTGTATATAGCGACGCTTGAGCCGGAGTTCGTGGAACTGGAGAAACAGCGGATCATCACCTCCAACAAACTTGCGACCGCGAAAATCGTTTCGGAAAACCTCAACCATGTGCGCGACCTGATCTTCAAGAACATGGATTTTCCCGGTCACCGGGACACTGTTTCGTACGAGTCGATCTTTTTCGAATTCCTTACCGCATGTATCAACGATCTCAAGCTCAAGCTTATTTCGGTGAAACCGTTACGGCCGCAGACCAGCGACCGGATCACCACCTACGGATATGATATCGAGATCGAGGGTGACTTTTTCGCCTTCGGGGAACTCTGCGCCAAGTTCGAGAACAGTCGAAGGATTGTCGCGCTCGAATCGTTCGATGTAGGCCTGATCGAGGGCGCGAGGGCGAAAACCGCACCTTCGGCGGGGAGCGGAAGCGGGGTGACGGCAAATAAAAGAATATGGGTAAAGATGCGGGTCAACACGTACCGGATAAAAAAGACGGTCGAACAAC
>JAFGNB010000075.1 GCA_016927235.1 Chitinispirillaceae bacterium
CCGGTCAGTTTATTGAAAATTATTTCTATTCTGATTATCGTAGCCGGTGTTTTGATGCTCAATCTAAGTGAAAGAGCATAAGGGTATAAGAGCGGGCTTGACCCCCTGTGAAAATAGTGACAGAATCTTTTCTCATTAAGCAGTGCCACGTTCCTGTCTGATACCGATTAATCCGTTAACCATAAAGAGAAGGATTAGAGATGCGAGCACATTATTTACAGCATGTATTTTTTGAAGGTCTCGGCACTATTGAAGCCTGGTTTCGAAAATCCGGTTACGAGATAACGAGCACAAAGTTATACGATTCCGAAGAGCTTCCCGATGTCGGGGATATCGATTTTCTGGTGGCCATGGGTGGCCCGATGAGTGTCAACGATGAGCAGGATTATCCCTGGATGGTAAAAGAAAAGGAGCTGATAAAAAGCGCGATCCGTGCGGGAAAGCCCACCCTGGGTATCTGCCTGGGGGCGCAACTCATCGCGGATTCGATGGGTGCCGAAGTCTTCCCTAATCCGGCAAAGGAAATCGGCTGGTTCCCGATTAAGCCTGTCGAATCAAAAAGCAACGCGGTTTTTAAATTTCCCGAAGAAACGAAAGTGTTTCACTGGCATGGCGAAACTTTCAACCTGCCGGACGGAGCGGTTCAAACAGTGAAAAGCAAAGGTTGCGAAAACCAGGCCTTTCAAATCGGGGCCAACGTTATCGGTCTTCAGTTTCATTTGGAAACTACACCTGCCCTGGCGCAGGCAATCGTTGAGAATTGCAAAAATGAGCTGGTTCATGGTGAGTACATTCAAACGGAAGCGGAAATTTTATCCGCCCCTCCGGAGCGATACGGAAAGATAAACAGTCTGATGGACAGCATCCTTGAATATTTACATGCAAAGAACTGCTGAAAATCGCATTTTACAAGAACTTGAATAGGAACATCTGTCCTTATTTAAACTAAAAAGGAGGTATTTCCATGGCACGGACAAAAAAGGAACCTGCAGCCGGCGGGATCGATTACTTTTCCGCCCTCTACGATGTAGCGAAGGTCATCAACGCGTCCCTCGATCCGGCACGAGTCCTCGAAGAAATAGCCCGGTGCGTCACCGCGGCAATGGACGTGAAGGCATGCAGTCTCCGATTGATCGGGTCGCGGGGAACGACCCTCGAACTGGGGGCAAGTTACGGCCTATCCGGGGATTACCTCGATAAGGGCCCCATCATCATAGCCGAAAGCAAGGTAGACCAGAAAGCCCTGAAAGGGAAGACAATATGGATGAAAGATGTTCAGACCGACGACGATTTTCAATACAAGCAGAAGGCGAAGGCGGAAGGTATCGCGTCCGTCCTCGTCCTGCCGTTGACCGTCGAAAAGACCGTCATCGGCGTCTTACGGGTCTATACGGCGGATGTCCGCGAATTTACCGACAGGGACATCAAATTCCTCGAGGCGGTCTCTAACCTGAGCGCTATCGCCATCGACAATGCCCGGCACCATGAGAGGCTGAAAATCCGTTGCGATTTAATGGCGGAACACAAGTACCGCATCGACGATCTATAAGGAGGGACCCATGATTCGTCTAGGCATAAATGGTTTTGGAAGAATCGGGCGACAGGTTTTGAAAGCCGCTATGGAACGTTATCCCGATACGTTGGCGGTAGTGGCGATCAACGATCTCTTCGACGCGGAAACAAACGCTCACCTGATGCAATACGACACCAATTACGGCATCTTCGGAGCAACGGTCGCCGTCAGAAAAGACGGTTTTCGCATCAATGATCAACTGATCAGAAATTTCGCGTTCCGTGATCCCTCGGCAATTCCCTGGGATGACGAAGGAGTTGACATTGTCATCGAAAGCACCGGACTGTTTCGGACGGAACAGAAAGCGTCGGCACATCTGAAGGCGGGTGCCAAAAAAGTTATTATAACGGCCCCCGGCGAGGATGTCGACCTGACCGTGGTCATGGGAGTCAATCACCGCAGCTACCGGCCGGAAAAACATCACATCATCTCCAACGCGTCGTGTACGACAAACTGCCTGGCCCCACCCGCCCTCGCCGTTCACAAGGCATACGGCATCATTAACGGTATGATGACGACCATTCATTCCTATACCAACGACCAGCGCATCCTTGATCTGCCACACCGCGACCTGAGGCGTGCCCGGGCGGCAGGACAGAACATCATTCCCACATCAACGGGAGCGGCGCGTGCGCTTGCCCTCGTTATCCCCGAAATGAAGGGGCGCTTCGACGGATATTCACTGCGGGTTCCCACTCCCACCGTGTCGGTCGTAGACTTTACCGCGCAACTGGAAAATAAAACGACTACCGAGGAGTTACGTAATACACTGATCGCCGCGTCCAAGCGTATGTTGAAGGGGATAATGGCCTGCGAATGGAAGCAACTGGTATCGTCGGACTATAAAGGTAACGCCCACTCGTCGATCGTCGATCTCGAATTCACTCAGGTGCTGAACGGAACCATAGCAAAGGTCGTCGCGTGGTACGACAACGAATGGGGCTATTCATGCAGGGTCGCTGACCTGGCAAATTATATCGCGGGGAAGAAATTGCGTTAACAAGGGCTCTTGCGTAAATGGGGGAGTGTCCCTATTTAAATTAAATTCGGCGAAAGATGAAAATGCAACAAACATCTGGGTTGGTCGTATTACGCGATGAAGCTGCCAGGA
>JAFGNB010000076.1 GCA_016927235.1 Chitinispirillaceae bacterium
ATGGGGAGCCAACCGGGGAATTCTTGATAAAGCGGAATATCTCCCGACGATCCTACGCGCATGGAACGCAATCGCCGACAGCGCCATATTCCCCGACGGAGCGATCGGGTACGTGCAGGGGACCGGCGATTCGCCCGGCGACAACGGATCGGGAGTGACGGGGGTGACGCCGTCGCGCGACATTATTCCCGATTTCGATGATTACGGCCTGGGATGCGTCCTTCTTGCCGGAAGCGAAACCGCGATACTCGCCGGGGACCCGACCGGCGCTGTTGCGGCGCGTTCTTTCGAGCGGACCTTCAGCAAACCCGTTGTCGCAGTGCAAACGATATCGGGATTGCAGCGACGTGGTCTGTCATTGTCAACGGCAACATGGTACGATCTTTCGGGGCGAAGTGCCGGGCGATCGACCATAGCACATTTTTTCCCGATGAATGTTTCGACCGCATCGGGATTTTTTTTCATGTATCCGGAAGACCGGTAAAACGGTGGACCGGTCGGCAATATCATCAAGGAGGAAATCATGAACCATTCCCGTAAACGCCTTCAAAGGCGAGTCCATACGCTCCCGGCAATTTATCTGTCGGCGCTCATTATCTGGTGCGCGGTAACGACAGCGGCTGGAGCAGCACCCGCCTTCGACGCGTCGCCGCGTGCCACCATCAATTTCGACACGGGGTGGCTTTACATTCCGAGCGATAACTCCTCCTACTCCTCGCCAACCGCCAGCGAGGGGTCATTTCAAAAGGTATGTATTCCCCATGCAAACGTCATCTGCCGACACATGTATGACTCCGAGGTTCCATTCAGAATCGTCTCCTGGTACCGCAGGCATTTCACTCCGCCGTCGTCGTACGCCGGGAAACGGTTCCTGCTCGAGTTCCAGGCGGTGTCGATCGTGGCTAACGTGTACGTCAACGGAACGAAAGTCGGCGACCACAGCGGCGGCTATACGCCCTTTACCATCGATATCACCGACAAGGTCACGGCCGGACAGGACAACGTCATTGCCGTGCAGGTCAATTCCAGGCAGCAAAACAGCGTGCCGCCCGAAGGCGGAGGCATTGATTTTATGATATACGGCGGCATTGTCCGTCACGTCACGCTGATCGTCGCCGACCCGCTCCATATCGACTACGTCTTCGTTTCGACGCAGAACCCCAGTCAGTCGGCGCCCTCTTCTCCGACAATAACCGCGAAGGTCGGGGTCGTCAACAACGGGGCGGCCGCAAAAACCTGCAAGGTGCTCACCAGCATCGTGGATGCCGGTAACGCCGTGGTGGCGACCGCCACCACCGGATCGCTCGACGTTCCGGTAGGCAGAAGCGCCGAGGCCAGTCAGACGACCGGCGCCATCGCCTCCCCCAAGCTCTGGGATCTCGACCACCCAAACCTTTACAAGATCTACACGCAACTCTTCGACGGGGAGACGCTGATCGACGAATACGAAACCAGGACCGGCATCCGGTCGTTGACCATGAATAAATCGGACGGTAAATGTTACCTCAACGGGAATGCCGTAAAGCTCCGGGGGCTCAACCGGCACGAGACCTATCCGTACATCGGCCGGGCGGCGGCGAAGCGGCTGCAGCGGAAAGACGCCGACATTCTCAAATACGAACTCGGGTGCAACATCGTCCGCACCTCGCATTATCCCCAGGCACCCGATTTCTTTGACCGGTGCGATGAAATCGGACTGCTTGTTCTCGAAGAGGTACCGGGGTGGATGTATATCGGCAACGACTCATGGAAAAGACTCGAGTTGCAGGTGCTCAAAGACATGGTTATTAGGGACCGCAACCACCCCTGCATCTTGACGTGGGGAGTACGCATCAACGAATCGGCGGATGATAATGCATTCTATAAAAGCATGAACGATACCGCGCACCATTACGACCCCTCACGGCTTACCTGCGGCGTGCGGCGCAGTAACAGCGATCCCGCCACCAGCTTTCTTGAGGACATCTGGACCCAGAATTTCGTCAATCCCTCGTCGAGTCCTCCCAATATGCCCGTCATCACCACCGAATACTGCGGCCATAACCTCAACCCGCAGGCGCACTCATGGGACAGCGACAATATCCTTCTCGGCCAGATAACGGATGGAACTCACGGGCATGCAAAGGGGCATAACGCGAGTTATCAGACAAGCAAATGGGGCGGGCTTCTCGGCTGGTGCGCCTTTGATTATGCCTCGGGCCACGGCAATGCCACTACCAATGAAACGGGGAGGGCTAAAAACGGCTTTATTTCCCATCACGGCGTCATGAACACCTTTCGCCTGCCGAAGCTTGCCGGCTGGTTCTACCAGTCGCAGCGCAATCCGACGTTCGACGGCCCCATGGTCCATATCTGCAATTACTGGACCTCGAGTTCGCCCACAAGCGTCATGGTGGTGAGCAATTGTGAGCAGGTCGACCTTCTCAAGGAGGGCAATTCGCTGGGGAAAAAAACCTCGGGGAATCTTTACACGAGCCTTCCCCATCCGGTTTTTTCATGGAGTACGAGCTTTTCATCCGGAGAACTCAAAGCGGTGGGATACATCGGCGGCACGCAGGTCGCCACCCATACGGTGCATACTCCGGGGAGCCCCGCCAAAGTCACGGTAGTCCCCGATACGAACGTGCTTTACAGCGGCGGCGACATGACCCGTGTGGTCGTTTCGCTCCTCGACGCCAACAATCAGTTGCTGCATCTGCGGGACGATTCGGTCACGGTCTCGGCAACGGGAGCGGGGGATTTTATCGGCGAGGCGAAAACCGCCCTGGAGGGGGGGCAGATCGCCTATTACGTGAAAACGCGGTCGAGCACGACGGGAACAATCACCTGTCAGGGGAGCGCGGCGGGAATAAGCGGAAATGCAACGATAACGGTGGTACATGAATCGCCGGTGACCGCTCGAAGGCCGTTCCTCGCGCGGAACGCGAATTTCAATTCAGCCACGGCGTTCCGTCGCGCCGTCGTCGACAACCGCCTCTTCCTCCCGCCCTGGGCTGCAACGGGCGCGAATGTCCGGGTGTACGACCTCGGCGGCAGGCTGCTCTACGCCGCCTTCCTGAAAACGCGGTCGCTTGACCTTGCGAAACACCTTACCGCCGGAGGGGTTCGGATTGTAAAGGTCGACCGGGAACAGACGCGGAAGTGACATTTCCATCCTTGCCCCTGAAAAGAAGCATCCTTTTCCCCTTTCTGATAGGAGAGGGGGGGAGAGGTCTTCGGAAAATAACATACCACATATCAATTGATCCTTTACTTCCCTCAATATAGCGCCGCCATCCGCTCTATTATTCCGGCAGGCCCCTTGAATCGCACAACATACACCCCCGCCGGGAAAGAGGCGCTCATCCACACGATCCTGCTTTCCAGAAACTCCCGCCGCCCGATCGCCTTCCTTGCCGCCAGCCGCCCGGTGAGGTCCACGACCGTCACGACCCCCTCGGAGGGCGGCAAAATTGACAGATGCTTCGTAACCGGCGAGAAACGCGCAATGAGGCGGCTGCGGTTAAGGAACGAAGCCGACGCTTCACCGCCCGGTGCTTTTCCCCGGCCTCTCTCCATAATCACCGTTCCTCCGTAATCGACGTTGTCATACCCTCCGGCTGCAATAAACTCCGCGATGTTCTCCGCTTCGAATTGCTCGTGCCGGCGCCGGCGGTCGAGGCGGGCTTCATAAGCAGCGGAGTCCTCCGGCCGCATGTCGTCGGTGTAGGTGCCGGAATGGGGAACTCCAAGGTCGATCCAGGCGCAGAGTCTTCCCATCTCCTCTTCGGTGAGTGAGACATCGTGGTGTCCCTCACGCAATTGCGTGATGACGAGGCTTTTTGCGGAACCGAAGGAACCGGGCGTCCTGTCAGCAGGCCAGCCCATCAAACAATTATAATTGCAATAGTGAGGATTCGACAAATTGTGGTACGACCGCAACCAGATGCGACAGGCGTTCTTCGAGTCGCCGTCGAGACTTTCGGTATTCACCGGTGTTCCGACAAGGTTGAGTTTTTTATGCGAAGAATCATGACACCCGCCCTTCACGCAATTCCTGTCGAGGATCGGCTGGATGTGCCTCGGATAATAGAGATAGTCGTTCTTGATATCGAAGAACGGCTCCGGTTCCCCTGCCGGTATTTCGATATCAGACGGTTGTGTGGCGTTGTTATCTTCATGACAACCGAGACAGGCGAAGCGCTCCCCCGGCATGAGCGTGGACCAGCTCTGCATGGTCTGGATCATTGAACCGTCGGCGCCGATAAGCTGGAAAAAGACCGGTGTAGGCGCCGGTACGCTGAAGTGAACCGATCCGTCGGCCGCAACCGGTATCTCGCCAAGGATGCGCTTCGCATTCATGGTACTGCCGAACCGGCCGACGGGGGTCATCCAGAAAGATGATGTACCGGTATTGCCGAAAGCAGGGTCGGTGCGGTATTCGAGGGCGATAACCCGGATCTTTTTTATCGATCCAACGGCCAACCCTTTCAATCCTTCTCCTTTATAAACATCCGTCACCGAATACGAAGCGGTCTTTTTCGAATAATCCGCCTGATAGGAAGGAATCTCCGGCAGCGGCCGTGCCGCAACCGGCATGGGTTGACTTACCGACTGCCCGTCGGCCCATGCGAGCAGTTCATGGTTACCGTCGGAGTTCATGAGCACAATTCTGAATCTGCTTGCCCTGGTCGGCCGCCAGGAGATAAGAAACCACTCTTCGGAAAGGGGAAAAGGGTTCTGGAAAAGTTTCCATTCATACGGCACACCATCTTCGGTACTATTTGCAGGCAATACTCTTCCTCTCGGTGCAACCATCGTTATTGCATCGGTGTCGTTGCGGGAGATTTCCGGATCGATTATTGCCAGCGCTCCTGCATACGGGCCCATATACCCTCCGATGATCGCGAGAACCTTTTTCGTTCCGGGAATCTGGCGCGCCTGCGGTATGGTGAAAGAAACCGGCAGCTGATTCCCGAAATACTCCGTCTGATGCGTTCCGTCGGGATGCATGCAAAAAAGCCCGAAACGCAGATCAGTCCGGTCCATATTGTCGGCACGGGAATAAAGCACGCCGCCGTCCTCCATCATGGTCGGATAAAAAGTATGCAACTGGTCGTAGCCTATGCGACGGAGGTAGTTGCCGTCCTTATTTATAATGAACAGATTGCTGGTGAGATTGATATTTGCAATAACCATGCTGAAATTACGGGATGAATTGAAAACAATATCTCCATTGGGAAGGTAGCAGGGCTCGAAATCCGAAACGGTCAGGCCGGACGGATCATCGGTAAGCTGATGCGGTGTTGCCGGGTTATCAAGCGACAATTCGTAGAGGTGGTAGCCGTCGCGGTCCTTCGACCAGGCAACGGCTATCCGGTTGCCGTCATACGAAACGCACGGATCGCGCAGAACACCGGAGGAATCCGAAAGAACGGTGCGAGGCATCGGGTAGTAGTCCTTGAATTCCAGCAGATGGATCGCGGTTCCGTTCGCATTTCCCTCGGTATAATCGGAACTCATGCTCGCCGACATACTCCACTGCCCCAGCCCTATTGCGCCGTCGCCTTTCAGATCTTCGGTATATCCCACAACAGGTCCTCCTATGTCATGGTGACGGCCGTAAATGATCCTGCCTATCCGATCCGCAAACGGCTTGATGCGGCTCACCCGGCGCCAGTGACAGGCACGGAGATAGTCGGCCTCGGTCGAGCCGTCTAAAACCAATGACGCATACGGTTCCGCCAGGGAGGCTTTTATTTTTTGGATCGCCGCACCGTAGTCGGCACCGTCCTGCGCCTTCCAGTCGTCAATGATATCGGCAGGGATGGTATCGGGTATTGTTTCGTCGAAGGCCGGGGCGGCATGAAGGGCGTAAACCGTGACGAAGGCGCCGAAAGCGGCCATGACTATTTTTCGCACTGCTCTCTCGTCGAAACCCGCGAAATAGACAGGTGAAGAATCGGTTGAAGCGTCCATCGTTCCTTCCTTTGCAGAATGTCCGGCTGCCGCGCCAGTACAGCAATTGAGAAGCGATCGGGGCAGCCCGTAGGGCAAAACTTACGGTTCGTTGTCAGGCTTGCGTGAAGCAGAAAGAAGCACATACAACGAGCGTAAGAAGAAACGCTGCATTCATCTATCGGTTATTCCGTGCGCATCGAGTGTTCATTTTTTCTTTGCGCAAGGAAGCGGGTTGACTGCATTCCTTACTTTTTTCAGAACGCCGCCACCGTCCGTTCCATTGCGCCAAGACGCCCGGTGAACCCGACAATGTAGATTCCCGCGGGAAATGAGACGCGTATCGTCACGCCCTCCCGCACCGCCCTCCTCGCCACCGGCCTCCCCGCAAGGTTGATGACCATCACGACCCCCTCGGAGGGCGGCCTTATTGACAGATGCTTCGTGACCGGCGAGAACCGCGCGGTGAAGCGGCCGCCGCCGCCCGCAAACGAGGCGCGTGCTCCCGTCTTTTCAACCGCCGTGGTGAGCGACGTCAGCTTGTAGAGCCCCGATCCGTGGCCTACGATCGAACGGCCGAACGTCCCGGAAAAGGAACCGAGGTCTTTTTTCGCCCAGAGGTCCCTTGCTTCGCATTCGTCAAGGCCGATCTTGTCCAGCGACAGCGTCACCGTCGCGGTGTTTGACGTACGGTTGATCATGGCGACGTACTTGATATTTGAAGAATCCGGGCGGTCCGACGCCCAGACCGGATACTGCGACGATGTTACGACGGGCATCGGGCGCTCGCCCCGCTGGTTGACTTCGATCACTTCCGCGTTGGTCATGAGCGAGTCCTCGGCCGGCCGGTTGTCGCGCACGTCGCCTCCCCAGATAAGCGGAGAACGGCCGATGCACCACATGGTCATCAGGGTATACTGTTCGGCGCGGGTAAGGTTCGACCAGCGCGTGTTTCCCACCGGCCCCCGTTTCGACAGACGGCCGATGGGAATCATGTCGGCATCGGGAAAATGGGGTGCATAGGCGTTGAGGTGCCATTTGGCGAACAGATCGATCATGGTGTTGAGCGTATTCCAGTTGTCCCACAGGTCGTCGGCCATGCGCCACTGATTCGCATAGGTACGGACAAATACCGAATCACCCACGGGGGTGGCGCCCGGCGATGTGCTGAAGACGATATCCCGGTGAGTACTGTCGTTCGCCTTGCGGTACGCCTGAATCTGACTTTTAAAGGAGGTCCGGGGAGATACGTTGGAATTCATCAGGTCGTCGATTTTTATGTAGTCGATACCCCATGCGGCATACATGTTGAGGATCGAATGCAGATACGCCTGCGCGGCAGGGTTGCTCATAGTGAGACCGTACATCTGGTTGAGCCACGCACAGTTCTCGTTTTTATCGGCCGCGTCGGCGGCGCAATACGAGGTGCCGTAAATGGACGTATTGGCATACACCGCCTGCCGCGGAATACCGCGCATGATATGGATCCCGAATTTCAGTCCCTTGCCGTGGATGTAGTCGGCAAGGGGTTTGAACCCCTGTCCGCCTTTTGAGGATGGATGCCGGATCGTGTCCGGCATGAGACGGCCGTACCCATCCATCGTCAACCGCGTTTCCGGCGTCGGATTGCCGTCGACGTTATTGATCCAGCTCTGGTTGGGGTGATTTCCGCTCATTCCGGGATATGACCAGCACCAGTCGATGCATACGTACTCCCATCCGTAAGGAAGGTATTTTTTCGCCATGGTGTCGGCAATCGCCTTCATCTCCTTCTCGGTTGCCGAAAAACTCATGCAATCGTAACTGTTAAAGCCCATGGGCGGGGTTTGGGAGACCTCCGCAAAGAGCGGCGTAAGTGCGGCGACAACCGCGATGATGCCTGCCGTCGGCGGAAATAATTTATTACCTCTCATGGATATACCATTTATCTCATTGGACATTATTTAATATAAATTATTTCAAGAGACTGAAAATGAAATAGGATCGTCACCCCGTCTTCCTACCCATCAAGCATTTTGAAGCGAAATTTTATCATGATCCAGACGCTCACCGGTTCTTCCCCGCGGAACGCCGGTGCAAAGAGCATTTTAAAACAGGCCTCGGCGACCTTCTCCTTTGATCCGTACCCCAGGTCGTCAAGCACGACCGCCTGCTTCACTTTTCCGTCGATATCGACCAGCACCTTGACGCGGACGACCCCCTCGACGCTGTTTTCGAGCATCTCTTTCGTATATTCCGGCTTGACCTGCGACTTGATGCGGGGCTGGCTGGTGACGGTCGTTATCGAAACCGGCGCAGCCCTGAGATCGCTTTCGGTTGCCGTGATCGTATCGATGTCAGTATCGAGGGTATTGCCGCGCTTGCCGATGATGGCGTCTGCGGCGCTTCCCGAAGCGCCGATGCCGGTCGAATACACCTTTTTAAGTCCGTAAACGCGTCGCGGAGGCCGTTTTACCTGCTCCTGCGGCGGCGTCTCGACGATATCGTCTTTTTCCTGTTTGAGAAGCGGTTTTTTGGTAAGGTCGATAGGCTCTTCCGCCACCGCCTCCTCTTTTTTTTCAGCCGGCTGTTTCGGCTTTTCAATCCTCGGTTCGGGCTTTCGCTTCTCGATGATGAACCGGGTCTGCTGAAGGCGCGATATCTGTTCGGCGATCGTCGCCGGCGGCGGATTGTGCGTGTGCAAATAATATCCGGCCGCTCCGAAAAAAAGCAGCGATGCCGCCATAACCGGCATGAAGAAATCGCGATCGCCCCCGTTACGTCCGGCGTCATAGACAGCTACGTCACGCACCGGCTCCCCCATCACTCCTCCTGCAGCACCAGCACCGAATAGTCGGCGAACCCGGCCTTCGAACAGGTGAACATGACCTTCTTAACAATAGCAAACTCCACCTCGCGGTCGCACTGTATCATCACCTCAGGCGGTCTGAGCGAATCGGTGCATTTCGCCCGCTGCAGTTTCATCCAGTCGAAAAGCGGCGACACCAGCAGCGAATCGCCCGCCGCGATACGGTCGAGCGTCTCGATCACCTGTCCGTCGGCAAGCACTGCCTTGCGGGTGATTTCAACCGCACAGCGCGGACTGGGCGGCATTTCGGAGGTCGAGATCGGAAGATGCAGATCTTTCGCCGGAGTAATGATATATCCTTCGGTCGAAAAGCTCTTAATGAGAAAAACCAGCAGGATGGTCATGACGTCGACGAGCGAGGTAAGCTG
>JAFGNB010000077.1 GCA_016927235.1 Chitinispirillaceae bacterium
ATGCCGCCGCCGAGACGAGCAGTGTCCCGGCGGTGAATTTGGTAAGACAGGCGCATCCGGCGAGGGCTCCGGCGAGCAACGTATCTCGGGCGGTATCACTCCGGAACAGGTGGTAGAAACAGCCGATGCTGAACAGGGTGAGAGGAACGTCGCACATTACGTTCTGTGCGTTTACAAATAATATGGGACTGACGGCAAAAAGCATGGCTGCCGCCAGGCGCCCATGGATGTCGAACCGGCGGCACAGTCCAAAAAAATAGAGGAGTGATCCGAGATAAAACGGGAAAAAGGCCCAGTTGACCGCCGGTTCATTTGCGCCGAACAGTCCGACGAACAGTGCCGCCCAGAAGGGGATCAGCGGCGGGTGCGGCGTTGCATGAAATGCGCTCTCTTCGGGCAGTTCCGTGTGATTCCATGCGGAAAGAAGCGGACCGTACTCTCCCGCCGGCGGATTGAGCGGATCGCTGAGCAACTGTTCGGCGATATAGACCGTTACGGGGCTGTCGATATGAAACGGTTTTCCGGAAAAAGGAAGAAAAAGGAGAAACGCTGCGGCACCGAGAACTATTGCCTGTTTGCAGGTCGCGGAATCGGTCGGCATCGCCACATTACGCCTTTCTTATATCGCCTGCGACCCCTGCTTGGAAAGAGGCTTCGCTCCGTAAATATCCGCCGGCGGGAGGCCTTGCCGTAAAAGCTCCGTGTCATCGGCGCCTCACGCCATTTTCTTGTCTTTCTTATAGGTATAGAGCGGACCCGCCTTCCCGATGATGGTGTCGCGGGTTATCATGATCTCTTTGACGTCTTCGCGTGAGGGTATTTCGAACATTATCGGAATCAACACCGCTTCAAGGACGGTGCGCAGGCCTCGGGCGCCGGTTTTCTTGCGGTGGGCGATACGGGCGACTTCGCGCAGGGCATCGCGGGCAATGATGAGGCGGATTCCCTCGATGCTGAAAAGCTTTACATATTGCTTGCTGAGGGCGTTTTTGGTGTCGGTAAGGATGGCGGTAAGCGACTCCTCGTCGAGTTCGTCGAGCCCAAGCACCACGGGCAGCCGTCCGACGATTTCAGGGATGAGCCCGAACCGTATAAGGTCGTCGGGTTCGACTTTACGCAGAATCTCGCCGATACGGTAGTTGCTTTTTTTTCTGACATCGGCGTTGAAACCCATCCTGCTCTCGCCGATGCGTGCCTCGATGATCTTTTCGAGCCCTTCGAAGGCTCCGCCGCAAATGAAAAGAATGTCGCGTGTGTTGATCTGGATGAGGTTCTGTTCGGGGTGTTTCCGTCCGCCTTTGGGTGGAATGCTTGCGACGGTGCCTTCGAGAATTTTAAGCATAGCCTGCTGCACGCCTTCCCCCGATACGTCGCGGGTGATGGAGGGATTTGCCGATTTGCGGCCGATTTTATCGAATTCGTCGACGTAGATGATCCCTTTTTCCGCACTCGCGACATCGTAGTTCGCCGCCTGAAGAAGCCGTACCAGCATGTTTTCGACATCCTCACCCACGTAGCCGGCTTCGGTGAAAATGGTAGCATCGACAATAGAGAAAGGTACTTTGAGCATTTTCGCCAGCGTCTGGGCGATGAGCGTTTTTCCCGTGCCGGTGGGTCCGAGCATGAGGATGTTCGATTTATCGATCTCGATGTCGTCGCCATTGTTGCGGGAACGTGAAAGGATACGCTTGAAATGGTTGTAGGCGGCTACGCAAACCCCTTTTTTCACATCGTCCTGCCCGATAATGTACTGGTCAAGAAACGACTTCATTTCCCGCGGCGTCGGGAGCGTTTCGAGGGTGGCGCCGCCGCCGACAGCGTTTCTATCTTCCCGGAGAATGTCGTTGCACATCTCAACACACTCATTGCAGATATGCACCGACGGCCCGGTGATGAGTTTGCCCACCTCATCCGGGCTTTTTCCGCAGAAGGAGCATTTGATTCCTGAATAACGGGCGCGCGTCGTCACTGTTCTTTCCTTGCCGTGAGTATTTCATCGATCAGACCGTATGTTTTCGCTTCCTCGCTCGACATGTAGAAGTTACGATCGGTGTCGCGTGAGATCACGTCGAGCGGCTGACCGGAATGTTTCTGGATGAGTTCGTTGAGGCACTGCTTGACGTGAACGATTTCCTTGGCATGAATGGCGATGTCGGCCGCCTGGCCGCCTGCTCCGCCGAGCGGCTGATGCAGCATGATGCGAGAGTGGGGAAGCGCATACCGTTTCCCTTTTGTTCCCGCCGCCAAAAGGACGGCGCCCATACTGGCAGCTTGGCCGATGCAGATGGTCGAGACGTCGGGTTTGATGTACTGCATCGTATCGTAAATGGCAAGTCCCGAGGAGACAATGCCGCCCGGCGAGTTGATGTAGATGGTGATGTCCTTTTCCGGGTCTTCATATTCCAGAAAAATCAATTGCGCCATGACCAGGTCGGCGGTGACGTCGTCGAGATCGGAGCCGAGAAAAACAATCCGTTCTTTTAACAGACGGGAATAAATATCGTACGACCGTTCGCCGCGACCGGTCTGTTCGATTACATAAGGAATTACGGGCATCGTGGTGTACCTTTCTCTCATATTGTAACGTCTCGACCGGGATTAATCCATCGGAAGAGGGGGAAATTCCGCCCCGCCGTATCGCCTATAAAAATAGTACCGGCGAGCGTACGGGGTATACTATTCTTTCGCCTCCGCCGGCGTGTACTCGCCGATAAGGTAATCGAGCGTCTTGCGCTCCCTGATCTCGTCACGGATACGAAGCGTCGTACCGTTCTTCCGCAAGGCCTGTTTGAGAGTTTCAAAGTCCTGCCGATAGGTCTCAGCGATGCGGGTGATTTCCGCATCGACCTCCCACTGGACGGGCTGTATGTGTTCTTTTTCGGCGACGGCTTCGATGATCCGTTGACGTTTAATGGAATTGACCGCGGCGTCGCGATATCGTTGAGCGACCTCATCACGCTGCGGAGCCGCATCTTCGGGGCGTTTGTATTTCAAGGCCTCCTGGTACATGTACTCGATGAACTGCTCGACACGTGCGGGAGGCACCTCGAATTCGTTCTCCTTGATGAGGGCGTCGATGGCTTTGTGATGGGCCTCCTCCTTTGCACGTCGGCGCTCCTCTTTTTCGAGATCGTCACGGATCTTGGCGCGCAATACGGTTTCATCGGCGAAATCACCCAGTTTTTTCAGAAACGCCTCGTTGATTTCAGGAACTGTTTTTTCCTGCACCGAAAGCAGTTTAACGGTAAATTCGCCGTTCTTCCCCGCGACGTTCCTTCCGGAATAATTGTTCGGGAACTTCACCGTAAGAAAGACGGTTTCCCCGGCGCAGCGACCGGTGATTCCTTTATGAAAATCCTTCAAGCCGTTTTCGCCGCCCACCTCGACCGGATGGGCGGGACTGACGATGTCCTTGCGCTCCTCTCCGTCAATGACTACCTTGACGTATTCCAATTTGACGTAATCGCCTTTTTTAACGGGGTGATCGACTTCCGCAAACGTCGCACACCGCTCACGCAGGTTCTGAAGCGCGGCATCGACATCGCTGTCCTTTATTTTTTTCGGCGACGGACGAATTTTGAGCTTCCGGTAACCGGTAATATCGATCACGGGATCGACTTCCGTTTCGATGGAAAAAACGAGCGGTTCACCCTCGTTTGATTTCACGTCGATCACCCGGGGGGCGGCAACGGGAACGATGGTATGCTCCTTGCAGGTTTCCCGGAAGGTATTCTGAATGAATTCATCGATTATCTCGGCGCGTATCGAGGGCCCGAAACGTTGCTTGATAAGATTTTCAGGTACTTTCCCGGGACGAAAACCGGGCAGTTTCATATCGTGCCGGTAGGTTTTCAGTTTTTCGTTAAATGCTTTCCGGACGTCCTCTTCGGGTATTTCGACAGTAACGACCCTTTTCCAGGACTCAGGCTCTAAAACGGTTGTTTTCAAAACGATACTCCCCGTTAGATGAAAAATCTCACGCTATGCGAATACATGGTGCGAGAAGGGGGATTCGAACCCCCACAGGTTTCCCCACCAGATCCTAAGTCTGGCGCGTCTGCCATTTCCGCCATCCTCGCATTTTACACTACAATAATTTTAGAATTGGTTAAAAATAGCTTCTTTTCTACGAGAACTCAAACAGCTGCGGATATTAATGGGGTAAGACTGAGGAACATCCCCCTTTTTTTGAACGCTTAACTTAAAAATATCAATCCGGAAATAACTCATGTCTTTCTTTTTCCAATAAAATTCATTATATTATGAAAAATATTTTTACACCCAGCTTCCGATAATTGCTCAACTGCCGGTAACAATAAAGTGAAGTATAGAAAAGGTGTTTTGGTAATGGATGCCCTCCAGTCAGTAAAAAGCGGAGTGCCGCGTAATAAAAAGACAGAAGATAAGGATAAGCCGAAAACGCTGGGCTCAGGTTTTGTAACATCGGTCCTTGGTGAGGGCGGCGCCGCTATCGTCTATGAAATTTGGAATCCCAAGCTGGAAATTCATCGCGCCGTCAAATTATGGCGTCCAAACCTGTCGGAAAAAGATCTGCAGCGTTTTGAAACGGAAATAAAGATAACCTCAAAACTGGATCATCCGAATATCGTTGAAATTCACACCGTCGGGGAGTGGAACGGTTTACCGTATATCGAAATGGAACGGATCGATGGCCTTAGTCTTCAGCAGACCCTCAAGGCCAACGGCGCACTGCCCCCCGCTGTTGCGGTGGCAATCACGATCTTTATCTGTCGTGCCTTGCTTTATGCGCATCAGGAAGAATTCAGCCTCTATGGACGCAAACGGAAAGGTGTTATTCACTGCGACATTAAACCGGCCAACATCATGATCACGCGAAGCGGTATTGTTAAATTGATGGATTTCGGCATCGCCAATCCCACCAATGTTTCCCTCCATACCGACCCCGATAAGGTAACCGGTTCCCTGCAATACATGGCCCCCGAGCAGATACGCTCCCATAAGGTCGATCCCCGTACCGATATCTATGCAATCGGGGTTGTCCTTTATGAGATGCTGTCGGGTACCAAGGCTTTTCCGTCACGGCAGCTGCTTGAGGTCATCGAAAAACGCAAGTCGAACGACCATGTTCCCTTAAACCAATTTTGCATCAACCTGCCGCGGCGGATCTACCGACTGGTGGCAACGTGTATGGAGGTGAGCCCCGAAGACCGCTATCAAAATATAAACGAGCTGATGAAAATGCTCATGACGATTTACAAGAAATTATCATCGGAGGATCCGCAGACGGTGATCCAGCGGTACGTCGAAGCGGGAACGGTTCCCCCGCGCAAGATCCGTATCTCCCGTCAAATGATGGTTCCGGTCGTCGCCGGGGTGATTCCCACCGTTGTGCTCATTGCCACGGTCGCCTTTTTTATTACCAACACACGCCGAGCGGTTGATAATCCGCCTCCGGCCGCTCCACGGCACCTTAAAGAAGCGCAAACCCCCGGCCAACAGCCGACACAGCCTTCGATGACCGCGACTGCTTCTGCCTCAGCCACACCTCCGGCGGCGGCCGCATCTCCGGCTCCGGCGCCTCCACCTCCACAGCGTCCTCAACAACGTAAGAATCTCAGCGCCGTCCCCACAGCGGCGTCGGTGCGAAAGAAATCACGTGCAGCTTCGGTCGCCGACCCGCTTGCCGTTCTCGAAGCGCTGGTCGAGAAAGGGAATCTCTCGGCCGCACTCAGACGTTTTGAGGCCAGAACCATCGATGACGGCGCCTACTACTCGCTGTACGCCCGTTGCCTCTATGAATCGGGTGAGTGGAAAAAAGCCTATGAGACAGCCGAAATATCGACCCGTATCCCATCAGGACGGATGACCGAACGTAGTCGCATGGGACAATTCCTGCTTTACAAAGCTAAATATCTTTCGGCGCTGTACGATACATCTCCCTCCCGGGAAGCGGCCCAGGCGGCGATCGATGGATGGTGGAAAGTCAGGGAGCATTTCGACGGCACTTCCGAAAGCGCCAAAGCCACCTTCGCTGAAAGTGAAATCGGCAGGATAAGTAAAATCCTCAATGATTGACGGCGATTAAAAGCCCTTTAAAAAACAATCGGACATGGCGGTACCGGTAAAAAAATGCCCTACCGGTGGTTCATTTCTTGATCCTTCTTTAGTGGAATGTTGGTTGTTCCCTTGAATAGTTCGTAATCCGCTCGAAATGAGTGGCGTGCACTTGCTAATCAAAGAAGAATTCCCAGAAGAACGGTGTTCGTCAAGAAATTGACATTCACCAAGTAGAGCATTTTTAGGAGGCCCCTTACGGCCACCCCTATTTATCTTCTCTCCCCTTCACACCGGTTTCGTCGAGCCCGGGTGAAGTAATTGGTCTTAAAACCACGTATCCTAACAATATTAATATACCATATCTTTATACAAAAAGGAGAATTATCTTGTATACATGCTGATTTTTTTGAGCTGGTCACCGGTCCGGTGGTATTTTCCTATGACATTGATCACCTGCAGCACGCGGAGAACCATGAGCAGGTTTATTGTCGAAGGCGGGAGAAAACTGTCGGGAACCGTTACGGTCGCCGGTAATAAGAATGAGGCATTGCCACTAATCGCCGCGTCGTTATTGTGTTCCGGACCGGTCACCTTCTCCAATGTCCCCGATATCGGCGACGTCCGTACCATGATAACAATAGCCGGCATGCTGGGAGCCAAAACAACACGGGGCAACAATGGCACGGTTACCATTGATGCCTCGACCATTACCACATCAATGCTTCCAGTGGAACAGTCAAGTGCGATAAGAGCATCGATTCTCTTCGCCTCTTCCCTGCTTGTGCGCACCGGCAGAGCGGTTATCATCCAGCCGGGAGGCGATCCCATCGGCCGCCGCAGGCTCGACACCCATTTTCTTGCGTTTAAGGCATTGGGCGCACGGGTGCGGATCGAACGGAGGGCGACATCCGATACGGTTTATTCCATTGATGCGCCTCAGGGGCTCCACGGCACCATCCTTTATCTTGACGAAGCATCGGTAACGGGGACTGAAAACGCCATTCTCGCTGCTGCAGGTGCTGAAGGTACCACCACGATCATGAATGCTGCATCGGAACCACACGTACAGGGCCTCTGCCGGTTTCTGGAGAAAATCGGAGTCGTATGCAGCGGAGTCGGATCAAATGTATTAACGATCCGTGGAACCGCCCATTTTTCCACGTCGGTGGAGTATACCGTGGGCGCCGATTATATTGAGGCCGGCTCCTTTATCGGCCTTGCCGCCGCTACCGGCTCCTCACTTGCCATACGCGGCGCAGACCCGGAGCAGATGAGGATGATTCTCCTTCAGTTCGAACGCATCGGCGTTACGGTCGAATGCAGCCGGGGCGACCGTACCCTGCATGTTCCTGACCGTCAACAGCTCTGCATTCAACGCGATCTCGGCACCGCCATACCCCGGATTGAAGACAGCCCATGGCCCGGCTTTCCGACCGACCTTATGTCGATTTTACTGGTGACCGCAACACAGTCGACGGGAACCTGCCTGATCCATGAAAAGATGTTTGAATCGCGCCTCTACTTCGTTGATAAGCTCATCGCCATGGGTGCGCAGATCGTGCTCTGCGATCCGCACCGTGCAGTTGTTGTAGGCCCCTCGCCGCTCTATGGGGCAACGATAAGCTCCCCCGATATTCGGGCCGGCATGGCACTGCTTATTGCCGCGCTTGCCGCCGAAGGAAAAAGCGCCATCGACAATATCGCGCAGATCGACCGGGGGTACGAGCGGATCGACGAGCGGCTCCGGATGCTCGGCGCTGTGATCGAACGAACCGGCGAACGGTTGAAATCTGCGCGGGGGTAAGCCACACTTCAGGAGGAAATTTGTGTAATGGTAACCGGTAGTCGGGTTCCCCCCCGGAATAGCGCCCCGGGATACCGGTATCGCAGATTCCTTTGCGTCCCGGTAGTGCTGGCGATTTTTTGTACATCTCCTTTGCGTCAATTTTATCCGGATGCATTCTTTCCGGAAGATAACGTCTACGAAAACCGGTCGCTTGGTTTTCTGCTGACGTTCCGCGGCAACTGGTCGATTATCACCGACCCGGCCGAAATGAACAGAACCTACCGAGCGTTCGCAAAAACCATGCAAAAAGCCGGGGGAGAGCTGCTGTTCTTGGGAAGCACGGTCGAGGGGCTCCACGGCGTCAAGGCCCTGGCGATCAACCTCAACGAACCGCCCCAGGAGTATGCACACTACATCCGCGACCTTAATAAAAGCGAGGTGGACGACGATACCGAACCGGTCGATTTCTACGCAGGGGAGCACCCGATGGTGAAGTGGGTGTACGACAAGGCGGGGTACCGGTTCGTCGAATTCTTTTTTGTAATTGATACGTACGATATCCGCGTGTCGTTCTGGACGAAGCCGCAGCTTTTTACCGGCTTTCTACAGGTGTTCGAGGAGATCATGAGCACGCTGACCCTGACGGCGGGATTCAACTAGCGGAAGAGGCCCCGGCGTATATTATTTTTTCCGCAGCATCTTTTATTTCTGAATCGATCGATACGGATATGCCTCTCGCATGGATTGCACTCAATTCCATTACCGGGCTGGGGCCCGTCTGCTTCGGCAGACTTCTTGAACGGTACGGCACCCCCGATGCGGTGTTTGACGAGTCACCGGAGAAAATCGTCGGGGACGGGCTACTTACCCCTGCGCTCGCCGCTCAGCTTCGCTCCCCGGAGCTCATGGAGAGTGCGAAGCGGCAGTACGACCAGGCGCAACGGATCGGCGCTTCCATTCTGACTCTGGCCGACCATCGATATCCGCCCTATTTACGCGAGATTTTCGCCCCGCCGCCGCTTATTTTCGTCAGGGGCGACCTGTCGGTTTTTTCTCGCCATGCGGTAGCAGTCGTGGGTACGCGATCGCCGACCATTTACGGGAAGCAGTCGACGGCCCTGATTGCACGCGAACTTGCCGAGCGCGGCCTCGTCATCGTCAGCGGCCTTGCGCGCGGGATCGATACGGTTGCGCACGAATCGGCCCTCGGCGCTGGCGGGGCAACCGTCGCGGTGCTGGGGTGCGGCGTTGACATCATATACCCCCGTGTAAATGCTGCACTTGCCGAAAAAATTCCCGCATCGGGGCTCATCGTTTCCGAATTTCCCATGGGAACCGCCCCGGAAGGATTCAATTTTCCACGGAGGAATCGTATCATCAGCGGGTGTGCGGCAGCGGTCGTTGTTGTTGAAGCGGGTGAAAAAAGCGGAAGTCTGATCACCGCACGATATGCCTTACAACAGGGAAGAGAGGTGTGTGCCGTCCCGGGGCCGATCCACTCACCGTTAAGCAGGGGAACGTTCAACCTGATCCGTGAGGGAGCAACCCCGGTACGCAGCGGTTATGAACTCGCGGAAAGCCTTACCATCGTTACCAATCCGCATTGTGCGGCGATCCTCCCCAGGCATGAGCTGTCGGAAACGGTTTTTTCCGAGGAAGAGCGACTCGTGCTTGAGGGACTTTCCGACCAGCCGATGCGTATCGACGTCATTGCCGAACAACAGCGGAAACCGATTGCAGAGCTGTTCGTCATGCTGCTGAATCTTGAGCTCAAAGGACTGGTGCAGCAATGCAGCGGTCAACAGTTTGTCAGGATTTGAGATTCTCGTGAAACGGCAACGTCTCTTCGTCGTTTTTCTGCTTGGGGCGCTTTTCCTCGGAGTGACGATTGCAGTCGTTTCCGGCGACCAGGGACTCATGACCTTTTACCGCACGTGGAGAAGGATGCAACGGTTGCGCATCGAATTGGCCGATTCGCTTCGGACCGTCGATTCGCTCTCAGTGGAGGCAGGGCGGCTGAACGACGATACCGCCTATATTGAACGTATCGCACGTGAAAAATTCGGCATGGCGCGAAAAAACGAAACCATCTATAAATTTGTAGAGGAGAAGTAGGCATGGCATTCCGATTTGTTAATAAACTGCTCAAACAGCTGCGCGGCAATGTCATTACGGGCGCGCTGCTCATCATTCCGCTCTTTGTAACGATTATTATTATAATCCAACTTTTCCAGCTGATCGATTCGGCGCTGCCCGGGATCCTTGGTGTCAAGATGGCGCCTGGACTGGGAGTGTTGATAACCCTCGTCATCGCCTATTTCGCCGGATTGGCGGCGAAGAACTATTTCGGCAAGAAACTGATTGCCGTCGGGAATAACATCGTCGGGAGCATTCCGTTCCTCAATAAAATCTACCTGACCCTCCAGCAGATCGTCGACATGGTGTCGCTCAACAAGAAGCAGGTATTCGAAAGGGCCGTTCTCGTCGAATACCCGAAAGCGAACAGTTATACGATCGGATTCGTCACCAGCCATGCCAATACTCTTTTTTCCCTCAAGGTTGGGCAGAAACTGATCGCCATATTCATTCCCACCACGCCCAATCCGACGTCGGGATTTCTTCTCTACGTTCCCGAAACGGAGGTCGTTGAAACCGGATTGACGGTCGAGGCGGCGGTCAAGCTGGTGGTATCGGGCGGTCTTCTGGGCGCCGACCACGCCGCCACAGCCAAACTTGACAGTTTGGGCATGAAGAAAGGGTGGAAGTGGACGGACCTTTTTTCCCGCAAATATCCCAAAGGAAAAGTCCACGATCCACGCGATTAGCGACGGCGCGATGAGCATCGAAAAATGCAATTCAATCATCCTCGCGACGATGCCGTATCGTGAGTCAAGTATCCTGATGTACCTCTTTACCCGGAAGCACGGCCGTATTCACGGGCTTGCAAAAGGCATTCGAACGAGCGACCGGCGCGGCGTCCCGGTGGAGCGCGGATACCTCATTGAACATATGATATATTTCAAACCGCACCGCGACCTCCACCAGGTGACCGACTGTCATATCCGGGAACACTATCCGGCGATCCGGGGGAATCTGGAAAAAACCGCCGTCCGCGACGTTCTGTTCGACCTGATGCTCGGGGGAATCAAAGATACCGACCCCCACCCCGAGCTGTTCGATTACCTCCGGCGGTATTTGTCGCACCTCGACGAAACAGCGTGCGAGGGGAGCGTGCTGCTTTTATCCTTATCGAAAATCCTTTTCGGTCTTGCCGGTCATCTGGGGTTCGGCATCGATTTCGGCAGGTGCGTTGCCTGCGGAAAAGGTTTCGGGGAAACCATCGCCGTGCGGCTCACGATCGACAGGGGAATGCTTCGCTGCAGAGATTGTCCGCCGGCGCAGGCGAAAACCGACCGGCTTCTTCCGGGAAGCGCCGCAGCATACTTCGCCCGTCCTGAAGCGTCGCAGTCCCGGGAAATTCCACGATTGACTGATAAGGAATCGTCGGCACTACTGCATTGCGCCTGCGACTATTGCCGCCACCATCTCGAAATACACAGGCGTCTGGAATCACTCTCGTTTATCGAGCATCTCTTCGCCGCCTCCCCGCAGCCGGGGAATGGGGGCGGCGACGATTCGTGACGACACTCCCGTCTTAGAACCCATACAACGCGTCATCAACCATTGCGTCAAACGGGAGGGATTTTATCGCCTGGATCGTGGTATCGACCGCAAGGTCGAGCGTATAGGTATGGGACTGATCAAGCAGAACGCCGTTCCGTTCAGCGACGACGCTTACCAGCGGACGGGCCAGATGATATTCGTTCGCCGCAATGACCTGCGCAATTCTTCCATCGCTCAGTTCGACCATGCTGCCGACGGGAAAAAGTGAGACCGACATGAGCATGGTATTGACAAACGTTTCACTGATCAGTTTCTGTTTTCCCATTTTAATCAGCATTTCGATCCCCTTGTAGGGAGTATAGGCCGGCCGGTACGGACGCGGCGAAGAGACTGCGTCGAAAATATCGGCGACCTGAGCGATCTTTGCGAAATTGTGGATGAAACGGCCCGAGCGCTGTTTCGGGTATCCTCTGCCGTTTTCCCGTTCATGGATTTGATACGTGATATATTTCGCCGCATCGGGTATATGCAGCGTCCGGTCGATGATGTGAAGACCGAATAGCGGATGTTTCCTGATCTCGAACCACTCTTCTTCGTTAAGCCTGCCCTCCTTGAAACGGATCGATTGAGGAACGAGAAGCATGCCGATATCGTGCAGCAGCGCACCCATACCGATAAGAATCACCTGCTCTTCACCGTAACCCGCGGCGGCGGCGATATTCATCGATAAGAGGCAGACATTGAGTACGTGGCGATACAGCGGATCGTGACAATCGACTTTCTGGGAGGCAATACTGAGAAGGATGTTCCGGTCATTCAGAAACGGCTCAATGAAACGCTCGACCAGTGAACGGAGCATCCCCGTATCAACGGTCATGCCGCCCACCAGCCGGTTGAGGATGATGGTGATCTTGTCGAGTGAGTCGGCATAGGTACGGGCGATCCCCGCTTTATACACCGGCGGCCGGTGAAAAAGGAACTTTTGCCGCATGGAGCGGCGAAATGACTTTCCAACGGGGCGGTCGCTGACCCGTTCAAGCTTCAATGCGCGATCAAGTCCTTCGATCGATCGGTGAGCAAGGAACTGTTCGTACCCTTCCAGGCCCTGTGTGAACCGCCATTTTTCCAGAGACGGCCCTGCCGATGCGGGAATAGTCGCTTCGACGGTAGGGCGGCTTTCAGCCACCAGTTCGTCGGGGATTGTTATGGAAGTGAGTGACGGCACCTCCTGCCCCTCCTGGTAGTGCAGATGAATTTCGAAAATGTTCCGCCGATGCAGAAGCCTGAGATGCCGGTCGGTTATCACCTCTCCCTTGGCAATGAGCAGTTGTCCTTTACTGGAGTAGTAATCGGCCTCCGTCACCCGGCCTTCGACAAGATCACTGAGTAAAATAATGGGCACTATCTTACTCCTTGCGCCGCTGCGCTCGTTTTTTCCGCCTGCTCACCGGTAAAAAGATCCCCCAGCCTTGCTTCAAGAAGACGAAGGTCGAACCGGGTGTTCACAACCATGCACTCAGGATGCCGGCTCATACCTTCACTATCGGGGCAAAAGAGAATGACGGGCATCTTTTTACCGTCGGTATCGCCGGCATTGGCCGAAGCGGCCGGCGCCTGCCTCAGACCCTTCAGCGATACCAGCGCCTCCTCGTCGACGGCGGAGAGCGTCCAGTAAAGGACCGCGTGATACTTTCCGTCAAGGCTTGACGCGCCTTCCTCGATCCGGACGGGCTCGCAACGTATGCCGTGGTGCTGAAGGTCGATGACGGGAGGAATAAAAATCGCCCGACCGGGATTCCAAACGGCGATACGCATCGATTTCGGATCGACCGACGCCGGGCAACTGCACGGGTAGTCACGGGGCTCAAGCCCGAGAAAAGAGCGGAACGTCGTTAACTGACCGTTGACGCTCTCGATAAATCCGGAGGTAATACCGGAAGGCAGTTTCGCCGCCTCAAACATGCTGTTGTTCAACGGCATAACGAATTCATCGCATTCGCGACCGCTGTGAATCAATTTCGCGACCAGATTGCCTATCGCCACGCAGGCGGCCAGTTTCGCTTCTGTGGTGGCGGGCGGCTCATCGGTTTCGGCGATCCGGTACTGGCCGGTAACGGCATCCGTGATTTCCTGTGGAATTTTCCACTTTGGAAAAAGATCGGCGATCAGGTCGAGGTGGGTGACCTTCAACCGGGCCTCCTCCTTTTCGACCAAAAGTCCCGCCTGCCGTGCGGTCGCGCTGAGCACTTCGCTGAAAACCGAAGGGAAAAACTCGTCGAAAAGCAGGATGCCGA
>JAFGNB010000078.1 GCA_016927235.1 Chitinispirillaceae bacterium
CCTTCCGGAAAATTCTGAATGCCGATGCCGAGCGCCAGGGCGACGGCCGCTCCCAGTGAGGCGGACGGCAACCCGGCTGCGACCGCACCGAAGGCCACTCCCACGGCGAGTCCCTCGGGAATGTTGTGCAGGGTTATTGCCAGAACGAGCAGGATGCTCCGTCGCCAGTTCGTCGGAATCCCTTCGGCCTGTTCGACGGGAAGGCCCAGATGGAGATGGGGGAGAATCTTGTCTGTCAACCATAGGAAGAGCCCGCCTCCGAGAAAACCGGCAAGGGCGGGAATCCACGGAATGCCGCCTTCACTTTCGACCATTTCGATCGCGGGTGCCAGAAGCGACCAGTAGCTCGCGGCGATCATGACGCCGGCGGCAAATCCCAGCATGCCGTCGAGCAGTTTTCTGTTAATGGTCTTGAAGAAAAACACGGCAGCCGCGCCAAGCGCGGTCACTCCCCAGGTGAAGAGCGTTGCGACAAGCGCCTGCAGCACGGGATGGAGACCACGGAGCAGGTTGATCATACTCGAATCCTTTCGGGCATTACCGTTTCAGGTGAAAATAATTTATTACGTGAGAGCAGCAGGTTTCAGAAGCTCCACTGCAGATTCCCGAAGACACTATGCTCGTCGCCGCCGTACTGATCGCCCGACCGGCCGAGCAATAGCTGCGCCTGCAGCGTCACCTGCGCATTGTCGCTCAGCGAAAAGGAAACCAGCGGCATGAGCATCGCCGAACCGTCGGCGGGGTTGACGACCGCAGAGCAGTCGACGGTGATAAGGGGGGTAACGGGGCAGGAGGCCTGCACGAACAGCTGGAACAGCGCTTCCGACAGGTGCCGCGCGTTCAGGCGGGTGAAGAGCAGCGATTCGAATCCCCCGGCGGGCCTTTTTTTCCCCGCGCTGTTAATGAGGCTTGACAGATGCACCCATATCCGCCGGGGAAACGTGTAGTCCGCCGACAGGCTCACCACTGCCTGCGGACGGGAATCGAACGAATCATCCGAAAAAACGGACGCCTCCCCCCGCAGTGCGGCGCCGCCCGCCTGCCCGGAATACCCTGCGCCGGCGACGACCGTATGACGCATCCACCCGGCAAGCAGCTGCAGGTCGAATCCTCCGGCGCTTATCTGCCCCAGCGCCGCCGCAGTAACGCTGTCGATGTCGCGCGCCCCGGCCACGGCGATCTCGGCGTTCGCCATGGGCCCGAGATACCTTCTGACAAGCAGCGCGTCGGTCCCCGGCCCCTCCCGGTAGGAGACGTCGAATATCGAGCGTGCATTGAAGAGGTCGTTGGGGTTCCAGACCAGGTTCTTCCCCCAGTTGATCCGCTGACGTCCGACGCGCAGCTGCCACTCTCCCGGGGAGAAATCGAGGTACAGCCGGTCGGACATTACATGAAGGAGCGCGGAGCTGTCGTTCCAGAGGTTGGCGGACAGATCCAGCAGACCGTCATCGTCGCTCAGCGTCTTGTCGAATCCCCCCGGAAAGATCCGCTCGTAGAGTTTACCGTAAAGCAGACGGGTCCGCAGCGCCGAGAAGAGTGTAAGCGTCTGCAGGGGGTAGAGCGATAGTTCGATCCGGTTCTGGGCGATCGCTCCGGTGTTCCACCAGGGCGACTTCCGCGAAACAACGATCAATTCGGTATAGTCGATATACCCCTTGCATGCCATCCAGAGGGGAAACTTCGCCGGTGCGCCGACAGGCAGAAACCCTAAAAGAAGGAGCGCGACAGGAAGAGGGGACGGGCCGCGCCTCATCAAACGGAAAAACGTTCCCGCCGCCCGGATCCCAAGCCGCTGATTCGGGCCTTCCCGCCCTTCACCCATGCGCCGCCTGCTCCTCCCGCATCCGCTGATCGGAAGCGATACGGCCGTCCTCAACGGTAATCACCCGCCGCGCCTTTTTCACCACCCGCTGGTCGTGGGTGGCGAAGAGGAAGGTCGTGTTCTCCTCTTTATTCAATCGCGCCATGATGTCGAGCAGCGTTTCCGTTGAATGCGAGTCTAGATTGGCGGTGGGCTCATCGGCGAGGATGAAACGCGGACGGGGCGCAAGCGCACGGGCCACCGCTACGCGCTGCTGCTGGCCTCCCGACAGGCGTGAGGGGCGGCTGTTCATCCGGTCGGCAAGGCCGACCTCATCAAGCAACTGGCGCACCCGGCGGTCCCGTTCTGCAGGAAGCGTGCCCTGCAGCTCCATGATGAAGCCGGTGTTCTCGTAAGCGGTAAGTACGGGGATGAGGTTGTAGGACTGAAAGACGAAACCGATGTTGCGCAGCCGGAACCGGGTACGCTCGCCCGGTCTGAGGCGGGTGATGTCGGTTCCGCCGATGACGATGCTGCCGGAGGTGGGTTCGTCGAGCCCGCCGATCAGGTTGAGCAGGGTGGTTTTTCCCGAGCCGGAAGGGCCGACGATCGCGGCGAATTCACCTTCGTCAACAGTCAGGTCCACCCCTTGTACGGCGTTGATCGGCACGGCGGCTGCATTGAATGTTTTCGTGACGCCTTTGAGCTCGATGATAGTCATGGAAATACTCCCATTGATTCGAATCTCCCGTTTCATTCTGCTTCGGTAAAGTGAAAATAGCCTTGTTTGCTGTCTGTCGCCTCACCCCAACTCCCCCGGCCCCTCTTCCCCTCTCCGCAAACGGAGAGGGGAAGAGGGGTGCCCGAAGGCGATGCACTGAGCATGCCGAAGTGGCGGGGTGATGGGGTGAGGCGATGCGACCTAACAACACTCATTTGATTTCCAAAATTCTTCCGAGGTTGAATTGATTTTCAAACTCACGTCTCGCTCCTGACCGCGTCGGCGGGATTGAGCCCGAGCGCTTTTACCGCAGGATAGATTGATGCGGCTATGCCGGTGACGACGACCATGATGGAGAGTCCGACGAAAAAGCCGACATCGATATATGGATAGACGAGCGGACTGTACCCCATCGCCGTGAGGCCCCGTGCGAGTGAACTGAGATTTATTCCGGTTTTCGCCGTCGCGGCGATTGCCACCTCACCGAGCAGCATGCCGATGCCGCCGCCCGCCGCGGACAGCAGTACGGTTTCGATCATCACCATGGAAAAAATGCTGCCGTTGCTCATCCCCACCGCCATGAGCATGCCGAACTCCCTCCTCCGTTCGAGGACCGCCATGATCATAGTGTTAACGATGCCGAACGAAAGCGCGAAGAGGATCACCACGACGAAAAGGTACATCATCTGCCGCATCAGGCTCTCCATCATGCCGACTTCCGGCTGGATCTCCTTCCAGGTCTGCACCGAAAGTGCGGGATAGGCTCCCCGCAGCGCCGCAGCAACGCTGTCGGTCGAACCGTCATGTCTGAGAAGCACCGCAATCTCATGGATCGCGTCGCCCTGTGCACCGATCAGGCGCGACAGGTCGCTCCTGATGACGAAAACAGTATTTTCGTCGAAGGTCGAATTCGAGGTCCGGAATATGCCGACCACCTTGAAGGCGCCGCCGGTCAGATCCCCTTCGATTGTCTGGGTGGTCAGTACGATCCGCGTCTTGAGTTTCGCATCGAGCTTTTGGGCGAGTTTACTTCCGATGACCACAGGATTACGCCGGGCGCCGTCGAACCAGGTTCCCTTGACAATATCGCCGGGCAGCCGGCTGATGAGCCGTTCTTGCGCCGGTTCGATTCCTTTGACCGTGACTCCTGCGCCGGTTTTTGCCGATGCGACCATGGCGGTCACCCGGGTGCGGGCGGCGGCTGCCTTCACCGACGCAACAGCGCGGAGGGCCGAAAAAATCGAATCGGCACCCGGAATCACCCGCGAGGGCAGCGGCTCCTCGACAAACAAGGGGTCGTGAAGCTGAATGTTCGCCAATTCGCGCGACACGGCGTCGTGGATGGTCTGACGCCCCATGCCGTTCATAAAAGCGGTAGAAAATATGCCGCAGCAGAGTCCGAGAGCGATTGAGACGATCACCACGCCGCTGCGCAACGGGTGGCGCCAGATGTTTTTCCAGCTAAGAGCAATGAGCATTGTGCGGCACTCCCTTTCAGCGGCGCATCGCGGAAACCGGTTTGAGCGTTCCGAGCAGAGAGAACGGATAGAGCATCGTCACTGCGGTTACGGCAATGACAATCAGTATCTGGACAAGAAAGAGCCGCCAGTCGAGCAGAAACGGCAGCACCGGCTCCACCCCGAAATTGATCATCGCCTTGGCCGCCTCGCCGGTCAGCCGTATCGGATGAAGGTTGAAATAGAGCACGACGGGCAGTGCCAATGCGCTTCCGGCAAGCGCGGAGAGCAGGGAAAGCATTGCCGTCTCGACCGCCGCCATGACGGCGAGCCTGCCGCACGAGAATCCGACTGCATTGACAATGCCGAACTCCCTGATGCGTTCGTTGGTCATCATGAGAATGGTGCCGAAAATGCCGAAGGCCACCACCAGGTACAGGATCGCGAGCATGATGATGCCGCCGACGTTGTCGCCCTGGATCTGCTGGACAAGCTCCGGCAGCATCTCCCGCCAGGTAAGCACCTCGAATGTCCTCCCGTCGAGGAGCGACCGCAGCATGCGGGCAATCGTTTCGGTCGCGGCGCGGCCGCGCGGCTCGACGACCGCCGACGTCAACCGCTGTTCCGCGGAAAAAAGCGCCTGCGCCGTCGCGAGGTCGAGGTAGACAAAACTGCGATCGAGCTCGGGCGATGCGAAATGCACGATACCTTTGATGCGAAACGCCCCGGCTGCGCTTACGCCGTGGTACCCCTGGCCGAGCAGCACGATCGTATCGCCCACCCCGAGCTTGAGAAACCGGGCGAGCCCCCCGGCGACGAGCGCGCCACTGTCGCCGGTAGTCAAATAGTCGCCTTTGATCACTCTTTTGCGCAGGCCGCTCAGCGCATGCTCCTTTTCAGGCGCGATACCCACGACAAACGATCCGCGGGATCGCTCGGCGCCGGCCGCGAGCGCGAACGACTCGAGCCGGGGAACGACGAACGCCACCCCCGCCACCGATTCAATCATCCCGATGAGTGAATCCGAGGCCGCAAAGGTACTGTTGATCGTTTTGTCGTTCCAATATCCCTTTTGATGTACCTGAATATGGCCGGTGTAGGTCCCCACAACATCGTTGATCATTTTCCCGTAGCTGCCGAGCTGCATCGACCGCATGATTATCGACAGCACGATCGCAAGAACGATCGACAGCATGGTAATGATCGTCCGGCGGCGGTTTCGCCAAATGTTGCGCCATGCCATTCTAAAAATCAGTTTCATCGCGAAGGCATCGTTACCAATAGACTTCCGGGGGAAACGCCTTCCGAGGCGTGATGCATATCACCTGACCCGTTTGAGGTTCTGCTGTGAAAAAAACGACCCGTCGATCGGACGGTCGAACCGCATGTCGCCGATTTCAAGCACGGTCCGGTTTCCTTTCTTATCGGCGGGAATCATCTCCATTCGTGTGGGAATAATCCGGTCGTCCACCTTTTTAATATTGTCCGCTTTTTCCACACTCATCAGTTCGCCGTCTTCGTCGTACCGCTGGGCTTTAATGATATTGTCATTCTCCTTGGTAATCCAGAGCACTACCTTTCCCCACACAACAGCGGCATCCTCCTTGGGGAGCAGTTCTACTTTCCAGCATTCGATGCCGTCAAGGGTTTCGGCGCCTTTGAGGGTATGGGTGTAGTCCCGGCTCAGCGACGACTCCTTGAGCAGGTCGTCATTGGTGAAGTCGGAACCCATCCACGGCTGTGCCATCATCGAAGGAGGAAGTTTGATAATGCGGTCGATTGACGGGATAAAATTCCACATTTCGTTTTCGCGTTTGAGAAACGCCTGCCCCTTCTCCTTTGCCGGCGACGTGACGACGATCAGGCTGTAGTCCGTCCCGAGCGACCATACGTTCATCGACACCGTCCGCTTCCAGCCCGGCCGCTCGACGGTCATGGTCATGGTTCCCGACGAGGTTTTGCCCCGGCGTTGCATATCGGCCCTGCGGACCAGGTCGGTGGCGTCAACCGTCTCCTGGGCGGACAGGGTCCCCATCAGCGCCAGCAGGGGAAGAAGTGATACGACGGTGTACGCCATTAATTGCTTTCTCTACTTAACAAATTAAATTGCTTCAGCACTTCAACTGCTGCGATCAGATGTATCCGCGTAGCGAACCTGCTATCTCGTTAAAAATACCCTGTGCCGCACCTCCAGGATCATCGGCTGCAGTAACGGCCCTGCCGAGAACGAGTATGGTTGCTCCGGCGGCAATGGCGGCCGCGGGTGTGGCGACGCGCTGCTGGTCGTGGGCATCGCTTCCGGCCGGCCGGATGCCGGGGGTGACGACAATACAATGCTCCGGCAGAACTGTCTTGACGAAAGGAATATCGGCAGCGGAGCAGACGATGCCGTCGCATCCCGCCTCTACCGCCTGCAGCGCCAGGTGCCGGACGTAATCCCGTGCGCCGATATCAACGCGCAGCTCTTTTCTGAGCATGGCTGCGCCGATGCTGGTGAGGAGAGTGACTCCGATGATCGCCGGCCGTTGTTCGCCGGAATGTGCGTCACGGGCTTTAACCGCCGCCTTGAGCATCTCGGTACCGCCCTGCGTATGTACCGTCAGATAATCCACCCCCAGGTCGGATGCCGCATGCACGGATTGCGAAACGGTATTGGGGATATCGTGCAGCTTCAGATCGAGGAACATTTTCCGCTGCGCATTACGGACGAGGTCGAGAATCGGCGGACCGAAACGAATATATTGCTCCAAGCCGATCTTAAAAACCCCTGCCCAAGGGGCTGTCGCGGCAATGAGGGATTCCAGCTTTTTCTTATCGCTCTGGTTGTCGAGAGCCAATGCGATTCTCTTTCTGATTTCAGCCGCCATGGTTCAAAAATGGTTAAAACGAATCTCCGAAGCAAGTCACAGGCGGTCTCTATCGACGTTCGGAAGCGATGACTGCACCACCGCCACGGACTCACCCTTGCACCGCTTATCCCATCATGTCATACTTACTGGATGCCGGACCGGAGAACCGTTGTCAGGCTGGGTCGGGGGCAATAACGAAACCGTAACGACAAAAAATAGAGATATATGACCAGTTCGACTCTCCTGACAACCGCACTCTGGTGCGCCCTCTTTTCCGGCCTCGCCTTTCTGGTTGCCCGTTATTTTTACCGCCGAAAGCTTAACCGTTTATCGGAGGATCTTTTATCTCCGGCGGATGCTGCGGTTGTATCGTCCCTGCAACTCCAGATAAGCAAAAAGGAGCTTGAACTGGTCTTCGACGCCATTCCTGAACAGATCTGTATTCTCGACCGGAAGTATACGATCATCAGGGCGAATAAAAGCTATGCCGATTGTGTCGGAGCGCCGGTCAAACACCTACCGGGAAAGAAATGTTACCATCTGTATTGGAAACGGAAGGGCCGATGCGATGATTGTCCGGTTGAAACGACGTTTGAAGAAGGAATTGCGGTTATTAAGCGAAAAGTTACCCGGACTTTCGGAGATACGGTCAGACACTTCGAGATCAGTTCGTTCCCCGTAGTTGATGAGCGGGGGCGGGTCATTCATGCGATTGAATTTACAAAAGATATTACCAACGAAAAACGGATGGTCGAACAACTTATCCGTTCGGAAAAGCTGGCGAGCATCGGAAATATGACCGCCGGGATCGCCCATGAAATAAATAATCCGCTCTCAGGGATCAGCGGAAACGCCGCGAACCTTTTAAAAATGCCGCAAAAATACGGCCTCAATGAGAAGGGGATCAGCCGCGTAACTACCATCCTCCATTCAGCGGCGCACGCAACCGCCATCATGGATGACCTGCTTCACCTCTCCCATCGACCCGAACAAACCGGCATTCTGGTCAATATCAACGCATTGATCGTTAAAACCGCCAACGCCGTGCACATCAACGGTTCCCAGGAAATCGAACGCCGGTTCGCCATCGACGAAAAAATGCCTCCTGTAAACTGCGACCCCTCGAAAATACAACAGGTTATCGTTCATATCGTTACCAATGCCATGCAGGCGATACTTGATAAAAAGAAGAGTCTTCCCGATGATGCCTCCTATAAGGGACTCATGTCCATTTCCACGCAAAAGAAAGAAGACCACGCGCTTATCATTGTTGCCGATAACGGTATCGGCGTCGACAGCGAGCATCGCTCGAAAATATTCGACCCGTTTTTCAGCACCCGACCTACCGGGCAAGGCACCGGCCTCGGGTTGAGTGTTTCAAATAAAATCGTTGAGGAGCACGGCGGAAAAATCTTTTTCGAGAGCACCGATTCGATGACGCAGTTTTCAATACTTCTGCCTTTCCAACGTGAACAGGAGATCACTTCAACCTTTTTTCAATAAGTGAGTACGTTATGAAGGAACGCCATGATGACAAGTCGTACCGGATACTCATCGTCGACGATGAAAAAGCCATCCGGCTGATGTTGCTCGACTACCTTGAAAACACGTATACCATCGAAACCGCGGAGACGGGTAAGGCTGCGCTGGACATTCTGGAAAAGCAGTCTTTTGATCTTGTTATTTCCGATATTAATATGCCCGGAATAAGCGGTCCTCAGCTCCTTGCGGAAATTCGCAGCAGATACCCGCGAACGAAGACCGCACTCATTACCGCTTACAATATCGATGAATATATCCGGACGGCGAAGGAGTACTCCATCACCAATATCATTCCAAAAACAGTGCCCTTTAATTTCAGCGAACTTGATTTCATCGTGCGGGGTCTTGTTACCGGAGAGATTTTCGGAATCACCCGTTATTTACTTGAGGATGGAACGATTATTGAGAAGCACGTCATCACCTCCACCGCCGACGCCCGACGACTTCAAGACCATCTCATAGAGCTTTTTCAGGAGAAATTCGGCACCGCAGGCGATATGAAACTGATCCTCGATGAAATTATTACCAACGCCATCTACCATGCCCCGGTGCATGAGGACGGCACTGAAAAATATCAGGAATTCAGCGATATCACCCTCGAACCGCATGAATATATCGCCATTGAATGGGGGTACGATTCCGAAAAATATGCCGTGTCGATCACCGACAGTCAAGGCCGCCTTACCAAGGAGACGGTACTCTATAAAATTGAACGTCAAATTACCGGTGAAGGTCTTCTCGACGATTCGGGGAGAGGGATCCATATGAGCCGGCTTTTTGCCGACAGGATGATCATCAACATCGATCCGAATAAAAAGACCGAAGTCATTCTCATCAACTACTTTTCCAATAAATATCGCGGGTATAAGCCCCTCTATATCAACGAGCTGTAATACCGCGTGCAGCGGTCGTGTCGGAAGAGGCATTATTCCGCCAGAAAAAACCTTCGGAACGCGGTATATCCTTCGGCGATCCTTCGCATCACTTATTTTATGCAGGTACCACCGAATGAGAGCGAAATTTATTTTTCCTGTAGAGGAACAAGGAGATGGGGGGTGAACAATGATCAACCGTTGCCGGGGTCGAAAAATAAAACTGAAGGGGTTCAACAATCTGACCAAATCCCTCAGTTTTAACATTTACGATATCTGTTATGCCCGCTCGAAAGCATCGCAGATAGACTATCTGGAATACATCGATGAGGTGTATAATTCCGAAAAACTGCGTTCGATCGTCGAAGGAGTCACCAACATCGTTCAGGCACGCATTGTCAATATTTCTTCTCAGGACTACGATCCCCGCGGCGCATCGGTAACGGTGCTCATCAACGAAGGCCATCATCCGCGCGACGTGGAGCTGGCGCATCTTGACAAGAGCCATATCGCCGCCCATACCTACCCCGAAAACAACATCGCTACGGGCATCGCAACCTTCCGGGTCGACATCGATGTTTCTACGTGCGGGATGATCTCACCCTTACGCGCCCTTGATTTTCTCATCGACAGCTTCGATTCCGATGTCGTCCTTATGGACTATAAGGTGCGTGGTTTTACACGGGATGTCAACGGCCGGAAAATTTACATCGATCATGATATCGCCTCCATTCAAGATTACATCTCCGATGAAATTCTCGAGAAGTACACCGCCTACGATATCAACATCGTTTCGGATAATATCTTCCACACCAAGATGATGCTGAAAAACCTCAAACTCGAAAACTATCTCTTCGGCCCGGAGAATGCGACGCTTAAAAAGAACGAACGGGCGCGGATCAGAAGCCTGCTCAAAAAAGAGATACAGGAGATTTTCGAATGCAGAAATCTATTCGACCGGGAGTAGCGCACATCAACCGCATCGCGCCGAGGCGTCGGATTTTTTTCGAAGCCCTCAATCCGTATTTCGGCTATTTCTATACGGTGAACAAGTCGATACGCAAAACCTCGTCCTTTTTCCAGAATATAGAGCTGGTTGAAACCGATGAATTCGGGAAGGTCCTTCTGCTTGATAATATAACGCAGGTTTGCGAACGGAACGAATACAGCTACCATGAACCGATGGTACATCCGGCCCTTTGCTGCCATCCGAAACCGGAATCGGTGCTGGTGATCGGCGGCGGCGACGGGTGTCTGCTGCGAGAAATACTCAAGTATCCGACCGTCACGAGGGTCGAGGTCGCCGAAATCGATCACGGCGTCATTCACTTCGCAAAGAAATATCTTGCCGCCATCAACCGCAACGCCTTCGAGAGCGGGCGCCTGCATATCAACATCACCGACGGAAGGAAATATATCGAGGAACACCCGGGGGAGTTCGACGTCATTATCATGGATATGACGGATCCGTTCGGTCCGTCGAAAATGCTCTATACCAGCAACTTTTTTCGCCTTATCCGCCGCGCATTCCGCAGTGAAAAGGGGATGTTCGTCATGCACAGCGAATCCCCGGTCTCCCGGCCCGCCGCCTTCTCGTGCATCGGCAAGACACTGCGGTCAGTTTTCACCTACGTCAATCTACTCTACTGTTATATACAGATGTACGGCGTTTTATGGTCGATTGCCGTCTGTTCATCCACCGTCGATATATCGCTTATAAAACCCGCCGCGATCGATCGCATGCTGCAAAAAAACGGAATCGACGATCTGCAGGTGTATAACGGCGCCACCCATGCAGCCATGCAGGTACCGTATCCCTACATCACAAAACTTCTTAGGAAACCGGCACGCATTATTACCGACAACCGTCCCGATTTTCCCGACGACTTCATCTTCTGATCGAAAGAACCTTTTTCAAGCGATGGATTTCACAACGATTCAAAACCTCGTCGCCATTTACGGAACACCGACGCTGTTCCTGTCAGAGAACCGGCTCCGTGAAAGTTACCGGTCGTTGAAAACGGCGCTTCACGGCGTAACGCTTCATTATGCGGTAAAATCGAATGCCGCCCCCCAGATTGTCTCCATTCTTTCCAACGAAGGCAGTTTTTTCGACATCTGCTCCAACGGAGAAATTGACGTAGTAAAAGAGTGCGCCGTCGCGCCGCAGCGGTGCATTCATACCCATCCGATCAAGCGCGATTCGGATATAACGTATGCGCTCAATTATGGCGTCACAACGTTTGTCGCCGACAACGAACATGAACTGAATAAGTTCATCCCCTACCGGGAAAAAGTGCGGCTCCTCATACGCATGAGCATCCAAAACCCCGGTTGCCTGGTTAATCTGTCGCATAAATTCGGCGTCGCACCCGAAAAAACATGGGCACTTATCCGTAAAGCACATAAACTCGGTCTCACGGTGGCGGGCATCAGTTTTCATACCGGTTCCCAGAATGAAAATGCGCTTAAATACATCGAGGCGCTGGAATATTGCCGCGATATTTACCGCAAAGCCGCTCTTTACGGCATTAATTTCGACACCATCGATATCGGCGGCGGATTTCCGATCAGTTATCTCACCCCGGTAATCCCCTTGGTTCAATTCTGCCAGCCGATCAATGAGTATCTTGACCGCTTCTTTTCAAAATACCATATTATTGCGGAACCCGGACGCTTCATAAGCGGCCCTTCCGTGACACTGGCGACCCGGATCATGGGAAAATCACTTCGCAATGGTCTGTGGTGGTACTATCTCGATGACGGCATGTACGGATCCTTCTCGGGAAAAATGTACGATCATGCCGATTATCCCATGTGGGTCGAACGGGGCGGACAACGGCACAGTTCGGTGCTCGCGGGACCGACGTGCGATTCGATCGACATTATTTACAACGACATCAGTCTTCCCCGTCTGGAAATCGGCGATCTTCTTATTTTCAAATCGATGGGGGCCTATACATCGGCGAGCGCATCGAATTTTAACGGATTCCCCCAGGCAAAAATCGTTCTGATCAATAGCCAGAACGAATCGAAACCTGTTATTCGGAATTCGTGATCCGGTGAGAGGCGCGTTTCAGCAGGCATATTCAATCGCGAGGTTTTTATGAACGACGTGAGTCTCTATCCCGAAAGCATCTCCTCCCTCTGGATACAGAACCTGATCAACGGGCTTTCCGGCCTCACCATCAAGGCGAAACATGCGGTTTTCTGCGGTTCAAGCCCGTTTCAGAAAGTCGAGGTCTTCGATACCTACAGCTTCGGGCGCGTGCTTTGTCTCGGCGGAAACATCGTCATGGCTGAACTCGACGACACCTATCACGAAATGATGGTACACCCCGCGATGTTTATACATCATGCACCACGACAGGTCTGTTGTATCGGCGGGGGAGACGGAAGCTGTCTTAAGGAGATCCTCAAGCATCCCGCCGTGGAAAAAATCACTGTCGTTGAAATAGATCAGCTGGTCCAGGAAACAATCCGGAGTTACTTTCCATCGTTTGCCGAGGGATTCGACGATCCGCGGACTGAGCTTGTTATCGATGACGGCTATCATTTTTTAAAATTCAATGAAAATACCTATGATGTAATCCTGGTGGATTCTTACGATCCGGGAGGCCCGGTTCAGTCACTCGAAACCTCGGATTTCCACCACATGGTTTCGGAACGACTGCGCAAAGAGGGCATAGCGGTGTTTCAAACCGATTCTCCACGTATCAGAAACTATTTTATACAGGCGACGATACGGAGTGTCTCCCCTTTTTTCCGCCGCATAAGGCCGTATATGTGTTCAATCCGCTCTTTTCCCGACGGAATCTGCAGCTTCCTTGCATGTGCTCAACAACAGGAAGTTCTTGATCACTTCGATCAACAACGGTATAATAATTTTGCTTCGCAGTGTAGTTATTATAACAGCGATATTCATATCGGAGCATTTCTGCTTCCGCAATATTTAAAAAATATCATCAATGCATGAACATGAAATTACTCTTGCACCATCATTTTCCCTTTTTCTATTTTTATCTTTATCATAGCCGCGCAGTATGAGCTCCCCATGGAATATATAATCGTTTTATGGAGTTCGGTTTTTTTCCTGTTTTCTCTGTGCCTGATTTTTATATGGAGCAAGATACTGGTTATCTTCAAACGTACATTGGCAATCGAGACGTTGCTGAAAGAATTCGATCGACTTATCGTGAAAGAATCTCAGGCGGACTGAGTGCGCCGCGGATTTTGGTTCTTTGACAGACATCATCCTTGATACCGTACCTGATCTGCCGTTTCCCCCCGCGGTCGGAAAAGCCGCGCCCTTACCTGAAAATAGCAAAGGAGGTACAAGCGGCAACCTTTACACCCACATCATGCGTAAGGCACCTCTTTGAATCGATATCGCGTGCATGATTCACCGAAATGAGCTTTTAAGCATGTGCCGCCTTTACCGGTCGATTCCTGAAGGCATCGAACCGTGGCGTGCCGGTTACCAACAACAGTAGGCGTCGGACGTAACGTCGCATCGCGAACAACTCACCTTACCCCGGCACTCTCCTGCAGGAGAGTGCGTCAGTGCGGTGGTGACGATAAAGACAATGACGTTATCCGATCCGCTGACTACAGAATGCACAGCCATTACCAACATTATGGAGAATCAAACTTATGGAATTTGCAGTTATCATACTTGCGACGTTATCAGTCGTTCTATTGTTCCAGATCATCATCCTCGTCAACCAGCAGAAAAACGGAAAAGCAGTGCGTGAGCTCATGGCGCAGCGCGCAAAACCCTTTCAGTCCGAACGGGAACGTTTTCGTGATCGAAAAGAGAACAGTTTCAGGCAGCAGCGGCACCACCATCAGGATGCCCACCCGAAACAGCCGCAGGCGCCGTCGTCATCAACCCCAAGCGGCAATGCCGACAATGTTGAAAAATCCCTGCGTGACATCAATCTTAAACTGAAAAATGCGGAACGTGACCAGGAGGTCGCACGGCGCCGTATCCAGGAAAATATGGGAAAAGAGCATCCGCGCCGCCGCCATCACAACGACAACAACCGCGGGGGCGGCGGAAGAGACGATGGGAGAGATCACCGTCGCGACCGTCGCGACCGCCACAATCGGAACGACTGGCATAACCGAAAAAATCAGGAACAACCGTACCATGATGCCCAACCTCCGTCTCCCGATCTTGAATCCCCCCCTGTAGTAACTGCGGAGCTTAAACCCGCCCTCCCTGATCTGAATCCGTCGGATTTTGACACTGATACCACTCAACATGGACGTAAATTCATGGTACGACGACACCCTCTTCAAGAAGAAGGGGAGAAAGACCGGCCGGATAGGACGGAGGACGTCTCGTCGGATCCCTCCATGGCCCCATCTCCTGTTACGGATTCAACGACGTCAACTGAAACAACCGGACAATCGGAACAGACAGACGATACTGAAATCAGTTTCGGGCGCCGGTAAATCATCCGGGAAACCGAAGGCAGGGGAGCACTCCTTGCCTTCTTTTTTTGTTTTCGCAACGCCGCTTCCCGTATATATCTTTCACTTGCTTTTCTGCCAACCATTCAACGGGCAGCGGGGGGAGGCTGTTACTTTCTGAAAAAGCCCTTCACCGATTCTCTGAATCGCTGCACGCCCATACGGTCATAAAGAAAGAAAACAAGACACAGCATTGGCAGCGCCACGATCATAATAATACATCCATTGTTCAAAAGAGCGTTATGTAAGGTAATATGCGATGCCGCCCATTGGCGCAGCAGCAGTGCAGGACCTGCCGCAAGTGCGGTAATACTAATAATTTTTGTTAAAAGGATCAGTTCCGTACACGCTCGCTGCCGTGATCCATGTTTTCGCACCCATACACCGTAGAGAATGCCGCATTGCAGGGAGATGCCGAGAATTGCGGCAAGTGCAATCCCCCGAGCTCCAATAACCCGGCTGAAGATAAGGTACAACGGCACCGTTATAATGGAGATGCCCGTACTTACCACCATGGGAACGACCATATTCTGCATTGCATAAAAAGACCGTGCGATAATCATCGCAGCGCTGAATGAAAAACAGCCGATCAGATATATGGAAAAGACCGAAGCGGTATCGATACTTGATTGAACATCAAAACGCCCCCGTTCATAGAGTAATGCTATTACCGGGCGGGAAAGGACCATCAACAGTGCGGAAAGAGGAATCAGATAGATCGCCATTTTTCTCAGTACGGTGGTGAGCAGCGACCTCATCGCATCGAATCTCCTTTCCGCGGCCAATTGTGAAAGATATGGATAAAAGGCAACGCCCGAAGCCTGTCCGAACACGGCAACGATCATCATCATCGTGCGGAGAGCGTAGTTCACGCTTGATGTTCCTCCTTCCGGAAGAAAAGAGCCGAAAAACCGGAAAAACACCTCATTCGAAAAGGTCATGCCGAGCCCTAAAATCAACGGAACGCTCTTTTTAACATACCGGATCACATCGGGGTGCAGTAGTTCGCATCGCGGGATGAAAATCATACCGCATCTGATCGCACCGGGCACTTGGAGTACGACATTTCCGAAAAAAGCCCCGAAAAGTACTCCCCATGCGAATCCCTCGATTCCTATCCGCGGTCCGAGTACTATTCCGCCAAGAATTATTCCTCCATTATATCCGAGCGGCGCCAGTGCCGGAAGAAAGAACCGTTTATGGGACATCTGAACGGCGCTCAAGAAAGCTCCCCAGTAAAAAAAGAGTTGTGCGGGAAGTATGATCCGTGTTAATTTGACCGTGAGTAAGAAATGTTCAGGCTTTTTAATGTGCGGTCCTAAAAGTGAAAGAATCCTCGGCGTCGTTATCAGTGCGGTTGGCAGCACCACCAGGAAAAGCAACGATCCGATGCAGAGGAGATTTGAAAATGATTCCCAGGCTTTATCATGCCGGTTATCAATGATATGGCGTTGGAAAATCGGAATGAACGTTATTGAAAGAAAACCGCCCGCGAGAAAATGGTTGAGCAGTTCGGGAATGATGAAGGCGGTTACATAGGCATCCATTTCAAATGACGTTCCGCCGTACTTGGCAAGAAATACCTCCCGAAACAGTCCGATGATTCTGCTTAACAGCACCGAGCCCATCATGATAACCGTCGCAATCGACAATGATCGGTCTATGGAAGCCGGGTGCTTCGCCACATGCGCACCGTGGGTAGGGTTGGTTGCATCGTCGGACATAGGGTATCAGACGGTTATCCGTGCATCGGCGCAGTGTTAAAAAAATAGAAAAAGGGACTTGCGACGACAATCGCAAATCCCTCATCGGTTCAACTTAAAAAACTATTTTTTCCCTTTTTTCTTTGCCGCTTTTTTTACGGCTTTTTTCTTCGGCGCCTTCTTTACCGCGGCCTTTTTTGCGGCCTTTTTTACGGCCTTCTTTTTTTTCTTCTTTGACTCGTTAATGATACGATACGTCTGGGAAATAGACAGTTTGTACTTTTTCGCCAGAGCCGTTCCCGAAGCGCCCTTTCCGTACGCTGCAACGATCTCGGCATTGCGCTGCGGATTATCGGCGAGGGACGAATCGATGCCATACTTTTTACGCAGCTGATGAACAGCCTGACGGGTAATCCCGAACTGCTCACCGATTGCAGCATCGGTTTTCAACTTCTTCTGAAGTTTGATGAGTTGAGTTTTACTTATACGTGCCATACGACGCTTACTCCTCTCTAAGTAAGGTTGAAGGACAATTTATGCGACAACTGCATGGCAACAATGTTATCTTCCCGCAATTGCAGGTACTGTTTTCAGGTTGATTTCGAGGAGCATTCCGATATAATCCATATCTTGACTTCATAAATATACACTTAAAAATAACTTTTGGCAACAAAATATTTGCAAATGTCTTCAATGTATCTCAATTATACAAGTTTCCATTGATCTTGTCCGGTACAAATAGACGGGTGCTATTATCATAGAATAAATTTTCTCGTCCGAAAGCATTCCCGTATCCGTACGTTCAGCGTCGCGCTTCGCTCAATACGGCTTCGATTGTCAAATCGCTTCCGACGGCCCACTTCTTATCCGGTGAAAAAACCTCGTCAAGAAGTCAATAATTTCCCTGTCGTTCGCCGGGCCGTTCCCGACGGCGACTGCGCAGCCTCCGTTGCGGAAGCCGCTTGCGTAGACGCTTCCGCTAAAGCGGAGAAAATGTGGTGGTTCTATAACTATTCATCGGCACTGTAGTTTTTCTTTCTGTTTTAGATTATTTTAGTAGGGATGGGATTATCGTCATCACTGCAGGTCGGTGCGTCGGATAAACCGTCATGTGTGTTGTATTACCGCAAACCGGAGACATAAACGTATGGGCTTCTCATATGATCACGACAAGTTCGTGGCAAAAAACAGGGCTTTGGCATCAGCCGAGCGCATTAAACAGAGAGATGAGGCATTGGAACGCAAAGAGTTTTCCCATCTGAAGCGGGAACGCGAAGCCTCATGCTTTAATTGTAAAATGCGACAGACATGCTCTTTATTCAAAGGGAAACGAAGCGGGGGTGCTTCCGGGGTCGTCTCCTTTGGCGGTGAACAGACCTTTATCTGCGATCGATACACTCCCGCCCCGGTACAGGAAAAAAACATGTCGAAAAAGCAGATCAAATCATTACTAAAAAATATAAAAAAGGGTTACTGATTTTCCTCCTCCATTTTGAGAAACCCATCGACGGGGAAGCGACATTGTTGATTGAATGTAACAATGTGAGATACTATTTTACCGTTATATGATTGATTAAGCGAATAACCGACATTCAGATTTACCAGCAGACGCTCAAGGAGTACTTCTATGGAAACCACCCCATTAGAACTGTACGAAACTGCATACCGATTCCACTACAACGAAAATCGTCTGGCGGACGCCGTTGATTATTATAATAGATTAATAAAAGAGTTTCCCAATTCGAATGAGTGCGGGTATGCGGTCATTCAACTTCAGAAAATCAAGGCGCACGATGTTGCCGAAAGCCTGCAGGCGCTCTCCGGACCACGGACGTCACCGTTGCACCCGCTGGTAATAATTACGTTTTTTCTTACACTGCTAGCAATCTTCGTAGGATGGTATTCTTTTCTTTTTCTCAATAAGAAAATCGCCGGAGAACGGAAACGCGCCTCATTAGCGATAAATGCCCTGAGTAAAATTGGACGAATGGAGAACGATGAGGCGCTTAAACTGCTCTCCGAACTTAAAACATTTGATACTGAAGATATCACCCCGTGGGAACTTTCCGCCGATATATATCGTCGACAATGTAAATTCGATGAAGCACAAAAAGAATACGTCACTTTTTTTCAGCACAACCCGAATCGTAAACCCTCCGAAAGCGAATTGAAATTCATGCACTTCAAGGAGAAGCCGGAGGTAAAAAAACCGGTGCGTCGACCCACTATTCAGAGATCAACCTCACGTGCTCCCGCCCCTCCCCCTCCGGTAAAAAAACGGTCTCTTCGTACAAAAGCGAAAGTGACTAAACCGCCCCCGCCGCCGAGCCGGACAAAACGGAAAAAAGGGCTTCTACTGGTTGATCCCGACAGTATTTCCTATTTTTAAGCGAGGGCATCGTGCCGTCAATGAAACATATTGAGGAACTTGTCTATAAAGGGATGGTTCTTGATGAACATGGGGGATGGATTCCTCTTGCAGAAAAACTGCATAAGGAAAAAGAGTTTCTTCGCCATTTGGAACGTGGAGAGATCCTCGTTAACGGTTTGTGGACTGAAATGACCTTTCTTTCCAAGGGTACCGGAAATCCGGAGGAGACCAGGCACATTCTTCTTGACCCGTCGGCCGCCGTTACCGAAGAGACGGTGTTGTCTCACTGTGCGATTCCTGAAGAGACCGTCTCGGTGTCAACCGAAACGCTTGATAACGAATCTGCCGAGGGTGCCCCTGTCGAATCGGAGAGTGATTATGCCCCGGAAACCAAAATGTTTTCAATCGCGCGTTCCGGACAATCCGCATCGTCGTCGGTTGCGGCTGCTACGGAGGCTTCAATGGGCGACGGGGCTGCTGTCGACAAAATGCACGACGGTTGTTCTCTTGACAATAAATCAATTTCTGAATCCGGACGTGCGCGGCAAGAAACCACTGAAAGCGAATTTGAGGAAACGGTCCTTTACAGCATCAATATGCTTCGGCAAACCGCCGACAGAAACCCGCACGCATCTGAAGCGGGTAACGCCGACGGCGCCCGTTTATCTCCGTCCGTACATGCGGTTGACGATTCCAACTCAGACATCGTCCGCCCGGATCGGAAAAGTGCGGTCGGATGGGTACTAGCGATCATTCTTGCCGTCATTCTGCTGGCATGCGGCATCTGGTTGTTTCGGTAATCCGGTCCATGATAAAATCGACCGTCAGCGGAACCTGCCGTTCACGGTTAAATAACCTCTCGGCGCGACTGCGGCCCCGGTTTCCCATCTCGACAATTTTATAAGGGCGTGCAATGAGGCTCGCCATTGCCCCTGTCAATGCCGCAATATCACCTTCGTCAACGAGCAGTCCGGTTTCACCGTGGACGACGATTTCGGGAAGACCTCCGCTCGAAAATCCGATCACTGGAAGTCCGCACCCCTGGGCTTCAACGGCGACACGGCCGAACGGCTCACATCGAGAGGCCATGCAAAGGACATGATGGCGGCATAACAACCGGTATGGATCGTCGGTCATCTCCGCGATGGTTACGTTCCCTTCGAGGTGATGCTCGCCGATTGAACGCTGCAGAGCATCGCGGTAGGAGGAGTCCCAGTAAATAGTCGCTCCCGTCAGGCAGAGTGTGGCGGACCCGGACGCCCCGCAATGCATCAATCCGTAGAATGCATCAATGAGCAAATGGCACCCTTTCCAGGGAACGATCCGACCCAGGTAGAGAAACTTCACCGGCGGAGGCACTGTGCGCTCATTTCCGCAGGTACCGATCGCGACGCCATTGTAAATTACCCGTGATATTTTCCGCATTCTATGGGGCAGCGCAATTTTTACCGCCTTGGATATCGCAATGACGTCTGTCTGCGAGAAGGGAAATAAAAAGTAATAGAGACAGTAGGCAGTGCTGTTTCGGGGAAAAATTTCGCGCATATGGACGACACCCTTGCCGCGATACCCGAGCAGCCGAAGTAAAAAAAGCGTCATGTGCGATTTGGGAACATTGGAATGAATACAATCGGGGCGGACCCGCACCACGTAGCGGCGGACCTTGAGAACAAAGAGCAGAAAAGCGGCAACGGCGCGCCACTGGCATACGAGCGACCGGGGCAGTGAATCACGTTTTACAAAATTGACATTCGGTTTGCACGGAATCACCTTGCGCAGTACCCCGGTACTGGTGAGCCGGTCGAGCAGTGTACCCGGTTCAGAGGTTACCACGTGCACCTCGGCGCATCTGCTTATCTGCGGCAGTATATCAAGAAGGGAGTGTTCGGCTCCACCGAGATGGCGCGCCCAGTGATTGAGAAAAAGAACGCACCACTTATGCCTCTTTCCAGACATACCTTTCCTCGAGAAATCGACGTGCCGCGCACGCCATGCGGTACCGGCGTTTGCCGTCAATCATGAGCCCCATCAGCCCGTTTTTCAGCGCTTCGGGGTCGTCGGGGGGAACCAGTACGGCATAATCATTATTGTTATCGACGACCTCCGCGATTCCACCGCTCCGGCAGGCGACAATCGCGGCACCGTATGCCATCGCTTCCAGCAAAACGATGCCGAATCCTTCAACCGCTGAGACGGTTTCCATCGAAGGAAAGACAAAAATATCGGCGGCTTTATAACAACCTGCCAGTTCCGAACCCGACACGCTGCCCGCAAGGAAGACATGATTTTCAAGACCGTAGCGTCGTACCAGCGAACCGAGTCTGCCGAACTCCGGCCCCTCTCCGACAATGGTGAGATTCCAGGGCACCGATCCCTTCAATAGTGAGACCGCCGCAATTAAAACAGCATGACCCTTATGCGGCACCAGCCTTCCTACCGAAAGGAGACGTACGATTCCTTCGCGCGGTTCTTTACGGCAAACTTGATAATCGGGAAGGTCGATCCTTGGTGGAATCCGTTCACAGGGCGCACAACCGCGGCAGTATTTCAGAAGCTCCAGGGTTGTTTTTGTCAAATAATAGACCGCCGTGCAGCGGCGCAACACAGTTCTCCATATCAGCCCCCGCAATGAACACTTTTTCTTGAGAGGGAGCAATTCGGTCCCGTAACAATAGATATGATATCGTAATGGGCGCCCCAACGAAATAAGAGCCGGCACAAGTGCTGCATAGATATTACCCGCGAACACCGTCACCTGCGGCCATCGACGCACGACCTGATACCACAGCAGAACAAGCATCTGCAGCAGCTGTATTTTTTTATTAACAAACAAAAAGAGGTGGGGCACACGGATAATCCTGCAGGGGTAGCGGTGTTCATCATCCCTCTGCCGGCGGCATCTTCCCCCCGTTATGACAAGGTCCTCTGCGGTAAAGGTATGAGCGACAATATCGGCCAGATACCGTTGAATTCCTCCCGTTTCGGGCGGGAAATCGAGAGTGACAAGTACGTTCATAGGCGGACGATCAACGATTCTGCGGCCGGACCGCCGTAAGTTTGACAAGCGCCCCATTCCAGAACCAGAAAAAGACGTCCCCCGGAAAAGAATGGATGTGGGTGCCGGTAAGATTGATTACCGCAAAAACGATATTCATCAGGGTTATGCCCTTTGCCAGTGAGATGATCTCCGGCGACGGCGCGCTGTCGAGCAGCGTGAATCCTTTATTGATCGTCACGACGATAAACCAGACGATGAAAATGACTCCCGGATAGCCGAACTGCGCCAGAAAGGTAATATAGAGCGAATCGGCATTGATGGTGCCGATACCCCGTCCCAGAAGCGCGTTCACCGGTTCGGCCGACAGTGCGAGGAGATATTTCCAAAAAGCAATACGGGAAAGAAACGAATGTTCTTCGAAAGGGTTCGAAATGGCGCCGGTGCGTTCCGTAACCAGAAGATGGAGGTGCTCCTGCTTCAATCCCCTTCCCAATGTCGAAAACAGCGCATTGATGCCGACGTTATAGTGCGCCGAAAAATCAAGCAGCTGGGAAATGAAGAAAAAAACGCCCAACAGCAGAATCATAACGGCACGATACCGTGCTCCTCTGATCTGCAGCAGAATCAACCACAGCATGAGCGCAAGCATAATGCCGATCCAGTTGGACCTTACCGAGGTAATAAGCGCTCCATAGAAAAAAAAGGGGACCAGCAACAGTACCGCAAAGGACCATTTCATTTTTTTATCGCTTGCGATAATCAGTACGCCGATAATCGAGATAAGCATATAATCGGCAAAACATGCAGGCGACTGAAAAACGGAAAAAGGCCGCGCAATGCCTTTTATAAACAGTGTAGTAAATGAGATCGATGAAAACCAGATTTGTTCGGCCTCGGAATAACCGAGGAACAGCTGTTTCATTCCATACAATGTGACGACCACGCCGATGCCGATGGTGAGGTACCAGATTTTTTTGAGCATGGCCATGTTGTCGGCGTATAATGTCCCGATAAAATAAAAAATCACCGCCGGTCCGTAAAAATGAAATTGCATGATTGCTTCCCGTGGAGGAAGGATATTGAAAAAAAATGTCCGGAACAGGCAATACAGAAAATATCCCAGTACAGCCCCGTTAATGAATCTATTCCGGTCCTCCCGTTCGCGCTGTTCCCGAAAGACAAAAAAGAGCCCGATGAGGGTCAGCGCAATGATAACGTCTCCAACGGCGATCAGCGGATCTATCGACGGCCGCTGGTCCAGGAGATAGTATGACCGGCGCAGAAAGGGAATAAAGGGCATGATGATAAACAGCAGATATACGCCGATCGCCGGCTTCCGCAACACCGGGTAAAAAAATGCGGCCGTCAGGAGGACGACCAGTTCCAACTGCGTGGGGATATGAACAATTTTATAGGCAATGAAATGACCCCCTGCAACGACCGTCAGGAAAAGCAAGCCGGTGCGAAGGATATTTTTATTTATCGTTGGAACCGCGATCATCGATCCTCCAGGAACCCTAGAAGTGCAACATCCGCTCCCCGGTCCGATAAATTATAGCCTCAGGGGGACAACTGGTCAACCGCACCGTCGGCTATCTCCCGATTCTGATTTCCTGCCAGATCTCATTGTAGCGTTCAAGATGCTCCCCGAGGTCCTCTTTGAGTTCTGAATTGGCAAGATCGGTCAAGTCGTACCGCGGCGTTACTTTGCGTTGAGCCCTTGTTGCGGTGTTGATGGAGGGAAGTTTAAGATAATCGACAATGCGGGCGTAGACCGATGGATCGAGGATGTAATTCATAAACATATACGCCACATCCTTGTTTTTCGCCCCTTTCAAGATTACCATGTTGTCCATGTAGGCACAACCTCCCTCCCGGGGGATAAAAAAATCCGCCGCCGACGCCTGCGTCGAATCGAGCTCGAGAAAAACGTTCTCGGCATAGCAGTGCACCGCCCAGAATTCTCCCGCGGCAAATCCCTTCCCGAAAGCTTCGGCATCGAATTTGACTATGTTTTTTCTCCACTGCATAACGATCGCCTTCGCCTGCCGGAGCTGTCCTTCATCAATGGTATTGACGGAATATCCCAGGGTACGCAGTGCAGCGCCGAGCACCTCGCGCATATCGTCGAGCAGGGTAAGCCTTCCCCGCAGATCGCTACGGTTAAAGATGCTCCAGCTTCGCTCATAATCGGCGACGTTCTCTTTATTCACCGTAATTCCCGCAGCTCCCATCATATAGGGGACGCAATAACGGCAGCCGGGATCAAATCGGATTTTCTGCAACACAGCCGTATCGAGGAAACCGAAGTTCGACAGTTTTGATTTGTCGATCGGCTCGAGCATCCCTTCACGGATCATTATCGACACATAATCACCCGATGGAAAGACTATATCGTATCCCCCGCCGCCGGCCTTGAGTTTGGCGAACATCTCTTCGTTCGACGCATACATATCGTAAACGACAGCGACGTGGTACTCCCGTTCGAACGCGCTTACTACGTCATCGGGAATATAGTAGGTCCAGTTGTAAATGTATAGTCTTTTCGACGGTGTCTTTTGACAGCCGCACATACCAGACAGAAGCAGCATTCCCGCCAGAAATACCGCGCGTGCACGCATACGCACTCCTCACTTACGGACGATATATTTAAAAACATTGCCAGCCGATAGAGCGAGCACCGCCGTTGCGGCAATGATCACCACCGAAAGGGCGTTAATGACCGGAGATACGCCAAATCGTATCATCGAATAAACATGCAGCGGCAGAGTCGAGGCACCGGGCCCGGCGACAAAGAAGGTAATGACGAAATCTTCAAGCGACAGGGTCACCGCGATTAAAAAGCCCGATAAAATCCCCGGAAAGGCAAGGGGGATGATGATCCGCAGGAGCGCATCAATTTCACGGGCGCCTAAGTCGTATGCCGCCTCGACGATCGAAAAATCGAACTCTTCAAGCCGGGCCGTCACCATGAGGAGCACAAACGGAATATTAAACGTCGTATGCGCCAAAAAAACGGTAAAAAGGCTGAGCTTCAATTTAATACCGGCGAAAAATATGAGCAAACTCACGCCGATGATGATTTCCGGGAGTATCAGTGGAAGAAATCCGGCGACCTGCAGCATCCGTTTACCTCTGAAATCATACCAGGAGATGCCGACTGCACCCAGCGTGCCGACAATGGTTGAAATGAGCCCCGACGAAAGCGCAACGATCACACTGTTAAAAACCGAATTCCAGAGTGTGCGCGAGTGAAAAAAGAGCTCCTCATACCAGCGAAATGATAAACCGCCCCACGACATCGTTTTTGAATGGTTGAATGAGAAAAGAATAAGAATAACAAGCGGCAGATAGAAAAAAAGCACGACCAGCGTAAACACGACCGACGAAAACCCCCTTTTACTGTTCATCGCCGTCTACCCCGCCCGCCGTAAAAGCTTCCGGTGCGGTCGTTACGGTTTGGAAACGGTTGAGTCGAATAAAAAGGACCACCCCGAAGGTCGTCACCACCGTGAGTACCATCGCGATCGAGGAGGCAAGCGGCCAGTTCCGTGTAACGGTCAATTCCCGGGCGATAATGTTCCCCAGCATCAGCGAATCGCTTCCACCCAGTATCTGCGGAATGGCGTATGAACCGAAGGCCGGGATGAAAGTGAAAAGAATCGCGGTGGTGATGCCTCCCCGGATGGAAGGGATGAGCACCCGGAATATCGATTGCGACACGGTCGCTCCGAGATCGCGCGCAGCTTCGAGGAGTGAAAAATCGAATTTCTCTATTGTCGAATAGAGCGGCAGTATGGCGAATGGCAGGTAGGTGTAAACCGTGACGAGAAGGACCGCATACTTATTGTAAAGAAACTGCAGGTGATGCGACGTTATGCCGGTCGCCAAAAGCAGGCTGTTGAGAAAACCGTTGTTGCCGAGGATGGCGATCCATGCGTAAATGCGGATGAGGAAGTTCGTCCAAAAGGGAATGATGACCAGAAACAGCCACAGGTTTTTTCTGGCGCTGCGGGCGATGAAATAGGCGGCGGGAAGCGCCAGCAGCACCGTGATGACCGATGATGATGCGGCTATAAGGAAGGTCGTCAGTGTGACGGTGAGAAAGAGAGGGTTGAACAGCGCCGTATAACCGCCGAAACTGAAGCGGTGGACGACTCCGCCGTAGACACCTTTACTCATAAAACTGTATAACGCGATGATCCCGAGCGGTACGATAAAAAAGCAGCACAGCCATAGTGCCAGCGGTGCAACATACAACGGTCCGGCGTTTCTTCTCACCGGTGCACCACCTCCACCATATAGCCGTCGTCCGCCGACCACCAGATGAAAGCCCGGTCCTTCCACGATATGCTCTTTTCGTTGAGACGGCAGTTGATGTGCTGCTTGAAAACTCGGAACAATGTATCGGCGACATTTACAAAATATTTACTCTGAAATCCGGTATAAATGATCTCCTCGACACTCCCCCGGAGAACATTGACGTGCGCTGCAAGTTGTTGAGGATCCTCCGCTGAAATGTTTATCTTTTCGGGCCGGACCGTCATTTTGACGGTGTCGCCGATCGACACCTTTTTATCGGCATTGACGATGAGGGATCCGATCGGTCCGGTATCAATGAGCGCGTAGCCGTTGTCGGCCATCTCCCGCACCGTCCCGGTAATGAAATTGGTTTCGCCGATAAAAATCGCCACAAAACCGTCCGCCGGGCTTTCATAAATCTCGACCGGAGTCCCGATCTGATGGATTTTCCCGGCATTGAATACCGCCACCCGGTCGGAAACGCTTATCGCCTCCTGCTGGTCGTGGGTAACGTAAATGAACGTTATGCCTACTTTATCGTGGATTGCGTCAAGTTCGATCAGCATATGCTGCCGCAGCTTCGCGTCGAGCGCGGAGAGCGGCTCATCGAGCAGCAGCACGCTCGGCTGGTTGATGAGCGCACGGGCTATCGCAACACGCTGCTTTTGCCCGCCGCTGAGCTGCTGCGGCAGCTTGTTCGTTTCGGCGGTGAGTTTGACGAGATCTAGATACTCCTCGACCGTGGTTTGAATCTGCCGCTTCCCGGTTTTTTTCAGTCGGAGCGGGAACGCCACGTTTTCAAATACCGACAGGTGCGGAAACAGCGCATAGTTTTGAAACACCGTATTAATATGCCGCTTGTTCGGCGGCAAGGCAAGGATCTCCCGGTCGTCCAAATACAGCTCACCGGCCGTTGGATTTTCAAATCCGGCGATAATGCGCAGCAGCGTCGTCTTTCCGCAGCCCGACGGTCCCAACAGCGAAAAGAATTCTCCCTTGTTTATTGAAATGGTAATGTCGTGAAGTGCCTCAAAAGAACCGAACCGTTTACTGATTTTTTCGGTTCGGATACTGCTTCCCTTCAAGGGATATCTCCTGATTGAATTTCAACCCCCGACGTCGCACGGATGGTGACGCTAAAAATAACATCAGCCGGAAGAGCACCGTCAATTTTCTCCCACGCTCTTTATCCGCAGGGAGTTCGTCGCCCCGCGTACTGCATTAGTTCCGCTGATGATGCCGATGATATCTCCCGACTGCACCAGCCGGCGTGCGGTAAGCTGCTGCTCACCATTGTGGTGAAGCCGAGCGATATCCTGCGTAAAGGGCAAGCAAAAGGCCCGCACATTCCAAGCGAGCGAAAGCATCCGCACCACCTGCAGATCGGGTGCGAACGCGAAGACCGGAGCTTCATAGCGCAATTTGGCCAGGTAAAGGGCGGTTTCCCCGGAGATGGTATATACACAGAGCGGTACATTGCCCAGATCGCGGCCGGCCCATACCGCGGCTTCGCATACCGCATGGGGCGGAGAATGCTTGCCGGTTGTCAAATCGACTATTTCACGGTTCAGATAACTGCTTTTTTCCGTTACCTGAGCAATGTTGGCCATGGTGTCCACGGCACGCTCGGGATAGAGTCCGACGGCGGTCTCCCCCGACAGCATGATCGCATCGGTTCCATCAATGATGGCATTCGCCACATCCGTCGACTCGGCCCTTGTAGGTATGGCGTTTTTAATCATTGACTCAAGCATCTGGGTGGCAACGATGACAATTTTTCCGGCGCTGTTCGCCTTTTTGATAAGATCCTTCTGAATAATGGGAACGACATAGGGCGTCGCCTCTACACCCAGATCGCCGCGGGCGACCATGATCCCGTCAACCCAGGGAAGGATCGTGTCGATCCTGCGGGCCGCTTCGGGTTTTTCAATTTTCGCGATGATTTTAATATCCCGGCGCTTCTTTTGTACGATGGAACGCAGCGCCTTCACATCTTCCGCCTTTCTTACGAATGAGAGTGCGATGTACTGCACATCCTGCTCGAGTATGAATTCGAGGTCGCGGCGGTCTTTGGCGGTAAGCGACGGGACGTTCAGATCGACATCGGGAAAATTGACGCCTTTGTGCGATGCGTACTCGCCGCCGGAAAGCACCTTCGCCGAAAGGTCCCCCGACGGCTTTTTCGCCGTCACCTTCAGTCGGATCGCTCCGTCGTTGATCATTATTTCCCGGCCCGCATCGATCTCTTTTGCTAGGTTGCGGTAATCGACGGCGATGAGGGTTTCGGTGCAGGGGACCCGGCGGGCGGTGATACGGACGGCCGCTCCCGTTAGCACCGTAACCGTGCGGTTTCCCTCCGTGGCGCGCGTCCGTATCTTCGGTCCCTGAAGATCGGCGAGAATCGCCACCTCTCGACCCAGCTTTTCGGCGGCCCTCCGGATAATCTCGATCCTTTCATGATGTTCCCGCCGGTCGCCGTGGGAAAAATTCAGGCGAAAGACGTCGACGCCCCGCCTGATGAGCGAACTGATGATTACCGGCGAGGTGCTCGCCGGGCCGACGGTCGCGACTATTTTTACCCGTTTGGCAATTGGTTTCATCGGGTACCATCCTTCTTTCTTTTTTCTCATGCCCGCCTGCATCCATGCAGTCTCTGTCAAAGCGGGAGGGAGCTCTTTCGGAAAATAGTGTCTGCTACATTGGCGCGTAAACACACTGACGCATCATTAAGAAACCGTCCCCACAGGATGCCGGCGATGGGATTCGATTAATCGTGCCGCCGACAAGGAGATTCTGATGAAGAACCAACCTGCCGAAACTACTTATTGACGCGTAATTGCACCACCGGTTTTTTAGCGGGAATGACCATAGGTATTGCCGCCAGCTTTTCCCGGCCGCCGCGCTTCGCGCCGTGCAGAGTGAAAAAATCGCCGGGCCGGAGAAATGCCGGAGCATACTGAGGGGCGCTGCCGATAAAGAACTTGTTCCGCCGTTCCGCGGAAACGGGCGTGCCGAACGGCCCGGCCCCGGCCATGACGATACGTTTTACGTCCGCGCCGACGTCGAGGCGGTAGGAATAGGGAATCGCGAATACGCTCCCCTGCCCGACGTCCCTCCTTCCGGTGACGTTTACATACTGGTTATCGTCGTCGATCCGGATCTGGGCGGAAGAGACGCTGTCGAAAAAGATATGCGGATTATTGACGTTTTCAAAATAATTGCTTTCCACCACGACTTCGGCGTCGACGCCGGGACCGATGCAGTAGTTGTTGCCCGCGGCGCTGTAATAGTTGTTGAAAATATGGATCTTCCCGAACCGCGCCCGCGGCATTCGTTCAGTAATATTGTCGGCCCACCAGTTGTGGTGAATGGTGATGCGCTCTTTTCCCGCATCCTCGCCGCCCGCATCGTCGCTGTGGCTGATGAGCATGGCGAACCGGTGGTCGAGCGTGTTGTCCGGGTAATGGAACTTGTTCCAGGAGATGGTGATGTTGTCGCACCCGTGGGTCATGTCGACGAGGCCGTCGAGTTTGTTCCGCTTGTCGGAAATATCGCAGTGGTCGATCCAGATATGATTGGCGCCCTCCTCCATGCTGAAAATATCCATCTGTCCGCCGTTTACCGCCGAGATAATCAGGTTTCTGATGATCACGTTGGCGGCGCTTTCGATATAAAAGGTCGCCTCCAGCTCCGCGCCCCGCCCGGCGCCTTCAATGGTCAAGTCCTTCACTTCGGACATGCTTATCCGCTGGACCGCTATTTTACCCTGTACCCTGATGACCCGTTTTCCCTCTTTGGCAATATTCGAGGTGAGCTCGGCGGGAGTGGATACCGTGACGACCTCGCCGCCCGCCCCGCCGGTGACGGCGCCGCCAACCGTTGCCCAGCCGATACATTGATCTTGGGCGGGAGCCGGGGCGAATGATAGAAGCGATAAGAGCGTAAATACGCACGCCGGCACCACTATTCGCACCCCCCTACCACTCCTATTTTCCACAACGGAGCCCGATCCGCACATCCGTACGGTTCTTGACGATAAAGATTCCAGGCGATTGTCCGGCGCCCGGAACCGTCCCTGCTATTTTTGCCCCCCTGCAATCATAGAATGTGCGGGCCGTATGGGTGGAAACGCCGAAGTACACGCCCGCCTCCTCCTTTCCCGGCACCGTAATACCCGACCTGTCGAGCTTTCCCACCCCTGACCATGCCTCGACGGTCTCCTTTACCTCATCAGAAGCCTGGAGGACATCGCTGTAAGAATAGGACGGCGTGAACGTGCAGGTTGATGTCGCGGGCTGGTTGCCCTTGCAGTCGATAAAAACGTTGTCCCTGACGTCCCAGCATCCGGTTGTTTTGCTGTAGTAGGCGCCGATCGGCCCCCATTGGACCTTGGTATCTGAATCAACTTCACCCGAACCGACATTTTCAAACACATTGCCCTCAACGCGGATTTTCGCATTCATGCGGGAATTCACGGCACTGTGATCGATGTTGGTGAAGTAATTATTGAACACATGTCCTGTCCCGCCGCGGTAACTCGGAACCCGCTCCCATAATTTGTAAAAATGGTTGTGATGGAACGTTGCCTTACGGTCCGAATCGTCGCTGTCAGAACTGCCCACCAGCATGGCTTTGAACGAATCGTGGATCTTGTTCCATGAAATGGTGATGTTGGCGCTCGATTTTGTCATGTCGATGAGTCCGTCGTACCAGTCGACATCACCGCCATCGATATCGCCCTCGGTATCGACCTTGCCGTCGCCGTTGAGGTCTCCGATCGCATTGTAGATATCGCAGTGGTCGATCCAGATGTTCTTTCCGCCGGAAATGGAAATAACATCCTTTCCCTTGCCGGAGTGGTGGATTGTGAGATTGCGAATGATGATGTTGCTTCCGTCGGAAATGGAGAGTGTGGTTCCGGTCAACTCGCCGGAGCTGCCGACGCCGATGATGGTTTTATTTGACTTGATGCTCGTGGAAGCGCTGTTTATTTTGCCGGTAACCTGGATGATACATTTTTCCGAGCTTTGACAATTGCTCTTGAAAGCGGAGGCGTTGTTCACCGATACGGTCTTCCCCCCCTGCCCTCCGGTTACCCCGGCTGCAAAACCGACTAAGGAAAAGTCGGGTGCAGCAGATGTCTGGAAAGAAATCAGCAGGCAGGTTATAATAATAGCAAAATACTTTTTCATTGCATCTCCTTATAAGACGTAACTTTGATTAAGCGCTAAAATAACAATTTCTTATACATTTAAAAGACGGTATATGAAATAGAGTGAACATTTATTAACTAATTAATTATCTTTTTTTCCATAATATAGCCATTTATTACGCTTTTTGCCAAAAAAGTATCAATTATTTATTTTTCTCCAGTGAACAAAAAACCCAACAAAGTCTCAAGTTTTTTACTTCGATGACGTACTGGTGAACAGTTGTTGAAAAATTTCCCTGCCAAAAAGGCGTCCTATACGCAACCTTTTTCGCACACAGCGCGCTCGGCAATTCAGCGGGCGGCGGCACTGTCCTTTGCGGCCGCATCGTCTACATCATAGAGCGTGAATAGATTTACATGCCAGCAACAATAAAACAACTTTTCAACCGGTCGCACGGTGCATGTCCGGGCCGAAATACCGCAACTACTGCGTAAAACCGATCTTCATGGTTCGAATGAAACCTCGGTTGGTGCCGTCGTCGACCCTGATAAATGCAAGATACGTCCCGGACCCCACATACCTTCCCTTACGGTTCTCCCCTCTCCATACCATTCTGAATCCGTTGTTGAAAGGAGTAAAATCCGCTTGTTTCACCACCGTACCGACCGGATCGTAAATCGTAATCGTCGCCCTGACCCGTGTCTCGTCTACCGGCGCTGTCGGTATCAATACAATTGCAGTCCCCACGCCGGTGCCGAACGTTTGCCCCGTTATCGGTGTGTTACGCGTAAAGGGGTTCGATGAAATCCTGATGTTCCATTGCGCCTGCGGCCAGTCGACCTGGAGAAGTACCCTGCGGTTGAGCGGGTTTAATTGGGCGACACCGCCGCTGTCGCTTACCCCGGCAGCGGGATCGATCCAGATCGTATCTCCTGCGGAGGCAAACAGCAGCGAAGGGGTGATTGAGAGCACCTTGAAGCGGTACGAATACGACGCAGAACCCTCTTCGTCAAGATACTCAAGCGAAAAACTGTACCGCTGGCCGTCTTTCTTTGCCGACAAAAGAAACGGCGACCGGCCCAACCGAGCTACCCCTTCCGAAAAGGTCACTATCAGGATATCATTGTCGCGCACGTCCGCCGCGGTGAGCGACCCGGGAAGCAACATGGCGGATACGATCACCGGCGCAGCGCTGTCGGCTGCGGTGGAGTTGCGATAGATGCCCGGGAATGCGGGATACCCGACCGTCACATGCATTGGTCCCCCGGTGCTGATAGCATTGAGTCGTGCGATGGAGTCGCCCACGGGTATCATGTATATCGAATCGCTCACCCGTGTACACCGTGAGAACGGTATCCTGAAGGAACTCAGGTTCCGCCGTACACTGACCGTATCGATCTCCGACTGCTCAACCTTACGCATGAACTTTACCATTAGCTGGTCGATGATGCCGTCGGCGTTAACGTCGAGGTACCACGCTCCGGCGATCGAGGCTGCGCCCGGCCTGAACCCTATGACCACCGACCGGTTCAGATCATGGGGCATGTTTTTTTTGCGGTCCGAGAGAGTACCGCCGTCGCTTTCCGGAATCAAACGGAGACGATCGCCGACATGCACCCGCAGATCCCTTTCTGACGGGGCAACCTGCACGGTAAACGTCGAATCATTGATCGGGGCAAGTATCTGGATGACCGTCAGCGCCGTCGTATCGGCAGTGCCCTGTGGTATCAGCAGAAGCTGGCGTCCGATAATGGTCCCCGTAACGATCGGCTCGGATAACGTGATAAAAAGAACATCATAGTCCGATCCGTCGCTTTCCAGCACATCGGCGGCAATAATCGCCGGTGAAACGCCGTCGGTAAAGGCCCGGGAATTGTTTTTCACCTCGCCGCTGACGGTCATGAAGAGGGCGGCCGTACCCTCCGGCCGGCCGTCGATCCCCATATTTTCAGGCAGGGGTACGTCGAGCTGTGTCCCCCGGAGGGTGACGCTCGCGACAGGGACGGTGATTGTTAATCCGCGGTAATCGATCCGCACCGAGTCGAGCCGCTGGTCCGTCTGGAAGGTATCCGAAAGCGTCAGGTAAAGCATATCCGGCACCAGATCCGCGTTGTTATCGCACATAACACCCGAAACGATAATCGGATAGGGAGGCTGTACATAGGCGATTACCAGCACCGAATCCGGCTTGAGTCCCGGCGCGTGGTTGACAACGAGCCAGGTGTTTCCTTCGTTTACTTTAGTTAATATGCAGCGCGACGGCGACGCGGCCGAGCGCGCCACCGTTACCACCGTGGAATCGCGAACGGTCCACACCGGGTCGGTTGCGTGATTCAGATAGGTCTGGTCCGCATCCCTGATTACCGCATACGCCTCGGCACTGCTGTCGAGCATGCCGATGACGACGGAATCCACCACCGCATCTTTTTCAAGGTCCATGGGAATCGTATCTACCAGAATATCAAGGTGGTCGGGCGGCAGCGCCGTAACAGAGAAGGGAATCGTACCCCCCTGCGAGTGATCTCTGCTCAGATGATAACGAATAAGATAATCGCCAGGAGGCAGACCGGTCATCGTCGAGGTATCAATAATAACGGTAGAGTTGTTGACAATGGTAATGCCGCCGTATGAGGTGCCGATAGGAAGCCCGGTGGGCGGTTCAGGCGGAAACGGCGGGCCCTCAATGTAGAACTCGACGATCGCCTTCTCCGTATCGATCACGGTCTCACCCAGGTCGCACGAAAGGTTGTTCTTCGAAATTTTTTCATACATGTCGTACTGTTTCGTCGTGGGAGATACGACGGTAACCGTGGTAAAAAGGCTCGACGTGGTCCTGAGATTGATGGAAGTGACCATGCGGAAGTTGGAGCCGCAACAGTTTCGCTCGACGAAAAACCCCTTGAAGCTGTAAGTATTCCCCACCGTGAGACCGAGCGTATCGAGGTTGACCGCGCCTTCGCAGGGGTTGTGAATGCCGCCGATATCCACGACAAGACGGTTGTTGATGAATACCCACACGTCATCGTCGCCCCTGAAATAGAACGTCTGCCCCTTCGTGTAATCAAACTGCGCGGAGAGTTCCATGGTGAAATAGTAATTGTGTGGATTCCCGTTATTGTCCTGCCCGCCGCCGTAACGCGGGTTGGGGATCGTCCCCTCTGGATCGAGATAGCGGAAACTGTCGGCAGGGAAAAAATAGTTCGTATCGTATTCAAAAAGGCCCTCATCATTCTTTGTCAATTTCAGGTTATAGCACATCGCGTTGGTATACTGGCCCGTTACCATTTCCGTCGTGAACCAGTTGAACCGGTCGACGGGACAGGTACTGTTGCCGAGAACCGGTTTACCGTTCGCGTCAAGCTGAGAGCGCACCATGCCGGAAGTGATCTCGTTGTAGCTTTGATCCGCACCGCATCCCCTTTTTGTTTCGCCGACGCCGACATCGGGGTGCGTCGTGTCCCAGTCGCGCAGGGTGGTGGCGAGAAGCAGGGTCCTGTTACAGGGTAACGATTGCCCGGGATACGACGAATGTACTGTTGCGGCACCATCAGGATGGGGTGTTGGAAGTATCCACGCCGTATCGCTGGTTTCAAAAACCGTTGAGAGATCAATGAATGGACCATCGCCTAAACCTATGCCTGAAAACAGCGTGCTGTCGAGCGAATTCATGAATTTGACCTGAGCAGAGTCTGGAATTCCATAGTAAGGATATTTGAACCAGCCGCAACGGGTGATACTCGTGTCCATGCGCATCCGCGGCGCCCCAAAACCCTCGATAATGATCTGTGGAGTGCCAATCGGCCATGGACTCAAGAAGTAAATGTACTTGCAGCCTAGAGGAGGCTTGTCGGTAATGATCATCCGCGCAGTCAATTCTGGAATTACGATCCAAATATCTTTCGTGGAAGAAGAAAACCGTGAAAATATAGTATCAAGGCGAAAATCAAGCTGATACTCAGCCCAGCCTTGCCATGTCTCCGGACCGCAAAAGGTAGCCAATCGAGAGACAAACAATTCTTTTCTTGGAAAAATATAAAAAAACCATCCCCCGCCTTCAGATGAAATCGTCTTTCCCGGTGACCAATTCAAACCGGCATCAGGTTCACCCTGCAGGAGCAAGGAATCCCTATGCCCCGCACAGGTATCGTCGCGCCATGGATTCAATATATGAACGGTTACCTGGGCGTATATGCCCTGGGATAGCACCAGTGATAGTATCAATCCATACAGCCGTGCCATTACATACTCCTTGCAACCACAGAAAAACCAGACTCTATTTATAATTTATCATTAAATCTACTTTTTGCCGTTTAAAATTTTTCGGCAAAGCGGGATGAAGTCACCCGGAGGATTTCGATGAGGCTTGAATCAGCGGTAGAAATCAAATCCCTTTCAAGCGAATAGCCGCTCCCGCTACCTTTAGCGCAAATGCGACCGGGGGAGAATCCCTATTTTTCCATAAAAAACGGCGCCGTTCAGATCCGCCCGGTAGTAGTAGATCCCCTGATCCAAAACGGGAATTCGCCATGAAACGGCCGTTTGACCTTGCACCGCTCTGTTTCTCCTGCGTACAACAAACCTGCCGCCGGCATCATACAGTGCCATGACTATTTTGCCGGAACCGCAGCAGGGATCGAAGCGCGCCGTAAGCCGGTTTGTCGCCTGGTTATGAAATACCGCGACCTTTTTAACGCGGGAGTAAAGCTCGATACCTTTCGGTGAAACAGCTACCTTGCCCGAATCGAGAAGCCGGGCTGTGTGTGATCTGACAATGGCATAAATTGAATTGGTATCCACCCTCGGCCGCCAGTCTAATTCCGGAAGGGGCGGAAAGGTATCGCGGCCGCATTTCAGGAAAAAGCGCGCGATGTCGACCATATTGGGCGTTGTCGAAACCTCAAACCGCCGCAGGATCGTATTGGTTTCGAAGGTGTCGGCTGCCTCGCCCAGCGGAAACGCACTTGCGGAAAATATGGAATCCAGTGTATAGCTTTTCGCCTCCTGATCGGTAAGCTGCTTTCCAAAGTCAACCCTGCCGGAGGTGCTGCTCCCCGGACCGGTGCATTTATATTCGCGGTAAAAACAGGTCTCCTCCCTGCCGTTCCACGCCTTCCATCCCGCCTTGTTGACCGCCGAGCTTTCCCAACAGTTTAAAAGAACGGTTCGGGCATAGGCGAACCAGGGTCTTCCAAGGTAAAATGAAGTAACGGTCGAAGGGTTGCTGATTTTACAATTCATGAAAACGAAGCCGAATTTATAATTCTGCGAGGTTGCCGCAGCGCTCATGTATCCGTCGGTCCTGATAGTATTGATGAGGCAGCTGTCGAACAGCACGATGCCGAAGCCGAACAGATAATCAACGGCGCCCTCCATAACGCAGTCTTTGAAATAATTGCGCGTCCGGATGTTGTTGAAATAGGTGTCCTGCCACCCTTTAATACGGCAGTGCAGAAACACCTGGCAATCGCCGTTGGCATGGAGTGCCACCGCCTGCGCGCTGGTGGACGTGTTCGAGATCGTCAAATTTACGGCTTCGAAAAAATCGGCATCCACCCGCATGGAATGGGAGGTGAAGGTGTTCATGGCGATGGTTTCAAGCGAGGCGTCGTTATAGGTAATTATTGAGCTGTCGACGTGTTCTCCGACAAGAGTGATATGAGTTTTTTTCCAGGGAACGATCAGCTTTTCCCGGTAGGTCCCTTTTTTCAGGAAGATCACTTTCCGTGCGGGATTACTGTCGGGAATCGCCGCAATGGCATCCTGCACCTTTGTATAATCCCCCGAACCATCGGCGGCGACGACGATGTCGATCTTTTCCGCAAGGGCGGACTGGAGCGTCTGGGCGAAGCCCGGAAAAAAATTCAACACGATTGCCGTTCCCGCCACCGGCAGCGGAATGATTCTGAACTTTTTCACTCTTTTCCCTCTCTACACCCTTTACCGGCGGCGGTCCTGCCGCATTCAATCTTGACTAAATAGATACCGTTCGAGACTCCGGCCGTTTTGCCGAAATCGAGAACCTGTGCCGGTTGCGTCGTCACCCTGCGGAGAAGTCTTCCCGCCAAATCGTACACGGAAACACGCGCGTTTTCCGGCTCATTCGGCGGAACATGGAAACGATTTCCCACTATCTTCCGATAAATCGTTTTTTCTGATGCGGCAGTGCCCGTATGGGCCGTCGGCGTGAAACGCTGCGCGACGGAGGCTTCTCTTATTACATTTACCGTTGCGCTCCCCGGCGAAATATCGGTGTTGCCGATAACGCTTGAGGCGCAGTTGACGGCACCATACTCCCCGTCACGGCTTTTCACATAAAAAGCGAACTGGCCGCCTTCGAGCGCCGACCGTGCTTCCCCCACGAATTCGCCGGCACCGGTTGCCGACATGGTGATGGAGTCAGCCCTCGAGCGGATGGGCCGGCCCGAGGTGTCAACCAGCGAGACCACCACGCGGGTCATGTCGCCGCCGTCGTAAATTATCGAATCATCGGGGGTGAGCACTATTGCAACGGGATCTCCCGGAGGGCTCACCTGATGGGACACCCCGCCTTCAGACCCTATTGCCCGGAGCGTACCCCCGGAAGCTACGCCGGTCCATTGAAACACCGGATGGGGGAGGTTCGGTCCGACGGTTCCGCTCTTTGATCCGAGGGAGGTGCCGTTGCGGAACAGTTCGACCGTTGAGCAGTTGCTGAAGACCGTAACCGTGGTCGGAGACGTCTCGGTTCGGTCGTTGGCGATGTATACCATGTAACCGCACGTGGCAGGATCGCGCTGCGATTGAAAGAGATACCCTGCAAGCTTCGGAATACGGAAAATACTTGCGACGCCGTGGGGTGAAAGGTAGGGTGCGGCGGTGATTCTTCCGCCGATTTCGTTCGTAGTGGCATTAGGGTGCGGAGAGTTGTAATCAAATGCACACCAGCCAAGCCTTCCCATTGAGTACTGGTTTCCGAACGTTTTATTTTGTTCGTTGATATGTGCGGTGGCCTGTCTCAGCTGGTCCGCGTCATTGTCCCACGAATGCACCTGCGGGCGAAGGTTGTGTCCCACCGCCTCGGTCGTTATCCACGGATCGTTGTCTCCCGCCCCGGGTTCGACGAAATTCTGCGTCCAGATATCCTCGAGAAAACTGCTTGTGCCGCCCATGCGCACTCCGTGGGTCGGACGGGAAGGGTCAATGGCGCGTGCGGTATCATTCATCGGCCCGTAGAGGCTGTTATTGTCCATCGATTCATTGACACGTACGCCGAAACTTATGACCGAGGGACGGTTCCGGTCCCGGTATATCATCTCCTTGAGGCACTGCCGGAGCAGGTTCCACCACACTCCGTCTCTCGATGGCACATGCTGCCATCCCGGCACCTCCTGCAGTATCATCAGGCCGATTTCGTCGCACCGCTTGAGGAAATCCGACGCCTGCGGATAATGGGAGCAGCGTACCGTGTTGCACCCGAGGTCATATTTAAGGATATCGGCGTCTTTACGCTGCAATCGCCTTGCAGCGGCCCTGCCGATAAAGGGAAATGTCTCGTGACGGTTCAATCCGAAAAGCTTGATCTTCGTGCCGTTGATGTAAATCCCGCTGTAGGAAGTTCCCCGGCTCATGGGGTAGATCGTACGGAAGCCGGTCCGGTCGACCTGTTCGTCAACATACGCCTCCCCGTCCTGAACCTGCGTGTAGACGTTATAAAGATAAGGGTTCACCGGCGACCAGAAATTGTCGACCGAGCCGTTTGAAGTCTCGTAGGTGATCACCGAAGCGCCACCCGCGTCGATGGCCCCGTCGGCGGACCCTGAAGCGACAACGTTGCCTGCATGGTCGACGATGGAGGTGGTGAGCCTATAATTTTTCGCCGATGCGGCATTGTTGATCAGCTTCACATGAGAAGTAACCGTGCCGGAGGGGACGCTCGAGGGCGAGGTGGCGGGAGGAATGGAGACCCAGTTCCACTCAACGTGCAGCGGGTCAACGACGTGTAAATTGACATTACGTACTATGCCGCCGAACACGCAGAAATCGATTTCGCCGCACTCGGGAGGAACGTCCGACTGGTAGTGCGAATTGACCTGCACGGCGATGACATTGTCGGAACCCGCGGCGATCTTTTCCGTGATATCGACGGTAAAAGGGGTGTAGCCTCCCTGATGCATCACTACCTGGTCGCCGTTGACGTAAACGGTTGCGGTCGTCGCGACGCCTTCGAATTCGAGAAGAAATATTCGTCCGGCGTAGGCGGCGGGAGGGGTATAGTGCTTGCGGTACCATGAGGTGAAGTCCCACGCTGCACCGGAACCGGTTGTCTTCCCGCCGTTGAAAAACATGTGTTTGACCGTGACATTCTCCTGCGGAAGGCAGACCGAAATCCACCCTGAACCGGAATCGTTGACGGAAACGCCGGAAAAGGCCCCGTTAGTACCGTTGAACCGCCAGGCCCTGTTGAAATTCAGGGTCACGCGGTTGGAATTACGGTGCACGAACGACGCGGCCGTTGCTGCCGAAGCGGTGAGAACAATCGCTGCCGCAGCCAGCAGCAGCGCCGGTTTTTTACTTATACCGCAAACTTTTGTTTCCATGAGTCTCCCCTTTAAAACCTGAAACGACATACCCTGTTATTGACGAATAAATAAAGCACTCCCGGGGTTGTTCTTGCAGCACCCGCGTGACGGCGATTTCCCTCCCGCGGCAGGGCGGGGTTGTCAGTCATGCATCATGACTACCTGCGTGAATCGACAATGACAATTCCCTGCGGTATCCTGTACCGGCCGGCTGGCGGTCCGGACGTAATTTCCCTACCGGTTATGGTAAAGATCCTGTCGCCCGAACGGCTGATGTCCTCGCAGGAAAGGGTAAGTGAGATTCGGATATTCGGTACATAGTGCGGCGCCATTGTTGTTACCATCCCTGTTACACCGACCGTAGGAGCTTTGGTAACCGTCCCGGTGAACGACGGCCATCCGTCGTCAAAGTAAAGGTGTCGAATTTGAAGGATTGAATTGCATGCGTAATAATGGTTGACACAAAAAACGGTATCATTATCGATTAATATCCCGTTATGTCCGGGTCCCTTGCGGACATCGTCGCCGGCATCGATGATTTCTCCGCCGCCATCAAGCATATCGGTACCCTCTTTATCCACATAAGGACCTTTAATGTTGGTGGCGCGGCCGACGACGATTTTATACGTGCTGTTGCATCCTTGGCAGCACTTGTCCCACGAAACGAACAGATAATAATATCCCCATTTGCACAGATAGGGAGCCTCGATACCCGAGCGGTGGTTAGCTATCGAAATATAATCCGGCCTTGTTTCCGGCGGTTTTCCCGTAGCGGGGTCGCACTCCACGAGCTTGATGCCGGACCAGTACGAACCGAAGGTGAGCCACACTTTTCCGTCATCGTCCTGAAAAATTGCCGGATCAATGCAGTTGTAGTTGTCGGAGCTGCTTGATTTAACCACCACGCCCTGGTCGGTCCATGTCGGATTGGTCAGGGTCGGCGAAGTGGCCAGACCGATGGCCGAAGTGTTTTTACTGAAGACGGAGACGGAATAGTACAGCCAATATTTATTATCCCTGAACATGATGTCAGGCGCCCAGAAATCCGAGCCGCTGTTGCCCGGGACCTCCTCCTTGACCCAACCGGGAGCACGAAGTCCCGAACTGGCACTTCTCCAGGTAATCCGGTCGCTTGATGTCTTGCTTCCGACATTATATCCCGTAAAATATATCCGATAGGTCGAAGTCGCTTCCTCCCTGATCATGACCGGATCGTGGACTCCCAGATCGCCCTTGAGCGGGTTGACATAGCCGCTGGCGGAAAGAAAAGCCGCAAGAACGAAAATCGCCAATATACCTGGGCAATACACCGAACTATTCGGAAATAACCATATATTTACTCGCATGCTTTATCTCCTTTGACGGCCCTGCTCACGGTTGGCCTATAATAATAATATAAAGCCATTTTTTCCTCAATGAAATTAATTTTCCTTCAGCACAATGCTACGTTAGCCCTTCATCCAGAGCATGGTCGAAAAATAAACGTTCACGGCTCCCTTCGGCCAAAAATCCTTTCGTCGATAACCGGTTGCGCGATGAAGAAGACGGTGCATTTTTATTTTTTGTAAAATCACTCTTGCCGTTGACGGCAGGCGCCTTTGTCAACCTTTTGTCGGCTATCTTCGCGCCGCCCTTGTTTTATCGCTTATTCTCACTATATAGACGCCGCGGGCTATTTTGCATTCGTTCAATGAGACGGCCTTTTTCCGCGTAATGATATCCCTTAGATGTTTCCCCGACAGATCGTAAACCGATAGCTGCCTGGGCGCGGTCGGCGCCTTGCCGGGCAGCACGAACATCCTGTCTCCGTATACTTTTATCGGCGCGCCGGACATTTGCACCGGTTGAATCTCAGCTATCGACCGTAAGGAAGTACCTGAGCCGTCGGGGTACACGATGTCGGGTTTCTTCTGCGGCAGTGTCATGCCGTCTCCCAGGAAAAAACCGGTATGCGGCGGCTGGTTATAGGCCACATTCTGCCAGGCGATTGATACCCGGTAGTGAGGATCGTGCATGAGCGTATAGAAACGGTGGTTGGTGGGTGTGGTTGTCGTATAGATACGCAGCGTGCCGCCGCAGCTGAACATCACCTCTTCGCGCCAGTCGCCGAACAGGTCGGCGGAGAGGCAGGGATTGGACTTGGTACCGTTGATCGCGGAACATCCCGACGCGCTGAGCAGCGAGCCGCCGCCGAATTTGCTGACCGTTGTTCCATCCAGAAGTTCGCGAAGCAGGTCGCCGTCCCACCACAGAAGAAAGTTGATTTGACTCGGCCCGCTGATCGAGGTGCCTTTACAATTGTAAGCTCCGACACCCGTCGACGCCCAGCACTCCATGCCGGGGTGCGACGCGGTAATGTCGGCGGCGCAGGCGCGGCCGACGTCATCGGTCCCTTTCTTTGACCACAGTACACCCCCGTTCGACTGAGACGGGTCTCGCAGGTCCGCACATGCGCCGCCTTCATGGCAGCACCAGTACTCAAGCCCGGGCCGCTCAGGATCGATATCGGTAAGGTGGGCAGCATCTCCGTGACCGACACGGGAACTCCCTAAAAGGGTTCCATCATCATCGATAGTACAGGCCCCGTACACAATCTCCTGCTTGCCGTCATCGTCGACATCGCCGACGCTCAGGTTATGGTTACCCTGGCCGGCTCCGGCTGAATTCCCGCCCGCATTCGAATCGAAAAACCAGCGTTCGGTAAGCTTTTCGTTCCGCCAGTCGAGTGCCCAGAGGCAGGTGCGCGTATAGTAGCCGCGGCACATCACCACGCTCGGACGATGTCCGTCGAGGTAGGCGACACAGGCGAGAAACCGGTCGACTCGGTTGCCATAGGAATCGCCCCAGCTCGATACGGTGCCGCGCGGCGGCTTATAGTCGACAGTGGCGAGCTCCTTACCGGTTCTGCCGCTGAAAATGGTAAAATATTCGGGTCCGCTTAAAATATATCCGTCAGAATTGCGATAATCGGCCGCATGGTCAGCGTTGGCCGCCGGACCGAGTTTCAGGTAACTGCCGCCTGCATCTTTGCTGCCCGGCGCAGTCTTGCATGCTATTTCGGCACTGCCATCGCCGTCAAGGTCATACACCATGAACTGGGTGTAATGGGCGCCTTCGCGGATGTTGATCCCCAGATCGATCCGCCACATCCTCGTTCCGTCAAGTTTGTAAGCGGTAAGCTTGGTTTGGCCGGTCCTTCCGGAATTGGAATTATCCTGCGGGCTGTTCTCTTCCTTCAGAACGATTTCGTACTGACCGTCACCGTCGAGGTCGCCGCAGCTCGCGTCACCCGCTCGATACCCTGAGGCATTCTGGAGTGGAATCGAGATATAATTGTTCGAAAGGGTATATTCGGCGCTGCTTGCTGCCTGTTCCTCACCGCCGACAATCGCCCGCACTGAATAATCGCCCGTGCTGTTGCCATTATCCTGATAACAGGTAGCATCGGTGATCGGTGTCGAGTTGAGCTTCGTCGTTCCCTTATAAATATTAAAAGCAATGTCCGTCCCCTGGTCAGTGCCGAACAGCCTCCAGCTCAGGAAATACCCGCTGCCTGACTTGACGGCGACAAGCCCGCGTGTGAGTTTCTCCACTTCAATCTGCCCGTGCGCAACATCGGCTTTTCCCATGATCAGAGCAAATGAACAGGTAAAAATCACTATTAATTTTACACGGTAATTGCCTTTTACTTTCACACGACCTCCCGCAGGTTAATCGATTAATTGCCCAACCGGACCTTTTATTATCTATTCGGCATTACCATAAATAGTATTGGACGCGATTTAGACACCGGGTTTTCAATATTAATGCCGGTTCCCCTGACAAATTCTAAATAATATAGCTTGAACAGCAACATTGCGTGTAAAAAATCTGGAGTACAAAACGCCTATATTATTCCTGACCTGTAAGAACCGGTCGAGGTTACCGTCGCGGTAGTGGCTTTCAATGTATGCAGAATCGCACCTTAACGCAGGGAAGATTATTGAACCGTGTCTGCAAAAGATAGATGCCGGGCGGCAGGGTTGCCAGCTGCCGCCAGACCAGCGACCCTTCGTGCCGGTTAAGATCCAGCGTCCCGGCAGCGACCGACCTTCCACTGATCGCGTAAACCGTAAAGACAGCCCTGCCCTTTCGAAGCGTCCGGTAATGGATGCGATTCCCCCGTATATTGATCGAAAGCTCGACGGTGTTCATTTCCACGATGGTGTTCATTCCCAGTGCACGACTGGTTGAACTCCCCGGCCTTAAGGCGCTGACACTCGGTAATGTAACCAGATAATCGACCGGATCCGGCACTGAAGGATTAAAAACCGGCAGTTCGTCCGTCAGAAACGGATTCAAGGAGTTGTCGAATTCATAAATCCCCTTTGCCACACAGCGTGCGAGTTCAAAGCCGCCGTACTCCTTGAAATGGGATACGTCCTGATAGACCGCGTTTTTCTTTGAACCGAGAGCTTTAACGAGCGTAATGGTCATCATATTGAGGTCGATAAGAGGGACATTGAGTGAGGCAGCCGTTTTGCGCATGGTTTCTGCAAGTCCGCCTATCGAAGTCAGGGGATCGGTTTCGCCGTCGCGCGCCGTAGGCGACACGAATATCGGGATGGCGTTTTTGGCACAAATTTGATCGCGAAAGGTTTTAAGATTGGTTGGGTATGCAGTTATGCCTGCGTCGGATTTCTGGTCGTTATGCCCGAATTCCACAAAAACATAATCACCTGTCTTTGCATCGCTCATGATTTTAGCAAGACGTTTCATAGCAAGAAAGTCCCCAGAACTCAGCCCCGATTCCGCATAGTTGGCGACACACACTCCCGGTTTGAAAAAGCGGGTAATCATCTGTCCCCAGGAACACCAAGGTGTGTCAAGCTGATCGACCACGGTCGAATTACCACATAGATATATTGTGATCGCATTGTCGGCCTGAGAATGCTCGATACCGCACACACATGGTTTGGGTCCGCCAAACCGCAGCGTCACCTTATCGTCCCAGGTATAATAACTCTGCTCGCGCTCTTTGATACTCATCGTAACCTTCCCGTCGAGGCTTTTAACTTCACGCCGGTCGATGGTAATGGTTTTACTTGCAAACCTGCCCGAGGCGGTCGCTATGCGGTCGAAAAGCAAACGCCGGTTTTCGGCCGTCACCGTGGTAATTGAGGTTGCGCTCGCATCACCTACTATAACCGTCAGGTCGTATGCACCCTGGGGAACCTTGACGGAAAACATGAATTCCGTCGTGCCGGTGCAGTAATCTCCGCGTAAAAAATCCTCTCCTCCCCTGTCGACCGCAGTAACGGTCGCGCCCGGCTCAAATCCGTACCCCTGCGCCGATGAATAAATTGTATTTGGCGTTACGTTGGTGTACCCCGTTGCCGTGGCGCCCGAACCGAAATCGTATTTGTAGTTTTGCGCATTAACCGTAACGGCAAACACCGTTACCCCAAACAGCAGTACTGTTGAAGGAAAAGGAGTGGAATGTAATTTACAGTAATACCGGTTTGCGGTATTTCCCCCGGTAATCATACGTCTCCCCCCAGATGAAATTTTTTTATTAATATAAATATAACCTAAAATAGTAAGAAATATCGGGAAATCAAGCCTGGTTTTCTTTGTACACCTTCTTCAGGCTCGAGAGACCACTTCGATCCTCGAAAAGCCATCATCGCCGAGGTAGCCTTTCAAACTTAAATTTGACTATAAATCCGTAAGATGCCTATATTATTGAGTGAAACGAACGCCGGAGAGTGCCGTGAACACGAGGGGAGTGCAAAGTGGCGTGAAGGTTGATTTGCAGCGCGTCGTTTTTTTATTTCATTTTTCCCGGGGGGAGTATGCGTCACCACCATATTTCATCATTTTTTGCAATGGGTACGACAGTCATCGCGTGCGGTGTTTTTACGCCATGCTGTGCTGAGGATAAAGCGGGCGGTTATGATTACAGCCATCGTATGAGGGATTGCAACATAACGGTTAAAATCAACGGCCAGGGTGTTTCCGGCGCTGAAATATCCGTCAAACAGATTCGCAACCATTTCGGTTTCGGTGCATCGATCAACAGGTGGGCATTCGATACCATAGGCGAAGCGTACGGCCAGGCGTTTCTCAAGTACTTTGATATCGGCACCCCTGAAAACGAGATGAAGTGGGAATATGTTTTCAAGCATGACACGACCCAAAAAACCGAACCAGCCTATGAAAGAGCCGATTATCTGGTCGATTTTCTTCAGAAAAACGATATTGCCATCCGTGGGCATAACCTGTTCTGGAATGAGCACACCGGCTGGATTCCCAGGTGGATCCTTTATACCGACCTTACGCAAGCCCAGTTCAAGCAGGAAATGCAGGAAAGAATTGAAAGCGCCATGACCCATTTCAATGGAAAAGTCGTTCAATGGGACATCATCAACGAGATCGTTCACGGCAGGGGCGGCAGCACTCCCGCACCAACAATGCTGGATTCGGCGTCCGGTGATCCCAATATTTTCAAGTGGATACTGCAGGAGGCCCGCACAATCGACACAACGTCAAAATTCGTCATCAACGATTACAATCTTATTGAAAGATACAGCGTTGTCGACAAGTTTATCGCCAAGGTGAAACCCCTGGCGGATTACTACGATATTGTCGGTTGTGAAGGTCATTTCGGCGATTATCTGGAAAAAAGCGACTATCTGTCAAAGATTGATAATCTGGCGAACCAACTCAACAAGCCTATCTGGCTTACGGAAGTCGATTTCACCATCACCTCGAATCAGGCGGCCAAGGTGGAAGAACTAATGAGAACCTGTTTTGCGCATAAAAAGATTGAAGGATTGATCTTCTGGGTCTGGTGCAAACGGAGAATGTGGCGTGAAAATTGTACCAGCTATCTTGTCGATTCGACACTTCAGGAAAGCGCCGTCGGGAAAAAATGGCGTGAAGTCCGGGAAGAGTGGAAAACGAAAGCGAACGGCGTCACCAATGCGTCGGGGAACTACAGCTTCAAAGGCTACCAGGGGAAATACATCGCGACCATTAATAACGGCGGTACTACGATTATCGACACGTTTTACCTCGAACCCGGGTCGGGTGCCAAAGCGATCGATCTACCCAAAGGCGGTGCTGCCATTACACGCGGCGGCAGTCAACACGGGGATAGAGTACCGGTGCGGGTGAACGGCCGGACGATCTACCTGCTGCCGCCGATTGAGGGGAGGCAGCTCTATCTTTCAACCTTCTCGATCTGCGGAAAGCTGTTTTCGAAAACACCGTTGTTCGTCAATAACGGCACCTGCGTCGTTTCCGACATTCCCTCAGGATGCCATGTACTCCATATCGGTACCGTCGAACGAACGTTCTATACCGCAATGGAGGTGCAGCTTCGCTGAGCGGGTATTGTCATTATTTATCATTAGGCAGGGGCGTTCAGTTGAACAACGCCTCTTTTCACTTTATCTCAATGTAAACGCCAAACGGCAGGCGGCCGGTTGCCGGTCCGTCCACACGCTTTCCGTCAATTGAATAAAACCGGCCGGCGGATCTCACTGCTGTGCCGTCACCGAAAAGCCTTTTTGCAAACGGCGACCGGCACTGCCCAGTTGGGGGCGCATTTAGGCCTGCCCGGCTGATCGCCGACTTTTCACCGGTGATAATGGTGCCTTCTGACGGATCCATGGTCAGCCATCCCTCCGGGTCAAGATATACCGGCTTGATGTTGAGAAGCGCCGCTCCGTCAGGTGCGGTATAGGCATGGTAGCTCATAAAAAGCGTATCCCTGTCCCAGAAAAATCCGGAGCACCCCATTCCGGCGTGCAGTACCGAGCCGTCCGAGTCGTAATCACGGCTGAGAAGACCGGTGGAACTGCCGGTTTTAAAACTTCTTCCTTCCCGGTTTGTATAGGGGCCCACAACCGACGTTGCCCTTCCCTGCACGATCTGGTAGGTACTCTCCATGGCTTTGCAGCAGATGCCGGTTGATACGGTGCAGTAATAATAATCATTTAAATGAAGCAGAAAGGAGGCCTCGCCGAGATGGTCGGTGATTTTCACCGGATGTACCGTCTCGGTCAACGGTTTTCCGGTCGCCCGGTTCAGTTCGATCAGTCGTATCCCTCCCTGAAATGAGCCGAAAATCAGATACCATTTTCCATCATCGTCAAAAAAAGTTGCCGGATCGATCACATTTACCATTGGCCCGCCATCCGCCGCCTGAAGGGAATCGATAACAACTCCCTGATCCGCCCAACGGTAATCCGAATCGCTTTGATCAAGCGTGGTATTGGTCGCCACACCAATGGCGGAATTGAACTCCATCCAGGCGGAAACCGAATAAAAAAAGTAATACACGCCGTCCATGAGCGCACATTCCGGAGCCCATATATCACCCCCGTGCACGGCCCACCACGACTGCTTCCCCATGCGGCTTATCGGATTGTCGCCCCGGCTCCAGGTGATCCGGTCTTTGGAGATCAATCCGCCGCCGCCGGTCCCGAACGTATAATAGGTGCCACCCTGCATAAGCAGGGAGGAGGGGTCGTGTATGGTTAATGACCCCTTGAGCTGATTAGTAGGGTCTCTGCTTGCAGCAGACATAAGGGCGGCAATGCCGAAAGTAATTATGATGCAAACCGCATAAACCCAGACCCGCGGCATAGTGATTGAGCGCACAATGCATCCTTCCCAATAACTAAAAATTTTATAGTATATTGTATAATTATAATAATCCCCATTTAATGGATGGAATAAATAAATTTTTTGGAGGCAAGGAAAGGTATGAAACACAGGTCGTCTATCAGTTTTACGGTGGTATTCATCACCTCCATTCTCAATGCTCAACACTACCAGATCCAGGGAACGATTACAAACCAGGCCGATTTTCCCATAAAAACACTTGTCGTCAAACTTGCCCGGGCCAAGCATGCTGATACAACGGATACAAGCGGTGCGTTTTTAATTGAAGGCGATGCCATTACCGCAGTTGCGGCAGCCGTGCCGGATCCGCAGCGCTTTACCGTACCGGCATTTAAAGAGAACCGGTTTATCTTCAACGTGCTCTCCGGAACCGAACACTTTTCGATTGACCTCTTCACGATGCGGGGCGAACATATCGCCGCCGTTTTCAATGCCGCTCTCGGGCAGGGGGAACACTCCCTTTCCATCGGTAACAACCTCTCGCGTTTCTCGTCGGCGATGCTTATTGCTGTTGTCAAATCGGAAGGTTCGAGCTATCGGTATAAATTGCTTAAAACCGGCGGCAGCGCATTTTCATGCAGCCAGAAGCCGCAGGAGGTCTATTGTGCGGCAGGCAGGCGGTTCGCCGGCGCGGCCGCCGCACCTATCGATACGCTGTTGATCCTTCGCAAGGACAGCGTGGAATATACAATCCCGATCACCGGGGAAACCGGCACATTCGAGATCATGCTCGATCTTCTGCCCTATGAGATCACGGAGGAGGTCGCGGCGAATGAAGTTGGCCGAGGTTCCGACTCCGTCGGCATCGAGTGGAAAAATCAGAACCGCTACCCGTACGATCTGTGGCGCTATCTCATGGGACCGGAGGATGCCTGGTGCTCGGAATTTTTATGCTGGGCGTACCGGTGCGCCGGATACCCGCTCGGCAGCGATGCCGGAAGCACTACGCAGCCAAAGTGGATGATCAAAGGCAACACCACCATACGGTCGTGGTTCCAGAACGCGTCGAACAAGCATGAATGGGTCGGCCGCGACTCGCCCTCGTGGGAGAGCTTCGTGCCGGTCTACGGCGATTTCGTCCGGTATGACAATGCCGCCGGAGGGCATACGGGAATCGTCCGGTACGCAAGCGGTACGTCTCTTTACACAATAGAAGGCAACGTCAACAACAGCGTCATGCAGCGCACCATTCGGAATTATAAAAACACCTCATCGAGCATCGACGGATTCGGAAGACGAAGCGGGGTGCGGGCCGATTCGTACCGCAAGGTAAACTAGGGACTGCGCAAAGTGCGCTGTCCTTTATTTTTTTTCTCATCCGAATTTCCGGCCGGCGGTAATGTATTTTGGTGGCATGCATCCCGGCAACTCTTCACTTAAAATAGACCGTTATAAAAAAATAATCGCCACGGTGAATTTGAACAAGCGGGTATCGCTTTACCAGCTTGAAAAACTGCTTGCGGTCTCGCGCATCACCGTTCAGCGCGACCTTGTAGAGCTCGAAAAACGAAAGCTGCTCCGCAGGTTTCACGGCGGCGCAATGTCGATCGAATATTCCGAAGATCTCTACGACCACGACCTGAAAAAATCCGTCAATGTCGCAGCAAAGAAGATAATAGCCGCAAAAGCCGCTCAGCTCATCAAGGAAGATTCTTATATCGGTCTCGATTCAAGTTCCACGGTCTATTATCTTTCCGAGACCATTTTTGCGGGTAATGTCCTGGTGCTTACCTGCTGTATCGACTCATTCAAAAACCTCATAAACAGGGATGATATCCGGGTGGTGCTGGCAGGGGGCCGTATGAATAAGAAAAGCCACACCCTTTCAGGCCCGGAAATAGTCGACATGATCAGGAAATTCCGCTTCGATATGATCTTCATTTCAGCTGAATCGTACATACCCGAAATCGGTTTCTTCGATCCTCACGCCGAAGAGGTACAGGTCAAACGGGCGCTTATCGAATCGGCGAACCGGGCCGTCATGCTCATCGACGCCTCAAAGGTAGACGCGAATGCAAACGGTATTAAGGTGTGCGATATATCCGAAATCGACTTTATCGTCACCGATAAGCCGGAAGAATCGGGGCTGAAAAAAAGTTTTAACAACAAAATTCTATAGCCTTTTGCCGTTTCCTGCCGTTAAATAAACATCTAAAAACATCAATAATATCAATTTGCTTCATATTTTCTTGCATTATGAAGAAAAAAGCTTTATATTATTGCCACAAAATATGGTACATAGAGAAGCTACATGAGTACTCCCATTATGATGCCGAAACAGGGGCAATCAAAAGAACAGGCGTCCCTGGCGGCCCCGGCGGTCAGGGCGCTGCTGCGGCCGCGCTTCGGCGGCGGGTGCGTAACGGCCTTTTTTTGCGATCCGTCCATTACTCCAATTATCCGTTCAAAGGAGTCCTTTGCCGATGCTGTTGAGGGACGAAACGATGTTCTGTTCATCCCGAAAAAAAAGGAGCCGGAGGCCCAGTATAAGGAAATTGAAGCAGCGCTTGTAACCTTCAGGCCGTCGGACATTGCCGCACCCTCCCTCATTGCCCTCCAGAACACGGGCATTTTCGCCGTAGCACCGATAAAAGCGCAGGCCGATGCCGTCATCCGTATGTTTCTTCTCACCCTGAGAGGCAGAAGAAAAGCACCGCCGAACAAAACGGCGGCGGGCCATGGAAAAAATATTCCCGGAGGCCGGGTCGCCGGAAAAATCGCCATCATCACCGGAAGCGCCCAAGGGTTGGGCAGGGGTATCGCCGGAGAGCTGGCCCGGGAGGGCGCCTACATCGTTGTAGCGGATATCAATGAACGCGCGGGAAAGCGGTTTGCCTCAGATCTGTGCAGGGCTTACGGTGCCGGCAGGGCGATTGCGGTCGGGACGGACGTCACCAGCGAAGCTTCGATAAAAAATCTCGCCGTTGAAACCGTCCTCGCTTACGGCGGCATCGACGTCTTTATTTCAAATGCCGGCATTCTGAGGGCCGGAAGTCTCGAAAAGATGGAACTGGCGACGTTCGAGCTTGTCACCAAAATCAATTATACGGCATTCTTTCTCGGGGTAAAATGCGTCTCACGATATATGAAAATCAGTCACCGCTTCGATCCCGAATCCTTCTGCGACATCATTCAGATCAATTCGAAATCCGGGCTTGAAGGGAGTAATAAAAACTTTGCGTACGCCGGCGGAAAGTTCGGCTCAATCGGCCTGACGCAGAGTTTCGCGCTCGAGCTTGTCGATCATAATATCAAGGTCAATGCGGTCTGCCCGGGAAACTATTTCGAGGGCCCCCTCTGGTCGGACCCGGTCGGAGGACTTTTCGCCCAGTACCTGCGCGCCAACAAGGTGCCGGGAGCGAAAACCGTGGAGGACGTCAAGCATTTTTACGAAAGTAAAGTGCCCATGAAAAAGGGGTGTTCGGTGCGTCATGTGGCGCTGGCAGTCATGTACCTCATCGAGCAGACGTACGAAACGGGCCAGGCCGTTCCGGTCACCGGCGGACAGGTGATGCTGAGATAGATGTGCGGAAGCAAAGGACGCATCATGGAGTATGGATTCGAGCGGCTGGTCGCGGCACTGAACGATCGCCGCAGAACGGTACGGCTCGAAAGCCTGCGCCGGCTCATGGCGGCCGTGAAAGCCGGAACACTGGACGCGCCGAAGAGGTGCGACGGCGTCAATAACCATATACATACGACCTATTCGTTTTCGATTTACTCGCCGGCCATGGCCGTATGGGAGGCATACCGGGCGGGCCTGCGGTCCGCGGGCATCATGGATCACGACTCGATCTGCGGCGCGCGTGAGTTCATCGAAGCGGGGAACGTTGTCGGCATTGCCACGACTATCGGCGTTGAATGCCGCGCCGATTTCTCAGAGACTCCGCTGCGGGGCAGAAGGATCAATAATCCCGACCAGCTTTCCAACGCCTACATTTCCCTGCACGGCATACCGCACAACCGGATAACCGCCGTTAAAAACTTTTTCAAGCCGCTTATCCGCGCCCGCCACCGGCGCAACAGGGCGATGGTCGACCGGATCAACATGCTGTTGCTTCCGTTTTCCATCACGCTCAGCTACGATTTCGATGTGCTTCCCCTGTCCAACCACTGTGAAGGAGGCACGGTGACGGAGCGGCACCTCCTGTATGCGCTTTCGCGTCGTCTGGTCTTGACCATTGGAAAGGGAAGGCCGCTTATCGACTTCCTTACCGAACGGCTGGGCATTTCCGTCGCACCGGAAATCTGCGGCCGTCTTCTCGACTGCAGCGCACCGTTTTACGAATATGACCTCCTCGGCGTGCTCAAGGGGGCGTTCGTGAGTTCTTTTTACGTGAAGGCGACCGACGAGTGTCCGCACGTCGGCCGGCTCATCTCATTTGCAAAAGAGTGCGGCTGCATCTCCGCATACGCCTATCTCGGCGACGTCGAAGCGTCGGTGACCGGCGACAAAAAGCCTCAGAAATTCGAGGACGCGTATCTCGACGAACTCATCGTTATTATCAAAAAACTCGGGTTCCACGCGGTGACCTACATGCCGTCGCGCAACACCCCTTCCCAGCTTGAACGGATCATGAAACTCTGCAGGGAGAACAACCTTCTTGAGATAAGCGGGGAAGATATAAATTCGCCCCGGCAGCCGTTTGTAAGCCGCGCTGCAGCCAGGGGCGAATTCCTCCACCTCAGCGATGCGACGTGGGCGCTGATCGGGCATGAAAAGGCGGCGACGGCCGAACCCTGCAACGGATTTTTCTCCGCCGAAACCATCCGGAAATTCCCTGATCTGGCGGAGCGCATCCGGTTTTTCAGGGCGATCGGCCGGAGCACTTCCGCCGTCGCCGCGGCGGATTGATTAAACGGAACGTATCGTCATGAGAACGAATGCGGTCAGGCTGCACGGGAAAAACGATCTTCGGCTCGATGAATTCGAACTGCCGCCCATGAAGGAGGACGAAATCCTCGCGCAGGTAATGTCGGACTCCGTCTGCATGTCTTCCCACAAAGCGGCGCTGCAGGGAGCCGACCATAAAAGAGTTCCGACTGACATCGATACCTATCCCACGATAATCGGCCACGAATTCTGCGGTACCATACTCCAGGTGGGAAAAAAGTGGCAGGGAACGTTCGTCCCCGGCGGCAAATTTTCAATCCAGCCGGCACTTAACCAAAACAACTCTCTCGACGCGCCGGGGTATTCCTACCGTTTTATCGGCGGCGATGCAACATACATTATCATTCCCGACGAAGTGATGGAGTGCGGTTGCCTCCTCCCTTACAGCGGCGAGGGATATTTCCTCGCATCGCTCTCAGAGCCCGTGTCGTGCATCATCGGCGCTTTTCGCGCCAGCTATCACACGTCGCCGGGCTCCTGGGCGCACGAAATGGGGATTGTCAAGGGCGGTACGGCGGCGTTTCTCGCCGGTGCAGGCCCCATGGGAATCGGCGCCATCGATTACGCCCTCCACGGCGGCCGCAGGCCGCGCCTTCTGGCGGTCACCGACATCGACGGAGGCAGACTGGAGCGCGCCGCGGCCATTTACACCGTAGAGGAGGCGACCCGCTGCGGGGTCGAACTGCACTATATCAATACGTCCGGCGGCACCCACGGCGAACTTCTGCTGCGCTCGCTGACGGGCGGGAAGGGGTATGACGACATTTTCGTTTTTTCTCCGGTAAAACCGCTTGCGGAGCTGGCCGACCGCCTCCTCGCCCGCGACGGATGCCTCAATTTCTTTGCCGGGCCGACAGGCCCCGGATTCACCGCCGAAATCAACCTTTACAACCTGCACTACGCTGCGACACACTTCGTGGGGACCAGCGGCGGCACGGTCGCCGACATGCGTGAGGCGCTCGACCTCATGGCCGCGGGCACCATCCGGCCCGCCCTCATGGTCACTCACATCGGCGGACTCGACTCGGTCGTTCGCACGACGCTCAACCTGCCGGACATTCCCGGCGGTAAAAAACTGATATACCCGAACATCAGGCTTGCTCTTACCGCAATCGACGATTTCGAACGGCTCGGCGGAAATAATGATATGTTCAAGGAGTTGGCGAAAATTATAGCAACATACAACGGCGTCTGGTCGGTTGAAGCCGAGGCGTATCTGCTCAGCCACGCTCCGTCACTATAAAAATCGATTTATACCTTGAGATTGATAAAACGCTCGTATGCGCCGTCCCACGCTCCGGAAGAGCACGGCTCATAAAGGGTGACTTCGAACGACCTGCGTACAAGCTCCCGGCCCTGCCCGATCGACCCGACATGGCCCAATGCGATCGCCTGCATCAGAACATTTCCGATTGCCGTTGCCTCCACGGGACCCGCCGCGACCAGGCGACCGGTTGCATCCGCGGCAAATTGGCAGAGCAGCCGGTTCTGCGCCCCGCCGCCGACGATATGGACCGGATCGAGACGGCGCCCGAGGATGTCTTCGAGCTGCTGCAGCGTTCTGCGGTA